>JAYUVX010000087.1:0-19890 GCA_043753855.1 Myxococcales bacterium | reverse complement strand
ACATCGACGAGCTCTCGAAGCAGACTCTGCTCGGCAAGCCCGCACCGCCGTTCGCGGCGCAGCGAGTCGCCGGCGCGTACTCGCCGGCGCTCCAGGATCTGGCAGGTCACGTGGTGGTCGTCGACTTCTGGGCCACGTGGTGCGGACCGTGCGCGATGACGATGCCATACCTCGATCGCTGGCAGACCAGCTATGGCGCGCGCGGCCTGCGGATCGTCGGCCTGACCTCCGAAGACGAGGCGACGGTGAAGGAGTTCCTCGCGGACCACCCGCTGAGCTATGCGATCGGGATCGATCGCGAGGACCTGATCGGCCAGCAGTACCTGCGGTTCGCGGTGCCGATGCTCGTCGTGATCGACAAGGCCGGCGTGGTCCGCCACGTCCAGGTCGGCGCGGATCAATTCGATGCCGTCGAGGCCGCGATCACGAAGCTGCTGTAGCTACGAACGGTGACCGAGCCGGCGCAGGCGCCGCTGCAGCGAGCTGCGATAGATGCCGAGCCGGCGCGAGGCCTCGGAGATGTTGCCGTTGCAATCGCTCATCACGCGCGCGATGTGCTCGGACTCGGCCTGCGCGAGCGTCGGTGTCTGGGGGGTGGCGAGCGGCTCGCTGGCATGATCTTCGACGCGCCGCACGATCTCGCCACCGGTCACCGGCTTGGTCATCACCACGTCTGCACCGGCTCGCACCGCCGCGACCGTGGCATCGACCGTGAGGTATCCGCTGACCAGCACGAAGTGGCTCTCCGGCATCTCGGCCTTGAGATGACGCACGACATCGATTCCCGAGCTGCTGCCGACGCGCAGATCGACCACGATCAGATCGGGACGCTCGCGCCGCGCGACCGCCTCTGCATCGAGGCAGTTGTTCGCCGTGAACACCTTGCGCGACTGCCGGAACGTGCGGGCCATTGCGGCCAGGGTGCGCTCGTCGTCGTCGAGGACGAGCACGCTCTTGATCCGCATCGGTTCAGCCGCCTCCACCATGATCGAACTCTACGATCGTACAGATTTTCAGCCCGTCCGATCGATCCGATTTTGGGGTGCCGCAAAATGCGGCAGGGCTAGCTTCCGAGGGACGCGGGCTCGACGGGTGTGCGTTACGGGCGGGCCAGCACCCAGCAACTCCCCCAACCACCTGCAGGTAGGTGCGCGGGGTGGTGTCGCACGTGGTCGCGGAGCGGTCGCACTGTTCAAAAACTGGTGGTCTTGGTACGCACGCGCCACGACAAACCCGGAGCCAACCGTGACGAACAAGCTGATCGCAGCGACCCTGTTCCTGGCAGCGTGCGGATCGAAGTCCGCACCCGCGCCGACCATGTCCGCTCCGCCGACGGAGCCGGGCCCCACCGCGAGCGCTCCCGCGCCGGAAGCGCCAACGCCGCCGACGAGCAAGGGCCGTCCCGAGATCGGAGCCTGGGGCTTCGATGCCAAGGGCATGAACCCGAAGGCGACACCCGGCAACAGCTTCTACGAGTACGCGAACGGCGCGTGGTTGAAGAACACACCGATCCCCGCCGACAAGTCGAACTACGGCATGTTCACCGTGCTCAGCGACAAGAGCGACGAGCGGACCAAGTCGATCATCATGAGCGCGAAGAGCGCGAGTGGTCCCGAGGCCCAGAAGGTCGCTGACTACTTCGGCAGCTTCATGGACGAGGCGGCGATCGAGGCTGCCGGCATCAAGCCGATCCAGGCGGACCTCGATGCGATCGCGAAGATCCAGGATCAGAAGGGCCTGATCGCCGCGTTCGCGAACAGCTCGCGGATCGGCCGCGGTGGCCCGGTCGCGACCTACGTCGGTCAGGACGACAAGGATCCCGAGTCGTACATCGCGATCATCTCGCAGAGCGGCCTCGGCCTCCCCGATCGCGACATGTACGACGCCAAGAACAAGAACTTCGAGGCCAAGCGCGAGGGCTACAAGAAGTACCTCGAGACCATGCTGGGCCTTTCCGGCATGAAGGACTCGGCGAAGCGCGCGGCCGCGGTCTACGGTCTCGAGGAGAAGCTCGCGGCGGTGCACTGGACCCGCGTCGAGAATCGCGATCCGCAGAAGACCTACAACAAGCTGACGCTCGCCGAGCTGCAGAAGCTCGCCCCCGGCTTCGACTGGAAGTCGTGGGTGGCAGGCGTCGGGCTCGCGAAGGCGACCGCGTTCAACGTCAACCAGCCGAGCGCGATCGCGGGCACGGCGAAGATCGTCAAGAGCCAGCCAATCGCGGCGTGGCGCGACTACCTGACGGTCCGCCTGCTGTCGGCGACCGCGCCGTACCTGCCGAAGCGATTCGTCGATGCGCGATTCGCGTTCTACGGCACGGCGCTCACCGGCACGCCGGAGAACAAGGAGCGCTGGAAGCGCGGCGTGGACGAGGTCACCGGCGCGATGGGCGAAACGGTCGGCAAGCTGTACGTCGACAAGTATTTCACCGCCGAGACCAAGGCCCAGGCCGACGAGCTGGTCAAGAACCTGCTCGTCGCGATGGGCCAGCGTCTCGACGGCCTGACCTGGATGGGTGCGGAGACCAAGGCGAAGGCCAAGCAGAAGCTCGCCACCTACAACCCGAAGATCGGCTATCCGAAGAAGTGGCGCGACTACTCGAAGCTGGTCGTCACCGCGGGTGACCCGGTCGGCAACGACGCGCGCGCCTCGGCGTTCGAGTACGACCGCAACCTCGCAAAGCTCGGGCAGCCGATCGATCGCGACGAGTGGGGTATGACGCCGATGACGGTCAATGCCTATTACAACCCGGGTCTCAACGAGATCGTGTTCCCGGCCGCCATCCTGCAGCCGCCGTTCTTCGATCCGAACGCCGACGCGGCCGTGAACTACGGCGGCATCGGTGCGGTGATCGGCCACGAGATCAGCCACGGCTTCGACGACCAGGGCGCGCAGTACGACGCGACCGGCAAGCTGTCGAACTGGTGGTCGAAGGACGACGCCGACAAGTTCAAGACAGCCACCGCCAAGCTGGTCGCGCAGTACACCACGTACTGCCCGATCCCGGCCGCGGGCGACAAGCCGGCGCAGTGCGTGAAGGGCGAGCTGACGCTCGGCGAGAACATCGCCGATCTCGCGGGCCTCACCGTCGCGTACCAGGCCTACCAGATCTCGTTGAAGGGCAAGCCGGCGCCGATCATCGACGGGATGACCGGCGACCAGCGGTTCTTCCTCGGCTGGGCGCAGATCTGGCGCCGGCTCTATCGTGATGCCGAGCTGGCCAACCGGCTCGTCACCGATTCGCACAGCCCCTCGGAGTTCCGTTCGTCCGTCGTGCGCAACCTCGACGTCTGGTACGAGGCGTTCAGCCCGGCGCCGGCCGACAAGCTGTTCCTCGCTCCCGACAAGCGCATCAAGATCTGGTAGCGCTCGCGTCGATCGCGGCGCTCACTCGCGCGCCCGCATGAAGATCTGGATGATGTACCAGAACATGAGGGCGATCGACGAGAACAGGGCGAGCGCCGCAGCGACGTACATGTTTGTGTTGTAGTGCGCGAGCACCTGCGACGTCTGGTACAGGATGTACCCGGCCGCGAGGACGACCATGGCGATCGCGAACACGATCCCGAGGTTGAACCCGAAGATCAGTGACAGGGCGACCAGCATCATCGCAGCCGCGCTCATCACGACGAGCGCGCCGCGCATGAACGAGAAGTCCTTCTTCGAGATCAGCACGAACGCGGTCAGCGCGCCGAAGATCGCGAGCGTGCAGAACGCGGCGTCGCGGACGATGTTCGGATCGCTGCCGGTCTTCGCGATGATGGCCTCGGTCTTGATCGCGACGATGAGCAACAGCGGCACGAAGATCAGCGTCTCCGCGATCACGTAGAGCCCGAGGCCGGCGTACTGCAAGCCCTTGGACTTCGCGTGGCGCGCCCAGTAGTCCGCGACCCAGCTGACGGCCATGAACACGGCGAGGACGATCGCCCAGTTCCAGCGAGCCATCGCGGGATTCCCACCGATGCCGAGCGCGAACTTGCTCAGCGGGATGGTCACCTTCTCGATCAAGAACGGCACCTTGAACATGCAGTACTCGAGTCCGGCGAACACGCAGATCGCGCCGAACAGGTGCAGGTAGGTCAGGCGAATGAACCGAAGCCGATCCGACTGACCAACGGTGGCGTTCGCATTCTCGCGGAGCGAGGACTCCGACTCGTCACCATCGTCAGCATCTGGCTCGCCACCGACGGGCATCGGGCTCGCGCTCAGCCCGCCGAAGCCCTGCGGCGCCTGCGGATACTGGGGCTGCTGCGGCTGCTGACCATACGGCTGGGCAGGCAGATAACCATCCTGCTGCGGATACTGCGGCTGCTGCGGATACTGCGGCTGCTGCGGATACGGCTGCTGCTGGGGATATTGCGGCTGCTGCGGATACGGCTGCTGCTGGCCGTACTGCGGCTGCTGCTGGCCGTGCTGCGGCTGCTGGCCGTACTGCGGCTGCTGCGGTTGCTGGCCGTAGTCCGGCGCCTGACCTTGCTGCGGATAGTGCGGCTGCTGCCCGTAGGGCGACGGCTGTGGATAGCCAGGCTGCTGACCGTACGGCTGCTGACCGTACGGTTGCGGCGGCGCCTGTTGCGGCTGCGCGTTGTAACCCGGCGGCGGCTGATAGACCGGCTTCCCGGTCATGGGGTCAAACGACGAAGGTTGTTGCCCAGGGAAGAACGGTTCGTCGCTCATGCCCCGCCATGGTCGCGCATCGCGCCCGGTCGTGGGCGAGCGGCTTCAGGAAAATCGCCAAGACCTACATCGGCCACGCACGTGGAACTTTCCCTGGCGCATCTCCATCGGCTCGAGCTCGTCGGCATTGATCACATTCGGGTGGCGCCGTTCGCTCGTCATGGCGCCGGGTGTACCACCGGAGCCGCGGGTGGAATATCCTCGATCCATGCGGTGGCTCCTCCTGATCGTGTTCGTGGTCGTCGCATCGGGGGTCGCGGCCGCGAAACCGAGCATCGCGATCGTCCCGCTCGAGGGCGACCCCGGCAACAAGGTCGGCAATGCGGTGGCGAAGGCCGCGGAGGACGAGGCATCCGCGGTCACCGGCCCGAAGCAGACCGGCAAGGCGATGGACAAGCTCGGCCTCTCCGGCGAGCTCGACAAGAAGGATCAGAAGAAGCTCCGCGGCAAGCTCGAGGTGGAGATCCTGATCCAGGGCAAGGTCGAGGATGAGGGTGCCGAGAACGCGGTCGAGCTGACGATCGCCGGCAAGGGCATCAAGAAGAGCAAGATCAAGCTGCGGTTCAAGAAGGCGAGCTCGCCGAGCTTTCGCAGCGATCTTCGCGACGCGCTCGGCAAGCGGCTGTCTCCCGGCGAGAAAGATGACGACGAGGAGGACGAGCACCCGAAGCGGCTCACCGACGACGAGCGGCCGAACAAGGCCAAGACCGATGACGAGGAGCGGCCGAAGAAGATCAAGACCGATGACGAGGATCGGTCGAAGCAGGCCAGGACCGACGACGAGGAGCGACCGAAGAAGACCAAGCGTGCGTCGGACGCCGAGGACGAAGATCGCGGAGCTGTGCGCAAGAAGAAGCGCCGGCGTTCGGGGGATGACGGCGAGGAGACGTCGCGGCATCCGGTCACCCAGGCCGCGATCCGGCTCAATGCAGGCGCGGGCTTTGCGCGGCGCGGTCTGACCTACGACGGAGGCGCGGCCAGTCCCCCATCGGTTGGCACGGCGGCGCCGTCGGGACGGATCGAGGTGGAGGCGTATCCCGCGTCGATGTCGACGCTGAAGGGCGCGGCCGCCGGCATCGGGATCTACGGCGACTACGACATGACGTTCGGCGTCAGCATCACGGTACCGAAGACCACGAAGAGCGCGCCGATCTCGCAATCGCACTACTCGATCGGTGCGCGCTACCGGATCCCGTTCGGCGGCAACTCGATCGCGCTCGGCGTGGGCTACACCGCGCGCAAGTACACCGCGGATCGCTCGAGCCTCGGCATGACGGTGCTCGACATGCCCGACGTCAGCTACCGCGCCATCGCGCCGAACGTGATCGGCCGGTTCGCTGCAACGCCCACGATCGGGATCTTCACGGGGGCCGCGTTCCTGTTCCTGCTCGATGCGGGTCCGATCGCGACCAACGCGAACTTCGGGTTCGCCAAGACGCTCGCGTTCGAAGCCACCGGCGGCGTCGATCTCCTGCTCGCCAAGGGCTACGGCCTGCGGATCGCCGCGGAGCTCCACCAGGTCGGCTTCTCGTTCCGCGCCACCGTGCGCAGCGTGACAGCCGCGACGGATCGCACGATCGGCGCGACCGCGAGCTTCGAAGTCGTGTACTGACTACGCGCGGTTCGCGAGCGGGCGACGCGTGGCGCGCAGCAGCTCGAGATAATCGACGGGCTCGGCCGGCGCCGGGGGAGCAGCCATGGTCGACGAGCGCCACGTCAGCATCGCCATCCCGGTGGTCGCGAGCTTCACGTGCGATCCGAGGTGGCCGCACGGGAGCTCGCACGCGACGTCCTCCCAGAGCAGATGCCCGCAGGTCGAAGCCGTGAGTGGAGGAGTCATGGGAGTGGGGTCCGTTGTAGGTCGTCTGCGAATGAGTGCAAGTTCTGGATCGGATTTCCAACGCTCCGCATCAGCAGTTACGTCGTCGCGAGCCGGCAATGCTCTGCCGCGCTCGATGAATGCGTATCAACGCGGCGTGAACGTCAGCGGATAGGAGACCTGCGTTGCGGAGGCCTGCGAAGGAAACGGGATCACGGTGAACACCTTGCGCACGCAATCATCGATCTCGGGGAGTCCCCGCGCGCGCGCATCGTGAACGCTGCCGTCCGCGCCGATCGAGAACGTGATCACCATCGTGCCGTGGAGCTGGTTCTGCGCGAGTCGCTGGTGGCAGAAGCCGAACGCACCGATCCGCAGATCCACCTCGTGGCGAACCACCGCGAGCGAGAGCGCGCCCACGACCGTGCAGCCCTGCGGCTCGCACGGCGCGACGATCGGCTGCGGGTGATGGACGGTGGCGGGAAGGTCGTAGCTGTCTCCCGCGCCGGCACCGGTCGAGACGGTGGCGTAGGTGCCGGTCGCGACCGTGCCGCAGTCGGTACAGTTCCTGGTCGGATCGAAGCTCCGCGCGTTGCCGAACTGACCGGCCGTGGCCGAATCTTCGTCGTAGAACACCGATTCGTCGACCAGCTGCTTCACGTTGACCGTCGGCAGCAGCGGCGACAGATCCTGCAGCGCGGCCAGCATGCCGCCCTCGCGCGCGGACCGGATCGCACGGTCCTGCGGACCGAGCCGTGGTTCCTTGCGGCGAGCCGCGGTGGACCTTGACGCTGGCGGTACCACGGCCTTCGACGGCGGCGGCGGCGGTGGCGGCGGTGGCGGCGGTGGCGGCGGTGGCGGCGGTGGCGGCGGTGGCGGCGGCTCCTCGACGTGAGAGATGCGCACGTTCGGTGGCCGCTCGAGCGGGGCCAGCTCGACGCCGAGCCGCTCGATCGGCTCGAGCCAGATCGCCGTCGCCCACACCATCAGGTGCGCGACGAGGACCACGCCGATGTACGCGAGCGGCCGGAGATCCGCGGTGCGCCGCGGCACGGCGATCCGCGAGCGCGTGATCCGGGCGAGCGACAGCGTCGCGGTCCCGAGTGCGAGCTCGATCCGCCATCCGGGCTCGAGCCGCAGCACGGTCTCCGTGATCGGCCGCGCCACGCCATCGACGTGCAGCGTCGCCGCGATCCCCGCCGGCCGGCGGAACACGAAGCCTTCGCCCAGCACCGAGAAGCTCCGCAGCATGCCGGCGACGACCGCGAGCTCGACCTCGGCAGCGGTGCCGATCCGGTAGCGCCCGGTGATCGGGACGTGTGCCAGATCGACGATCGAGTCCGCGATGCTCGCGATGACCTCGACGAGGTCCACGTGCATGGATCAGACGACACGATGCGCTGGCGACTGTTTCGCAAAAATCGCCGTCGGCCCGTTTCCGTTCGCCGACCGAGCGGGCTGGAGCCCCGGGTCGGCCCGCGAATTGCTCAATCAGTGCAACAGACTGCGCGCCGCAGCGAGCGTGCCCGAGCGTTCTATCTTGTACGCGGGGTCCTTGTGTATAAGGCCCGATATGCGCTTCCTCGTGGCTTCGGTCGTGGTCGTGGTGTTCGGTGGTTGTGGTTCCCCCGCTCGGCAGGGTGGCGATGACATGGGAGCGCCGGACGCCTGCGTCGGTCTCGAGTGCCGCATCGTCAACTGTGCCCAGCGCAACATGCCCGAGACCACGATCTCCGGAACCGTGTTCGCGCCCAACGGAACGCTCGCGCTGTACGGCGTGAACGTCTACATCCCGGCGAGCCCGCCGGGTCCGCTCTCGGACGGAGTGCAGTGCTCGCAGTGCCAGGACCAGCTGCTCGGCGGCTCGGTCGCCTCGACGCTCTCGGATGCCGCGGGCAAGTTCGCCCTCAGCAAGGTTCCCTCGGGCACCAACGTCCCGCTCGTCATCCAGGTCGGCAAGTGGCGCCGGCTGGTCGACATCCCGGAGATCCTGCCGTGCCAGGACAACGCGCTGCCGCCCAACGTCACGTCGCTCCCCAGGAACAAGACCGAGGGTGATCTGCCCAAGATCGCGATGACCACGGGCAACTGCGATGCACTCGAGTGCCTCGTCAAGAAGCTCGGCGTGGATCCCAAGGAGTTCACCATCGAGGGCGGCAGCGGTCGGATCCAGCTGTTCACCGGCAATGGCTCCTCCGCGCTCTCCGACGGCACGACGATGACCAATGCGAACAGTCTCTGGGGGGATCTCGAGAAGCTCAAGCGCTACGACATCGCCGCGTTCTCCTGTGAGGGCAACGTGCACCCGGGCACCACGCCGGCGATGATGGCCAACGTCAAGGCGTTCGCCGACCTCGGTGGCCGCATGTTCATGTCCCACTATCACGCGCAGTGGATCAGCGGTCATCCCGCGTCCGGGAACACGGGGCCGCGCGACGTGCCGCAGCAGGTGTGGCCGGCGGTTGCCACCTGCAACGTCGAAGCCCGTCCACCGAACTCGACGGGCATCATCGATACCGTCAACAACCCGAAGGGCTCGGCATTTGCGAGCTGGATGGCCAATGTCGGCGCCGGTGGCGGCACGTTCGCGATCACCGAGACTCGTGAGACCTGCACCGCCGTCGACAATACGAAGGCCGAGCGCTGGGTCTACATCCAGGGCACGGGTACCGAGCAGATCCCGCAGAACTTTCAGTTCACCACGCCGCAGGAGTCCCCGAAGGACAACCGCTGCGGCAAGGTGGTGTTCTCCGATATGCACATCTCCGGCAGCTGTCGGGGGGGGACAACCCCAGCCTGGCCGAGCTACTGCACGGCGGGCGCGTTGACCCCGCAGGAAAAAGCGCTCGCGTTCATGTTCTTCGACATCGCGAGCTGCGTCGGTCCGATCTTCTGATCGGCTGAAGCGCGCTCGAACGTCTCCGTGCGTACACGTTCTGCAGCAACGTGTACTACTGCCTCGGCATCGACCGCGCGGCGATCGCCCAGTAGCCGACTAGCCGACTACACGACCGGATCGATGCGCACCGCGGTCCCGTAGGCGAGGACCTCGGTGGTGCCCTGCATGAACTCGGTGGCGTCGTAGCGCATGCCGATGATCGCATCGGCGCCCATCTCCTCGGCGTGCTGCAGCATCTGGCGGTAGGCGTCGTGGCGCGCGCGCTCGCAGACCTCGGTGAACTCCGAGATGTTGCCGCCGCCGAGCGACTTGATCGAGCCCCAGAACGACTGGCCGATCGATGCGGCGCGCACGGTGATGCCGCGGACGATCGCGAGGTACTTCACGATCCGGTAGCCGGCGATCTCGTTGCCGGTGGTGACGATCAGGCGCTCGATCGGCTCGGAGCCGATGCGATAGGGATGCTCGGCGAGGGCAGCAGGTGGGGTCTCGACCATGCGCCGTTGCTACCACTTGCGTCGAGCGCGCGTCGCTCGATCGTGACGCACCGAACCATCTCGGGCGCCCGACCCCGAGCGTCGAAGCGCCAATGCGTGGGGTGCTACGGAACAGCGTTCAGATCACGAGGCTGATCGTGAGGTCGGGATAGATTGCCGAGCAGTCGGTCGCGCAGTCCGAGACGATGCGCTCGTAGACCACGCCCAGCCCGAGGATCAGCTGGCCCGAGACCATGAGCCAACCGCCGCGGGTGCCCACGGTGTCGACATCCGGGATCCCGTCGCCGATGAACCAGTGGTTTCCGAACACGCCGACGTACGGGATCACCGGCCAGCGACCGACGAGCGGCTGGGCCACATACCGCAGCGACGGCGTCAGCTGGCTGATCCCCGGCCCCTCACCAAACTGGTGCATCGCGCCGAGCCCGACCTCCACGCCATTGAGGACGTAGTAGCCGACCGAGCCACCGATCGCGACGTGGCGGTGGCCGAGCGTGGTCTGCGCTCCGCCGTGGAGCCCGACGCCGAGCTTGCCGCGATCGAACGGCGTCTCGACAGGGCCGGGTGGATCGTCCTCGTTCGCGAACGCCGGAGCGGCGAGGCCGGCTGGGCCGACCAGCAGCAGCGCGATCGCGGTTCTCCACATCTCATTACTATATCTGGCTAGCTGGCCACTCGGGCTTCCGAGCCCGCGGGTGGCTACGCGAGTCGCCAGTGTTCGATCACGGGCTTGCCGCTGCTGGTTCGGGGATCGATTCGTGCAGCCGGCGCGGCTGCCGTGAACATCCTCTGGTCACTCTCGCTCCTCGCCGCGCTCGCCTCCTGCGCGGATGACTCCGCACCCTCCGATGACGTGGCCGGTGACGACCTCGGGCTCGGTGACGTGTCGGACGCCGACATGAAGGCCGACGGCAACTGGGGCGCCGCGCTGACCTGCAAGGTGGTTCCGAACCTGCCGCCGCTGGTCAACCCCACGATCACGCTGTCGATCGATGGCCTGACCCTGCACCTGAGGGATGCCGCGAGCGGCTACGACAAGGTGTTCCCGGTCGGCCCCGGAAAGATCGAGACCGATCCTAACAGCGGCGAGTACCGCGAGTCGCTGTCGTATTACCCGGTCGCGAGCACCGGCACGAGCGACTTCGCGATCACGCCCTCGAGCACCCAGCCGTGCAAGACGTGGTGGACCGATCCGGCGAACGGCCAGAAGACGCCGGTGTTCGCGGGCCTGCCGTTCATGAGCTTCTTCGGCGCGTACGCGATCCACGGGCCGATCGACAACTTCCGCGCACCGAACGGCGGCAACCTGCGCCGCGGCTACGTCTCGCACGGCTGCTTCCGCATGGAGGCCGCGGACGTGCTCGAGGTCTACGCCCGGATCAAGGGCGTCGCGAAGGTTCCGGTCCACGTGCAGCGCGAGCCCGAGCGGACGCCGGAGCGCACCAAGGTCGATCTCGCGACGGCGTGGATCGGATCGCAGTGCATCGGGAACAGCGACTGCAACTTCGCCGGCGGGTTCTGCGCGACCAACAAGCTCACCCAGCGCGGGTTCTGCAGCGCGCGCTGCACCACGACCTGCGCCGACAAGCCGGGTGCACCGGGGACGTTCTGCGTGGGTGATCCGATCGCCGCCGCGTCCGCGCAGGCGAAGGGCATGTGCGTGCCGAAGGCGCAGTCGGAGAACTTCGAGTGCCGCCCGTATGATCACTTCCAGCCCGTACAGCTGCCGCGCTTCAATCAGCCCGCCGTGACGGCGACCGTGTGCATGCCCGCATCGCCCGGCTGGGTCGGCGATCACTGCACCGCGAGCTCCGACTGCAAGAGCGGCACGACCTGCATCGGCGCCAGCGCGACGCAGCCCGGCGTGTGCTCGATGGCGTGCAATCAGTTCTGTGCGGATCAACCCGGCTATGCCGAGACGTTCTGCGCCGCGATGCCGTCCCTCGGCGCCGGTGGTAGCTGCTTGCGCCAGTGCACGCCGAGCTCGAACGCCTCCGAGTGCCCGACCGACATGGTGTGTGCGCCGGCGCCGCGGTTTGGTTCTGTGCTCGCCATCAAGTCGGTCTGCGTCCCCGCGCGCTGAGTTGCGCGAACACGGGACCGGATCCGTTCGAGCTCGCTGGCAGCGCCTAGCAGAACCTCGGTTGCGAGCAGCTGTTCGTGCGTCTCGGTCCCGCATCGGGGCGATGCCTCGTTGGAGATCTTCGGAGAGCTTGCAGCGACGGTGCTCGAGCTGCGCGCGTTCCGCGGTCCTGACAGCAACTGGCTCTCGCTGCGGGAGACACTTCGATCGTGATTGCGATCCGCGTCATGCGGAAACCGCGTGATCGCCGACGACGAACGGGCGTACGCTCGCGTGATGAGGACCACGATCCGGTGCGCCGCGGCGCTGCTCGCACTCGCCGCGTGCAAGTCCGACAACCAGCAGCTGCCCGGCGAGGCGGGAGCCGGCGATGGTGGGGGGGATGCCTCCGACGCACCCGCGGACGCGTACGTTCCGGATGCGTACGTGGCGAGCTGCGTGCCGAACACGGGTACGACGATCACCACGGTGCCGTTCGTCAGCGGGCTCCAGGTGCCGGTGATGATCACGGGTGCGCCCGGCGATCGCCGGCAGTTCATCATCCAGCAGGACGGCAAGGTCCGCGTCGTCAAGGATGGCGCGCTGCTCCCGGCGCCGATGCTCGACATCGAGCCGCTGATCACGTTCGCAGGCGAGCAGGGCCTGCTCGGCATCGCGTTCCACCCGAAGTGGCTCGAGAACGGCCTGTTCTACCTCGCGCACACCGGCGCGAACGGCCCGAACGGCGATCACGTGTTCGTCGAGTATCACGTGCCGAGCGGCAGCGACGTCGCCGACCCGGCGTCACGCCGCGAGCTGCTGCGGTTCCCCGATCCGTACGCGAACCACAACGGCGGCATGCTCGAGTTCGGCAACGATGGCTTCCTGTACGCCTCGATCGGCGACGGCGGCAGCGGCGGCGATCCGCAGAATCGCGCGCAGAACAACTCGGCGCTGTT
Organism: Myxococcales bacterium; assembly: GCA_043753855.1. GTDB lineage: Bacteria > Myxococcota_A > Polyangia > Haliangiales > Haliangiaceae > JABFXX01. Next base: position 6,977 of record JAYUVX010000087.1, on the reverse strand, counting down.
CGGCAAGATCCTGCGCATCGACGTCAATACCCGGACCGGCAGCAAGCAGTACGGCATCCCGGCGAGCAACCCGTTCGCGACGTCACCGGATGGCGCCACGGATCCGCGCCCCGAGATCTGGCACAAGGGCCTGCGCAATCCGTTCCGGTTCTCGTTCGATCGGCAGACCGGAGACATCTACATCGGCGACGTCGGTCAGGGCCCGACTCCCCCGAACCTCGAGGAGATCGACGTCGCGCCGAACCTGCCGCTCATCAACTGGGGCTGGCCGGATCGCGAGGCGAACACCTGCTTCAAGTCGCCGAGCAACTGCGTGACCGCCGGGCGTACCGAGCCGGTGATCGTGCGCGGTGGCGCGGTCGGCTGGACCTCGATCATGGGCGGCATGGTCTATCGCGGCACCTGCTATCCCAACCTCGTCGGCAAGTACTTCTACGGCGAGTACGCGACAGGACAGCTGTGGTCGTTCACCTGGAATGGCACCGCCGCCATGAACGACGCGCAGATCGGAACTGGCTCGCTCGGCAACATCACGGCGATCCACGACGATGGCCTCGGGCAGATGTACGTGGTGCTCCGCGGCGGATCGGTCCGCCGGATCGTCACGCAGTAACGATCAGCGCTCGACGAGGCGCGCCTGCGGGACCGCGAGCAACAGCTGGCGCGTGCCGCGGGCGATCTTGAACGACAGCTCGGCCAGCGGAATGCTCCGCTCGTTGACCGCGACGATCAGCCGCTCGCTCAGCAGCCAGGTCAGCGACGCGTTGGTCTTCGCGGCAAGCAGTGCGGCGCGCGCGGTCTTCACGCGCTTCCACGGGCGGCGAGTAAGCAGCGCGAAGATCACGGCCCAGAATCCCAGCCCTCCGAGCATGCTTCCGAAGTCCTTGGGCTCCCTGGTCAAGATCGCGATCGCCGTGACGACGAGCAGGCCATCCAGCCAGAGCATCATCGCCAGCGACGACTTGCCCGCGCTGATCACGGTCGTCGCTGCCTGCTCGACGCTCTCGGCCGGGAGCTGAATCGATTCGGACATGGCGCGAGCGTATCACCGGCGCCCAGACATGGAACGCGACGTGCGGTCGACACCGGCCACGGGCGGCTGTCAGGGATGCGTAGCGTGAACGGCCAGCGTCACGCGTCCACTGGCACTCCCGGCGCGCGTGCCGGTGGCCGCGGTGGTCGTGGCGCCAGACCAGATCGTCGTGACGCCCGCTCCGCCGAAAGCCGACGAAGGAGGTCGTCGAGCGTTGAGGACGTCGACACCACGGACTTGCGGTTCGTCGAGTAGTAGTCTCGTCAAAATGGCCGATCCAGTTGTCGAGGTTCTAACCAATCACGGGACGTTCGTCATCCAGCTCGATCCCGCGAAGGCGCCGAAATCGGTGGACAATTTCCTGCGCTATGTCGATGCAAAGCACTACGACGGCACGGTGTTCCATCGCGTGATCCCCACGTTCATGATCCAGGGCGGCGGCTTCGATCAGCAGCTCGAGAAGCGCCAGGTCCAGGCGCCGATCCAGAACGAGGCCGACAACGGTCTCAAGAACCTGCGCGGCACGGTCGCGATGGCCCGGACCAACGACCCGCACTCGGCCACCGCCCAGTTCTTCGTCAACACCACCGACAACGCGTTCCTCGATCACCAGGCCAAGAGCGGCCCGGGTTGGGGCTACGCGGTGTTCGGGAAGGTGATCGAGGGGATCGAGACCGTCGACAAGATCAAGGCAGTGAAGACCGGCTCGATGGGTGCGTTCGCGAAGGATGCGCCGCTGCAGAACGTCGTGATCCAGCACGCGCGTCGCCGATAATCAGCAGCGAGCGACTACATCAGCTCGCGCAGGTTCTTCTCGGCGATCTTGGTCTGCGTCAGGACGCGCCCGAGCAGCCAGTCACCAAACGGCTTCACGGTATTGGCGCGCGGTGCAGCCGGCAGCTCGGTCAGGTTCTCCCCGAACGGGATGATCGCCGCGTCGCCGGTGCGTCCGCGCGTCCGCGTGTCAAAGGCGAACGAGCGATCGGTGTGCCAGCCGCCGTGGAAGACGTCGATCACCTCGAGCGCGGGATTGCCGACCGCATCGGAGAGCGCGTCGATATCGTAGATGTTCTCCGCGATCTCGAGGCAGCTCCAGCCGCCCTCGGGGAGGTTGCCGCAGAGGAACATCTCGAGGCCGGCATCTGCGGCGGGATCGAGGATCCACGTGATCGAGCCATAGGTGCGGAGGAAGTAGCTCCAGCTCGATTCGCCGAGCTTCGGTGTGTTCGGCTTCGCGGTGCGCCAGCGCCCGAGCCGGGACTCGTGCAGCTTGCGGAACACGTCGGCGTTGCCGGCGATCGCTTCGATCCGCGCGCGATCCGATTCCGGATCGAGGCACTCGGCGATGAAGTGAAATCGATCGATGCGGTTGTGAAGATCGCGGAGGATCGCGATGGCGCTATCGACGGAGCCGTGTGCGGTGGCCGGCTTCGGGAACGCGGGCCGCTTCGCGATCAGCGGCTGCGAGGGCGTGGACTTCGGCAGCTTCGGCTCGGGGTTCGGGTGCTCGGCGGGCTTGAGGTCGATCAGCTTCAGCGTGTAACCGGCGCGCTCCTTCGCCGCGATCTTCTTCTCGGCGAGAGCGATCGCAGCGTCGCGCGATGCGGCCTTGGTCGGCGTCTTCCAGTTCTCGAGCGCGAACGTGCCGTCGACGTGGATCGTCCACTGCGCCGTACCCTTGCGATAGTCGCGCAAGGTGATGCGCGTCCGCGTGGCGTGCCACGGAGTGCCATCGCTGAAGCCGAGCTTGCGGTAGTAGCCGAGCGTGACGGCCACCTCGTTGGTCGGGATCACGGTGGTCAGGTCCCGTCCGTTCAGCACGCCGCGGCGCAGCACCGCTTCGGTGCCGCGGACCTCGATGTCGACATAGAGGTTGTCGGCGAGCCGGTACATCGTGTGACGCGTATCGACCGGGGCGATCAGCGCGCTCTTCTTCGGCTTCGCGAGCTTCCCGCCGCTCGTGATCTGGAGCTGCGACTTCGGGTCGTACGACCAGACCTCGTCGCCGGTGTCCAGAACTGCGTCGGAAGCCATTGCGACAGGGAGCGTACCCGCAACAGTGCCCAAACGGGGCCCGCTGGCGGTTCGCAGATGAGATCCGGGGCCCAAAAGGGGCGTCGGACGATTCCCGACCCGGGCACGCCGTCGGCTACGCTGCGCGCGCGATGGCAAAGGCACACACGACCTGGACCGTTCTCGCGCACGATCCGATCGAGAAGCTCTCGGATCGGCTGTGGCGCGTGGAGGGGGCGCTCCCCGGCATGGAGATGAAGCGGGTGATGACGATCGCGAAGCGCGCCGACGGCACGCTCGTGATCCACAACGCGATCGCGCTCCGCGAGCCGGAGATGGCGGAGATCGAGGCGTGGGGCAAGGTCGCGACGATCGTCGTTCCCAATGGCTTTCATCGACTCGATGCGAAGGTGTTCGCGGAGCGCTACCCACAGGCCCGCGTGCTCTGCCCGCCCGGATCGAGATCCAAGGTCGAGCAAGTGGTCCCCGTGGTCGGCAGCTACGCGGATCTCGCGCCCGATGGCATCGTCGATCTCGAGCTGCTGGACGGTACCAGGCAGCGCGAGGGCGTGATGATCGTGCGCGCAGGCAGCGTGCTCGGCCTGGTGTTCAACGATGCCGTGTTCAACATGCCGCACCTCCGAGGGTTCACCGGCTTCCTCCTGCGCCGGGTCACGGCATCCACCGGTGGGCCGCGGGTCTCGCGGATCGCGAAGTTGCTCTTGGTCGCCGACAAGCCGGCGTTCCGCGCGCACATCGAGAAGCTCGCGGACCTACCGGGCCTGACCCACGTGGTGGTGTCACATCACCAGACGATCACGCAGGATCCGGCGGGCACCTTGAAGAGCGTCGTCGCGGCGATATGATCACGACGACGGGAGGGCGGGGCATGGTGTTGCGCGCCGCCATCCCGTTGTCGTGGCGATCGTCGCAGTACCGCAGCTGGAGATCGAGCGGCTCAAGCCCGTCGAGCGGGTTGACGTTGATCGAGACGAAGTCGCCCCCGAGCCTCGAACGCGATCTTGCTGCAGTGACAGCTGCCATGATGCGTGGCCTCCATGGCTTGCTCCTTGTGTAGATGGCAGGATACCGGCCGGCGATGACAGCCTTCTGTCAGGTTTGCTGAGGCGAACCTGCGTGCACGGAAAACCTGTCCCCCTCCCGACGATCATCGGGGCGCGCGACGTAAGCTAAGCTAAGCTAGACAGTTGTGAACGATCCGCTGCACGATACGATCGTCGCAGGGCGCTATCGCGTGCTGCGCAAGATCGGCGAGGGCGGGATGTCGTTCATCTACGAGATCCAGCACATCAAGCTGATGCGGTCGTTCGCGCTGAAGGGCCTGCTCCCGATGTGGGCGCACAACGAGGAGGCAGCGCAGCGGTTCGAGCGCGAGGCCGAGCTGCTCGGCACGCTGCGCCACCCGAACGTCATCGAGATCGTGGACTGGCTGTACCTGCCTGACGGGACACCGTGCATGGTGCTCGAGTTCCTGCACGGCGCCACGCTGCAGACCCGGCTCCAGCGCGGACCGCTCGAGTTCGATGCGATCGCCCGGCTTGCGGACCACACGTGCTCGGCGCTCGCGCTCGCGCATCGCAACGGGATCACGCATCGCGACGTGAAGCCGGAGAACATCTTCATCTCGATCGACGACTCGGGGGATGATCGGGTGAAGCTGCTCGACTTCGGCATATCGAAGCTGCGCGGCGTGGGCCGGCTGAGCGGCGTGTACCGCATGCTCGGAACGCCGTCCTATATGTCGCCGGAGCAGGCGTCGGGCAATAACGGTGCGGTCGGGCCGTCGTCGGATTGCTGGGCGATCGGAGCGATCCTCTACGAGATGGCGACCCGCCAGGTCGCGTTCCGGGGCATCGACATCCAGCAGACGCTGATGCTGATCCTCGAGGGTCGGCCGCCGCCGCTCAGGAACCTGCGTCCCGATGCGCCGCCCGAGTTCGTCGAGCTCGTGGACCGCTGCCTGTCGCACGATCCCGCGCGGCGGATCCAGACGATCGAGGACCTTCGGTTCCGGCTGCGCAACGCGCTGCCACCGCCGGGCCGCACCCCGCTGCTGCAGCCGAAGCGCGCGACGCCGGCCTCGGGTGTGCCGATCGTGGGGCCGCGCACGGGGGACCCCGACCGGACGCCCACGCCAGGTCCCGTGATGCTGCCGGGACAGACCGTGGTCGCGCCGCCGCCGGAGAATTCGCGGCGCTGGGTGATCATGGTCGTCGCGATCGTGGTCGCCACGCTCGGCAATCTCGTGATCGCGCTCGCAACCTAGCGGGCCGCGAACGCCGCCGTGGTCTCGGTGAGCTCCGCCGAGATTCGCTCGCCACCTGCGACCACGACGATCCGCAGCGGCGTGCGGTCCTGTGTGGTCGAGAGCCAGATCGTGACGTCGACCGGATCGATCGAGTGATCGCTCGCCCGCACCGTGCCGTGGATCCTGAGCGCGTGGTGACCCTGCGCCTCGTCCTTGCCGGGACGCTCGACATCGAGCCGGTACAACGAGTGGCGCAGCACGAACCACAGGTACGCCGGCGCTGGTTCGCCACGGGACCACGTGCGCAGCGATCCGAGCGCGGTGTGCAGCGTGTGGAGCATGGTGCCGCCGGGAACCGTCTGCGCGGGACCTTCGTCGAGCGTGTAGCGCGCTCCGTCGATCATCGCCTGCACCGAGGAGTCCTCGCCGCCGAATTCGAGGTTCTCGCGCGAGGCGGTGGCGACGCCGCGATCGAGCGTCGTGACGCCGTGGTAACGAACCCTGGCGAACGCCTTCGCGAGTGCGGTCGTCGAGAACCGGCTCTGGGCCTCGCGCGCCGAAATCGCGAGATCCGCGCGGCCAACGAGCAGGCCCTGCCAGTAGATGTCCCATGCCACCTCCTCGCCGGCCGGTAGCGTGAGCGCGGCCGAAGGCAGTGGCATCGGCGGCGGTTCGGCGAGCGGGATCGTCGAGCCGGAATGGGGACCGCAGGCCGAGACCGCGAGCACGAGGGCGAAGAGGGTGCGGAGCATCGTGGCTTCTCGATCAAGACGCGCGACGCGTCGGAATGCACGTGCTCGATCGCACTCTGCCAGACCTCGCCGGTCGTTGCGCGGCGTGGTGGAATGGCCGCGTGACCCGCGCGATCGAAGACGAGTGGCTCGCGGGGTGGGACCCCACGCCGGGCATCGTCTCGGTGTGGGCAGAAGGCGATGGTCAGGTCACCGTGTGGCGCCGCGTCGACGGAGCGGTGGTTCGCGAGGACGTGCGGTTCCGCCCGTGGCTCCTCCTCGATCAGCTGGACGAGCTCGGACCCGGGATCACGCATCGCGAGCTGAAGGGACCTGGGCCACTGCGGTTCGTGGTGCGCGGCGATGACATGGCGTCACTGAGCGGCGCGGTGCTGCGCGCTGCGAGCCGCCGACTCGGGTACACCGTCACGCACCTGCGCGACCTCGGTGGTGATGCTGCGCTCGTGTTGCCGCCCGAGGAGCAGTACCTGGTGGCGTCGGGTCGCACCTACTTCCGCGACCTGCCATTCGGTCAGCTGCGCCGGTTGCAGCTCGATCTCGAGACCACCGGACTCGATCCGCAGACCGATCGGATCTTCCTGATCGCGGTGCGCGATCCCGCGGGTCAGGTGGTGCTGCTAGAGGGTGACGACGAGGCCGCGTTGATCGCGCGGCTGGTGGCACTGGTTCGCGCAGCGGATCCTGACGTGATCGAGAATCATAACCTGCACGGCTTCGACCTGCCGTTCCTCGATCGCCGCGCGCGGAAGCTCGGGGTTCCGCTTGCCCTCGGGCGGATCGGCGCGCCGGGGCTGAGGCAGCGCGGTGCGCGGCGCGGTGTGGCCTCGAACGCGGATGCGAGCCGCCGCGTCCGGTTCCTCGCACCGGGCCGCGAGCTGATCGACACCCTCGATGCCGTGCTGCGGCATGA
>JAYUVX010000086.1:0-2118 GCA_043753855.1 Myxococcales bacterium | reverse complement strand
CGATGCAAGAGCTGACGAGGCTCAACGAGGCGCTCGCCGAGGTCGACCGCCGCAAAGACGAGTTTCTCGCGATCCTCGCCCACGAGCTACGCAACCCGCTGGCTCCACTGCGCGTGTCGATCGATTTGCTGAAGGCTTCGGAGGCGCCGGTGCTGACGCCACGGATGCTCGACATCCTCGACCGGCAGACCGCTGCGCTGAGCCGGCTCGTCGAGGATCTGCTCGACGTCTCGCGGATCAAGGCTGACAAGATCGAGCTGCGCCCCGAGACGGTGGATCTCAGGGACATCGTCGAGGCAGCGGTGATGACGAGCCGACCGCTGGTGGAGGGCCGGCACCACGAGCTCCGGATCGAGGCAGCGGATCAGCCAGTTCGCGTCGTCGCCGACACGCTTCGGCTCACCCAGGTCGTATGCAACCTGCTGAACAACGCGGCCCGCTATACGCCACAAGGCGGCACGATCGAGGTTTGCTGTGAGATCGTGGGTCTGACCGGCCGGATCCGCGTCACCGACAATGGCATCGGCATCCCAGCAGAGCTGCACGAAACGGTATTTCAGATGTTCGTCCAGGAGCGCGTGCGTTCGGATGGCTCGGGCGGACTCGGGCTTGGCCTCGCGCTCGCACGGCGGCTGGTCGAGATGCACGGCGGCGTGCTCACCTTCGAGAGCGACGGCCGCGGTCAGGGCACCTCGTTCCAGCTCTCGATTCCGCTGGCAGGAACACCGGGGACCATCGCCACCCGCCGGCGCACCCGCGATCTGGAGGCGCTGAGCGTCCCCGAGTCCGCCGTCGCGAGCCGCTAGAACCAGTTGATGCCGATGCCGACGGAGGCACCGGTGACGTTGTTGTCGATGCCCTTGTACGAGGCGTTGATCAGCCGTCCCTGTAGATCGATCGAGAACAACCGCGACGACAGGATCTCGTAGCCGACCGCGCCCATGATCGCGCCGCCGTTCTCGGGCACCGACTGCGCGTCGACCACGCCATCGCCATAGTACGAACGATCGACGCGGATGTTCGCGAAGCCGATGCCGCCCTTCACCCACAGCTGCGGGGTGATCCAGTACTGACCGGCGATCATCAGCGCGGACTGCACGAGCGTCGTGGTGTCACCAGTGGTCCGATTGGAGTCGAGGGTCTGGATGTTGCCCTGGAGCTCGGCCATCAGCGCGAACCGCGGTCCGAGGAAGCCGCCGACGTGGGCATCGACTTCCCCGGCAACCGTGGAGTAGTCGCAGGTCTTGCACTCGATATCGCCGCCGTTATCGGACATGCCACCGAGCCCGAGGCTGACGCCAAAGATCAGGCGCCCCTGACGATTGTGGAATCCGCCGGGGAGCTCGGTGTGGGGGGCGGAGTAGCCGCCTCCGCCGCCGTAGTAGCCCTGCGCCGACGCGACCGCCGGCACCGACATGAGGGCCGCCAGGATGAACAGTGACTTGATAGGCTTCATGGAAGAGATCCTCTTGCGCGGATTCTCGCAAGTCTGGGGCCAGAGCGCGAGCGTGCGGGACCACGTCAATGCAGCAGGTTAGGCGGTCCGACCAGCCCAAAACCTGTGCTGTTCAGCCACGATGTGGACGGCTGTTCATGATCGGGGCGTCGATCACGTCACCTCGAGCAACTTGTCGACGGCGGCCCGAGCACGCTTCGGATCACCGTGCAGGGTCACGCACGGGACGTTGCGCGCCGAGAACAGCGATTCGACCCACTCGCCGGAGCGGCTGGGCGCGAGCCATCCGGCATCGATCAGGGCTGCATCGACCGGCCGCGCCTCGGCGCTCGCGAGCTGTACGAGCGCACCAGGATCCGTTCCCCCGGTGACCGCATAACCTGCCGCCGCGAGCGTGCTCTGTAGCTCCGCGAGCCGCGCCGGTGAGGCGCCGATCAAGATCCGATGCTGGGCGCGCTTCTCGATCCGGCCGAGAAACCCGAGCCAGCGCTCGCGATCGAGCTCGGCCATGTCGGTGATCCGGAGACCGTAGCCCGGCGAGAGTGCGCACTCGCGTGCTTCGGTCTCGCTGATGTGGCGAATCACCCGGGCGCGTCCTGCTGCGGCAGGCTCGCCGTCATCGAGCACCGCCGTGAACGTGACGAGCGTCTGCAGCGACAGCG
>JAYUVX010000085.1:0-6612 GCA_043753855.1 Myxococcales bacterium | reverse complement strand
GATCCGCGCGAGGGCATGAAGAAGGGGCGGCTGACGTTTGCGCTCGAGGGCACCAAGCTCACCGGCCGCTGGCACCTCGTGCGCACGCGGCCCGACGGCACGTCGGAGACCTGGCTGCTGTTCAAGGCGCGCGACGACGCCGCGAACGACAAGAGCGACATCGTCGGCGAGCGCCCCGAGAGCGTGATCACCGGGCGCACCGTCGAGGAGATCGCCGCCAAGCCCGACCGCGTGTGGCAGAGCAACCGAGCCGCGGAGCCCACGGCGATCGAGAAGCGCGCGAACCCGCTCGCCGGCAAGCCGGCAGCGGCGACACCTCGGCCACCGACGAACCAGAACGACCTGCTCCAGCAGCTCCCGCTGGGCTTCAAGCTGACGAGCCTCGACAAGGTGCTCTACCCCGAACAGAACATCACCAAGGGCCAGCTGATCGCGTATCTCGCCGTGGCCGCGGAGTGGATGCTTCCGTATGTGGCCAACCGGCCGTTGACGCTCGTGCGCTGCCCCGAGGGGCGCAAGAAGTGCTTCTTCCAGAAGCACCTTCTCAAGGGTTCACCCTCCCCGATCCACCGGCTCCCGATCACCGAGAAAGATGGTGAGGTTGTGGAGTACATGCGCATCGACGACATGCCCGGGCTCGTTGCCCTCGCAGAGCTCGGGTGCCTGGAGATCCACACCTGGGGCTCGCGGACCGACGACGTCGAACGCCCCGACGTGATGGTGTTCGATCTCGACCCCGACCTTGGCCTCGCCTGGGACAAGGTCGCGCTCGCGGCGATCGAGCTGCGCGGCTACCTCCACGAGCTCGGCCTGACGGCGTTCGTCAAGACCACCGGCGGCAAGGGGCTTCATGTCGTCGTGCCGGTCAAGCGCGGCCTCGACTGGGACGACTTCAAGGAGCTCACCAAGCTCTTCTCCGAAGCCTTCGAGCGCAAGTACCCCGAGCGGTTCACCACCCACATTGCCAAGCGCGCGCGCAAGGGAAAGATCTTCATCGACTACCTGCGCAACGGTCGCAACGCCACGTTCATCGCGCCGTACTCCCCGCGTGCCCGGGATGGCGCGCCGGTCGCGGTCCCGATCACCTGGGAGGAGCTCGCGAACGGCGTGGATCCCTCGGCGTGGAACATCTTCACCGTCCCGAAGCGTCTCGCGACGCTCGAGGTTGATCCGTGGAAGGACCTGGCGACCACCAGGCAGGCGATCACGGCGGCGATGTGGAAGGCCGTTGGCAGGAAAGGACCCCGATGAACCAGCAGCAACGAACCGACGACGCGGGCGTGATCGAGCATCGCTTGCTCGAGCTCGCCTACACCACGGATGCGAAGATCACTGCGCCGGTCCTCGCGTACTTCGCGATGTGCTCGATCGAGGCGGCCGAGAAGGTCCTCGACAACCTGGTCGCGCGCGAGCGCATCAGCATGGAGATCAACGACGACGGCAGAATCGTCTACGAGGTTCCTGATCGCCAGAAGCTCACGCCGCGCTACGAGCCGCCGAGGGCGATCGCACGCGTGCAACACCAGAGCCTGCCGCTGGCGATCCGCGACGGACGGCCTGCCAGCCCGGGCCTGGCCGCGCTGCTCACGCTGTTCGTGCCGGGCGCCGGGCAGCTCTACGCCGGCCGCATCGTGGCCGCGATCCTGTGGTTTCTGGTCGTCAGCGCGGGCTACGCGCTGATCCTCCCCGGCTTGATCCTGCACATGTTCGCGATCATCTCGGCCGCCGGCTCGGCCCACCGGCTCAACTCGCAGGTCGCGCGGATGCAGCTGCAGGCCGGCGGTAGGTGGTGATCGAGCCCCAGGTCCCGGCATCGCGATCGCTCCGGTCCTCGACCAATCCGTTGACCAGGTCCACGACCCAGTATTCCTCGACCTCCGAGCTTGCGTAGAGCAGCGCCTTCTCGTCGCGATCGTAGGCGAGCGACGTATTGGCGACCTCGACGATGAGGTGAGCGCGCGGGGCGTGATGCTCATAGTACGCGCCATGAGGTGCGACGAAGACGTCTGGCTCCGGCTCGGGGTCAGGCTCATCGCGACGACCATCCCGAACACGAGCTCGACTCGTTCGTTGACAAACGCGCCCTGCGCCACGAGCTGGTCGTACTCGAAGCGCTTGAAGCGCCGCAGCCGCTGGTTGGTGATCGACGCTGCTTCGACGGACATCGCTGCGACGAGCTTACTCGTCGCACCCACGCACGAGCAGCACGAAGCATGCACCGACGCCCGGGTAACGATCTCGCGCGGTTCGCTCGCCGCAGTGTCCGCGGGTCGGGCGCTGGCTGTACGGGTCGCCATCCTGCCCGGACGCCTGGACCATGCGCTTCACCTCCGGCGAGCGCCGTGCGGCAGATCGAAGCCGATGATCGAGAGCGGGACGATCGCCGTCAGGATCGGGATCCACAGCGGCTGGTGGAACACACCGAGGGCGCACAGCGCCGACGCTCCGAGCAGCACCACCACGCGGAGCTGCGCGTACCACCGCCGCCGCGCCACGCCGAGGAACGGCAGCGCCAGATCGAACGGCATCAGCACGAACACGACCTCGTTCCAGCGCACGCCGGAGATCGACGAGATGATGACGAGCGCGTAGATGACGAGTCCCCACAGCCCGAGGTAGAGCGCGGACCACGCAACCGCGACGCGCTCGAGCTTGCGCAGAGACTGCGCCACGAGCAAGGGAAGCGCGAACACCGCGGCGAGCACCAGGAACAGCCAGCGGCCCGTACCGCCCTGGTGCGGGAACTCCGGCCCGGTGCGCTTGTAGAACAGCACGGGTTCCGCGCCGAACCGCTTCGCCACCTCGAGGCGGAGGATGTCGGGATGGAACATCGCCTCCCACCGCGTTGGGTGATCGTCGAGCTGGCGCCCCAGGACAAAATCGGCGAGCCCGAGCAGCGGCTCGGCGCTTGCCACGCCGCGCGCACCGAGCTCGCGAAACGTGAGCGGATACGGTTCGTCAGCGCCGGCGTGCAGCTTGCCACCCGAGGCGCGATCGATCATGTCGCGGATGCGCGTGGTGCAGTTGTTGAAGAAGTGATCGTAGGTGTAGAACCGGTGGCGCTCGTCCCAGTCGTCCCACAGCTTCACCTCGATCGCGCGCTTCGCGAAGCCATCGAGCGGCAGGGTCTGGACCCAGATGTCGCGATCTTCCCAGGTGTAGAAGCCGACCAGCGAGCCGAGCGATTCGGGCTCGACCCAGAACTGCTGCTTCGAGCGCAGGAACTGCCAGACCAGGATCGAGCCGGCATCGAAGTTGGTGACGCCGTAGTTGAAGCAGACCGGCGTGAAGCTCGGGTCGTGGTAGCGCAGGCAGATCGCCGCGTGACCGAACTTCTCGAAGATCCGATCGCCCACGCCGAACGTGACGAGCTCGATGTCGGGCGGCTCGGACTCGATCGGACCGGTCGGGAACTGGCCCGGCATCAGCGGCACCGGCTGCGCGTGTGCCGCGCCGCCGAGTGCGCACGACGCGATGCCCAGCGCGACGAGGATCCGCAGCGTCACGGAGCCGTGGGCTTCTCGAAGATCTTCGAGTCGACCTTCGGATCGATCTCCACCGACTTCACGATGAGGTCGGTCGAGCGCGCGCCCTTGCCGCTACCGGAGCTCTTCCGCTTGAACGCGATCTTGATCCCGCCGACGTCGCGGTAGTCCGAGAAGTCATCGCTCTCCGCGTTACCGCCCTCGGAGTACGAGATGCGGGTCAACAGCTTGGTCTTCTTGTCGATGTAGAGCACGAGGTCCACGCCGAACGGCGACTGCAGGCTGATCACGGTCTGCGGCTTGCCGTCGAGGGTCTCGTCAGGGAGCGGCGTCAGCACGGACGTCGGATCTGCCGCCTTCAGCAGGAGCAGCTCCGGCTCGCGCCAGCGCTCGAAGTCGATCGCAGCGACGTCGGCACCACCGATGTCAGCGATCACCGACTTGCCGCTCTGGGGATCGGGGCCGACCTGCCAGCCGGTCTTGCCGACGACGCCGATCACGACCTTGACCTTGCCCATGAGTGTCGCATCGATCCGGATCTTGTCGGGAACCACGAAGGTGCGCTCGGTGTCGACCGGCATGGTCTGCGGGCCGTAGGTCGTGCTGCCGTTGGCGACCATCTTGAGGGCCTTGATCGTGGCGAGCTTGGCTTTGCCGCCCTTCGCAGTCAGGGCCTCGTCGATCACGTTGCGTGCGGCGGTCATTGCGGCGGCGCTGATCACCGGAGCCGGTCCCTTCACCTCGGGCGTGACCGGATCGGTGAACGAGACCTTCTCGTAGCGCCAGCCCTCCTTCTTGAGCTGCGGCTCGAGGTCCTTGGCGTCACCGACCATGACGACCACGTACGCGCGCGGATCGAGGATCTCCGCCGCGGCGCGCTTCGCGGAAGCGACATCGACCTTGCCGACGGCGAGCCCGAAGTTGGTCAGGTACTCCTTGCCGAAACCATGGAGCTCGGCGCCGATCAGCGCGGCACCGACGTCGGAAGCAGCCTGGAACCGGAGGCCGTAGCCGCCGGCCAGATTGGCGATCGCGGCGTCGACCTCGGCCTGCGACGGGCCGTCCTTCGCCATCTTGCTGATCTCGCCGAGGATCAGCTTCGTCGTCGAGACCGCCTCGGAGTTGCGCGTGAACGTGCTGGCGACCAGCGAGCCCTTGTCGAGATTGCGATCGAAGTTCGAGCTCGCGCCGTAGGTCTTGCCACCCTCGACGCGGACCACCTTCATCAGTCGCGAGCTGAACGCGCCGCCGCCGAGGGCGTAGTTCCAGACCAGGGTGTCGAAGAACCGCGGGTCGTCATGCTTGATGCCAAGCTGCGCGATCCGGATGTGCGTCTGGGTCTGGCCCGGCTTGTCGACGAGCCGGATCCGGCTGCCCGACAGCCCCGGTTCCTTGTAGCTCGGGGCCGGCGGCACCCGGGCCTGCGCCCACTTGCCGAACGTGCGCTCGAGATCGCCCTTGAGCTTCTTCGCGTCGACATCCCCGGTGACGACCATCAACGTGTTGCCGGGGACAAACCACGCCTTGTGGAACGCGACCAGATCTTCGCGCTTCAGCGAGCCGACCGACGCCTCACTGGTCACCCAGCCGCGCACGTGGTCGTTGCCCCACAGCAGATTCTGCACGTGCGACGACGCCTGCGAGCCCGCGTCGTCGAGCCGGCTGCGGACCTCGCCGAGCAGCCCATCGCGGACCTTCACGAGCTCGGTCTCCGGGAACGTCGGCTGCATCAGCATGTCGGGCAGCAGATCGAGGCAGGTGCTGGTGTTGCGCGCGAGCACGCTGCACGACAACAGCGTCGCCTCGAACGTCGCGTCGGCAGCGATCGTGCCGCCGACGAAGTCGATGGTCTTGGCGATCGCGAGCGCATCGCGCTTCTTGGTGCCCTTGACCAGCATGTTCGCGGTGGCCTCGGCGACCCCGAGTCGCGAGCGGGGCTCGTTCATCCGGCCGGCGCGGACCGCGAGCTGGAAGCTGACCACCGGGAGGCGGTCGCTCTTGATCACGAACACCTGGAGCCCGTTGGACAGCTTGATCGACTCGATCGCCGGCAACTCGACCGCAGCGGGCGGCTTCGCGGCGGGCGGCTTGATCAGATCGGTCTTGCCCGACCACGCATCAACCACCGGCCGCGTCTTGGGCTCGGGCGGCTTCGCGACGTTGGTATCGCCATCACCGGGGAGCACGGGGATCGGAGCGGGCGCGGGTTTGGGGCCGCACGCCGCGAGGAGCAGGATCGAGAGGAGACTGGAGGCCTTCATGTTCAGCGGCCTTTCGGCGGGATGACCACGATCGTGGCGTGGTCGGCGGGCATGTATTGCTTGAGCACGCGCTGCACGTCGGCGGCGGTGACCTTCTCGATCTGATCGACGTCCTTGATGAACGAGGTCGGGCTTCCGGTCAGGATCCACGAGCGCCCGATCGCCTCGGCCAGACCCTGTGCGTTCTCGAGCGAGAACACGAAGCCGGATTGCACCTGGTTCTTCGCCTTGCGCAGCTCGTCGGGCGTCGGCCCCTTGGACGTCAGCTTGCCGATCTCGTCGAAGATCGCGGCCTCGACCAGGTCCGCCGCGGCGGGATCGAGGAATGCGCCGAGCGCGATCGTCATGCCGGGATCCTCGCGGATCACGGCCTGCATGCCGCCATCGAGCGCGAGCGGGCGCTTGGTCTTGGGATCGATCGCCTTCAAACGAAGCTTCAGCCGTGAGGATTCACCCGAGCCGAGGATGATCGACGCCACCTGCAGCGCGTAGACATCCTTGTCCTTCGCGGGCGGAACATGGAATCCGACGAGCGTCAGCCCGATCTGTCCCGGCTCGACGACCTCCTTGCGCTTCGCGGTCTGCGGCGGCTCGGGAGCGGCAGCAGCAGGACGCGACGGCTCGGCGGCCTTCGGGATCGCGCCGAACCACTTCTCGGCCGACGCCTTCACAGCGGCCATCGAGGTCTTGCCGACGACGACGAGCATCGCGTTGTTGGGCTGGTAGTACGCGTTGTAGAACTTCTGCAGATCGGCCGGCGACGTGGCGTCGAGATCCTTCAGGTCGCCACCAGCGGTCCAGGCATACGGATGCTTGCTGAACGCGACCGCGAGGAACCGCAGCACGCCCTTCGCGAGCGGTGAGTT
>JAYUVX010000084.1:0-20105 GCA_043753855.1 Myxococcales bacterium | reverse complement strand
CGCGCGAGCTGATGGAGGAGCTCGGGGTCACCGCGGTGGTCGGCGCGATCTGGGAGGTCCTGTTCCATGCCTACCCGGCGTTCGACCTCGTGATGTTGGTCTATACCTGCCGCCTGGCCGCCGATTCGGCGCCGCCGCGGACCGTCGAGGTGGCCGATCTGGCCTGGGTGGCCACCACGGACCTCCCCGGGAGGTGGGACATCCTGCCGGCCGATCGGCCCCTCGTCGACCGTCTGGTGGCAGAGGGTCCGCCCGCGTAATTGCTTCTATCTGCGTGAGCTGCCTACAATTCACCTGATGGAAGGCCGCGCCAAGGTCACGAAGGAAGTCCTCTGCGAAGAGGCACGCTTCATCCTCGCGAACGTGATGGCCGAGGCCCGTTACGGACGTCAGAACCGGTACGACGACATCCGGAGGGTGTGCGAGGGAGCCGTGTCGATTCCGTTCGCGGAGTACATCGGGTTCCTCGAGAAGTCTGGCTACCTCCGCCACGACCGCGGCAACGAATCGCTCGAGGTCTCGGCCGAAGGCGAGACGGTGGTCAACGGCGGCAACCTGACCGAGTTCACCGAACGCGCGGTCAGTCACTTCAAGAAGCTTCGCCAGAGCCGAGCGATGGCGATTCCGGGCGCGCCGATTCCGATGGGCACGCAGTCGGGCGCGATCAGCGCCGCAATGCGCTCCGAGCCGGTATCGCGCGAGCGCGGCGAGGTCTCCCAGGCAGCTCCGCTACCGCGAAAGGATCCGAAGATGACGACCTCGGGTGGACGGCCGTCAGCAGTCGCCGGTGGAGAGATCCAGCTCGGCGCCGACATGGAGAACCGCTACGAGAAGCTGGCGTCGATCGGATCCGGCGGTATGGGCACCGTGTATCGGGCGCGCCAGGTCGCGCTCAATCGCGAGGTGGCGCTCAAGGAGGTTCGCGACCTGTTCGGGTTCTTCAGCGAGGACCAGCGCAACGAGATCGTGCGGCGGTTCACCGATGTCGTGCGCGCGTGGGGAAACCTGGCACACCCGAACATCCTGCCGATCCACGACGTCAACCTGTGGACCGAGTATCCCAACGTCGTCACCGAGCTCGCGCCCAACGGTTCTGCGCGCCGTCTGATCAATGATGCGGAGGAGCTGCCCGTCGAGCTCGTGTTCAAGTACCTGCTGCAGACGCTGCATGCCCTGCGCGCCGCCCATGCGCAGCGGGTCTATCACCGTGGCCTCAAGCCGGAGCAGCTGCTGATCGACGCCTACGGCAACGTCAAGGTCTCCGACTTTGGCTTCACCCGCATTGTCGAGCGCGATCACGCGGTGATCCGGCAGATCTATGTCGGCATGGGCAACGTCGCGTACATGGCGCCGGAGCTCTACACCGATCCGATGGCGGCCGGCCCGCAGGGCGATATCTACGCGCTCGGCATCATCTTCTACGAGCTGCTCACCCGGAAGCTACCGGGCCGGCGCTCGCCAATGCCGTCGCAGGTCAACCAGAGCATGCCGCGCGGCGTGGATGACATCTTCGATCGGATGACGCGCGACGCGAAAGCCGAGCGCTACGCCACCGTCGACGACATCCTCGACGATATCGACAAGCTCGAGGGCATGGACACCTTGCTCGGCGGCAACGAGCGCGTGCTGGTCGCCGATAGCCCGCTGTCGTCGATCAAGTTCCGGCCTGGCGCCGAGGAGCCGCTTGCCGGTACGCCCGTCGATGATGACGGCGATGGCGACAAGAAGGGCCCGTCGCACCGGCCGTACTCGTTCCAGCAGCGCCGCAACAAGAAAGTCTAGCGGCTGGCGCCGTCGTACTGCTTCGTCGGGACGTCGAACGCGTTCACGCCGTCGAGGCAGCGCACGTTGATCGCGATCATGTCGCCCTTCGGGCCCTTGCCGCGCGCGAACGGCTTGATCCCGCAGGTCTTGCAGAACAGGTGGTCGATCACCTGCTTGTTGAACTTGTAGCTCGTCAGGTTGTCCTCGCCGCTCTCGAGCGTGAACTGCGCGGGTGACACGAACTGCAGGTACGAGCCCGAGCGGCCGCAGATCGAGCAGTTGCAGGCGATCGCCTCGGCCATCGGATCGATCTCGACGGAGTAGCGAACGGCGCCGCAGTGGCAGCCGCCGTGGTGCATGGTGACAGACATCGCCGAAACCTAGCACAGCCTACGAGAGGACAACGCCGACCTCGTGCAGCTTGCGCGCGAGCGCGTCGGCCTCGCCGAGATGATTGTAGAGATGCGCCGAGATCCGGAGCAGCGGTTGCCCCGGGAAGTACACGATCGGAACCTCCCAGCCCTCGGCGAGCAGGCGCTTCTCGAGCGTCTGCGGCCCGGTTCCCGCAGACAGCGTGATCGGCATCGCGGCCATCGAGCCGATCACGGAATCGGGCGCGATCCGGCGACCGCCGAGCCGATCGCACAGCGCGAGGACCAGCGCATGGTTGCGCGCACGGATCGCCGCCCATCCGCCGCCTGCGGTCGCGAGGTCGTCGAGCGCCGTCGGCGTTGCGAGCTGCGCGGATGGATCGTGCGTGCCACTCCAGTCCAGCTCGGCGTGGAGCCGGTTGCGCGGGACGAACGCGGGGCTCGCGCCATGCGAGACGACGAGCGGCGGCACCGGAGTGGCGCTCACGAGGAACCCGCTCGCCTTCGGTGCGCACAGCCACTTGTGATGATTCCCGACGTACCAGGTCGCGCCGAGCGCACCGACGTCGAGCTCGAGCTGGCCCGGAGCGTGCGCGCCATCGACGAGCACCGGGATGCCCCGGGCGGTGAACAGCGGGATCAGGCGTTCCAGCGGATAGATCAGCGCGGTCGGGCTCGTGATGTGATCGAGGTGGGCGAGCCGGGTGCGCGGCGTGATCGCAGCGGCGACGTGCTCGACCAGCGCATCCGGATCGAACGGCAGCGGGACGTCGACGAAGCTGATCCGTGCACCGCGGGCCTCGGCGAGCCGCATCAGCTGATAGCGGCACGCGGGATAAACGTGCGAGGTCGTGAGGATCTCGTCGCCGGCGGCGAGCTCCACGGCTCCCAAGGCGAGCGCCACACCGGCGGTCGCACCCGGCACGAACACCGTGCGCTCGGGATCCGCACCGATGAACGCGGCGACTGCGGAGCGCGCGCGATCGAGCTCGGTCTGCCAGTCGAGGACGTAGAACCGCATCGGTGCGCCCTCGACGCGCGCACGGATGGCGTTCGCCGCGTCGAGCACGCTGCGTGGACAGCCTCCGAACGAGCCGTGATTGAGGTGCACGATCGCGGGATCGAGGGCCCAGTGTTCGATGGGCGAGACCGGCCGGTTGAGGTCCACGCGGCGAGGTTACTACGACGTTGCGTGCGGAACCAGATAGTGTATATCAAACACCCATGAACACGGACCGTGCGCGGGGAGGATTGCTAGGGCTGGCGGTCGGAGACGCACTGGGGACGACGTACGAGTTCGAGCGCCTCGAGCAGCCAGCAGGCGGCTGGCGTCGCCACCTGGCGTACGAGCGGGCATCAGTTCCGCCGGGAACGGTTCGTTGATGCGGACCGCGCCGCTCGCGGTGGCGCTCGCAGCTGCACCGGCGCACTCGCTACGCTCGTCGATGTGGCGAGTCGCGGCGGTGATGCGGATACCAACGCAGCGATCGTCGGTGCGCTGCTCGGCGCGCGCGATGGTGCCTCCGCGATCCCCGAGGTGTGGGTGCTTCGCGTGCTGTCGGCGACGCAGCGCGGGCCGGCGGTGTGGGGCGCCGCGCATCATCCGCGGCACCTGCTCGTGGTCGTGGAGTGATCTCGGGGGATCTTCCCGGCCCGGTCGTTCTCGACGGAGATCGATCCAGTTGGCGTAGATTGGCGACGTGATCGATCGAAGCCCGCGTGTCGAGAGCTGGATGGTGTCGTTGCTCGATCTATCGGCGAACAATCGCCTGCTCCATCTGAAGGAGAGCAGCACGATGTTGCCGTTGCCCGGAGCGGATCCGGTCAAGGTCGCGCTCACGCTCGCCGGTGGCGGCGCGTTTGCGTTCGAGGCTGGCTGCGATCCGGCCGTCGAGACCGGCTGGTTGCGGATTCCACGGTCAACGCCCGAGCTCGAGCAGGACCTGACCGTCATGCGCCGGATCGCGCGCACGGAGCTGGTCGAGCGCGGCGTGCATGTGCTCTGGCTCGCGCTCGGTACGCTGACCTGGTGTGACGCCGAGGGCGTCGCGCACCTCGCGCCGCTCGCGCTGTGGCCTGCCGAGCTCGAGCGCGCCAACGGCGCTGGATTGCGCCTGATCGCCCGCGAAGGCATCGAGCCGCGGATCAACCAGGCCCTCGTCGAGAAGCTCCGGCGGGACTTCGGCGTGCTGCTCGCGGTGCCGGGCGACGACGATCCGGAGGTCTTGCTGGACCTGGTCGGCCTGCTCGATGCGGCCGAAGGGATCGCGGTGATCCGGCCCGGCTGGAACGTCGAGCGCTCGGCGCACCTCGGCCTGTTCGCCCTCGATGCGCAGGCGATCTGGAGCGACCTCGAGACGGCTGGCGATCAGCTGCTCGCCAGCCCGGTGCTCGCACACCTGGCCGCTGTCGACCGTAACCCGTTCGGGCAGCCTTCGATCGCCGCCGCTGAGGCGGTCACGCGGCCGCGCCCGAGCGCCGACGTGGTCGCTCCGCTCGATGCGGATGCGAGCCAGCTGGCGGCCGTCGCTGCGGCAGCCGTGGGCGCCAGCTTCGTGCTGCAGGCGCCCCCCGGCACCGGCGCATCGCAGACGATCGCGAACCTGGTCGCGCACTGCATCAGCCACGGCAAGACGGTGCTGTTCGTCAGCGAGCAGCTCGGGGCGCTCGAGGTCGTTCGCGAGCGGCTCTCGCAGGTGGGCCTCGGCGAGTTCTGCCTCCCGGTGTCGTCGGCGACCACCACGCGCGCGTCGATCGTGGCGCAGCTCGGCCGGGTGTTCGACCGCGCGTTCCGGCCCGGCACTGGCCCGAGCGGGGATGACGCGCGGCTCGGCGAGCTGCGCACCGCGCTCGATGTCTACGTCGCCGCGCTCCATCGCGTCGGGCCGTTCGGCCGGTCGGTGCACGAGGTGCTCGGTCGGCTCGTCGAGCTGCGGACCACCCCGCGCGCGGAGCTCGCCGAGCGCGATGCGATCGCGCTCGATCGTGTGACGTTCGATCGGCGCAAGCTCGCCGTGACCCAGCTCGCCGGGGCCGCGGTCCCGGTCGAGCCGGTCGCCACCCATCCGTGGCGCGCGTCGACGCTGGATCGGCTCCCCGCGGGCGGTCGCGACGCCGTGGTGGCCACGCTCGATGAGGCCGAGGATGCCGCGACGGCGGTCGGCGTCGCAGTTCGCGAGGTCGCCGCGCTGGTGCCGCACCTGGTCACGAGGACGCGCGATCAGCTGGTCGCGCTCGGTACGCTCGCTGCACTCGCCGCTGCCTCACCACGGCCGGGCGCCGAGCTGCTCACCCATATCAAGCTGGGGCGCGGCGACGACATCGCCGAGAAGATCGCGTTGATCCGTGCGCGGGGAACCGGCGCCATCGAGGTGCCGCGCGATCCGCTCGCGTTCCTCCAGCTCGCGCATCGTCATCGCGCGTTAAAGATCGAAGTCGAGGATGGCTTCACCGATGCGGTCGAGTCGCTCGATGCACCCGCGCTGTGGGCGCAGCTGCGAAAGTGGACCTCGAGCATGGCGCCGCTCCGGTTCGTGGCCCTGCGCGCGGCTCGCGCCGAGATCAAGGGAGTGGCGGTGCCTTCGCAGCTCGAGGCCGACAGCGGCATGATCTCCGCGCTCGAGGCGGTGATGGCCGAGCGCGCGTGCCGATCCGCATTGCTCGCTGCCGCCGAGCCGGCGAAGCGGTGGTTCGGCGACGTCGGCGGTGAACCACTCGCGCTCGATCTGGCGAAGCTCGATGGTGCGGTCGGCTGGGCGGCGGACCTCCGCAAGGCCTTCGATGCCGTCGATCTGACCGAGACCACGCTCGGCACGCAGCGCGAACAGCAGCGGGCCGCGGCATGGCGTGCGCTCGCGGCGCAGGTGGCGTCGTCCCCCTCGGCGTCGAGCAGCGAGCTCGTGCCGTTTTCCCGGCTCGCCGAGGCGGTCGCGCGTTACTTGCCGGCGCTCGCGAACCTGTCGAGCACGATCGGCATCGATGCCGCGATGCTCGGTGCGGGTGACGACCATCTCGCGGCGCTGCGCGAGCGCGTCGATACCCTGCGCCTCGCCGCGGATTCGCTGCAGGACTGGGTCACGTTTCATGCGGCTCGTCATGCGGCGCTCGCCGCGGGCATCGGTCCCGCCGTCGGCGCGATCGAGCGCGGAGACCTCGGCGCCGCGGAGCTCGCGGCTGCCTGGGAGCGCGCCACGCTGCTGTCGTGGGGCGATGCGGAGCTGACGGAGACGCCGGCGCTGGCCCAGTTCCATGGCGCCTCGCACCACGCGCAGGTCTCGGCGTTCGCCGACCTCGATCGTGGCGCGCTTGCCTTGTCGCGCGCACGTGCCCTGGTACGGCTCGCCGATCGAGTGCCGAGGATCAGCGGCAAGCTCGATGCAAGCTCCAAGGATCCACAGACCGTCGAGCTGCGGATCCTGATGCAGGAGCTCGAGCGGCCGCGTGGCCATCGCTCGCTGCGCCGGCTGTTCGCGGAGCTGCCGACGATCTTGCCGCGCCTCGCGCCGTGCATGCTGATGACGCCGCATGCGGTCAGCCAGTACCTCGATCCGGCCCTGCCGCGGTTCGATGTGGTGGTCTTCGACGAAGCCTCGCGGTTGCCCACGGCGATGGCGCTCGGGGCACTCGGCCGTGCGACCTCCGCGGTGATCGTCGGCGATGGCAAGCGGCTCGGTCCGGGCGATGGCACCACGAGCCTGCTCGATGACTGTCTGGTGGCGAAGCTTCCAGAACTGTCACTTGCCTGGCACTACCGCAGCAAGCACGAGGACGTGATCGCGTTCGCGAATCAACGCTACTACGGCGATCGGCTCCAGGTGTTCCCGGCAGCCCACAGCTCACCGGAGCTGGGCGTAGCCTGGCGCCGGGTCGATGGCACCTTCGATCGCGACGGCAGCGGTCACAACCGCGTCGAAGCCGAGGCCGTGGTCGCCGAGGCGCTCGCCCGGCTGCGCGACCCGAACCAGCGCACGCGCTCGATCGGCATCATCGCCGGATCGCGAGCGCAAGCCGAGCTGATCGAGGATCTGCTGGAGGTCGCGCTGCTCGGTGAGCCTTCGGAACCGATCGTGAGCGAGCCGCTGCTGATCAAGGATCTGGGTTCGCTGCACGAGGAGGTTCGGGACGTCATCCTGATGTCGGTCGGCTATGGCCCGGGACCCGATGGCGTGATGACGATGAACCTCGGCTCACTCTCAGATCCGTCGGGCCCGCGCGCACTCGCTGCCGCGCTGACCCGGGCGCGCGAGCAGATCCTCGTGTTCTCGAGCTTCGCGCCCGAAGATCTGCACGACGACGCCGCACCGGCGGTGCGCGATCTCGCGGAGTTCCTCACGTTCGCCCGCGCGGGCGGCGGAGCGGGACGTCCCTCCGTGACCGCCGAGCCGGCGAGTCCGATCACCGCCGCGATCGCACGCGCGCTCGCGGAGCGTGGCTGGACGGTCCGTCATCAGGTCGGCTGCGGCGCGTACAAGCTCGACCTCGCCGTGGTCGATCCGGGCGACCCGGAACGCTACGTGCTCGCGATCGAGCACGATGGTCTCGCGTACGCCGCCACATCGGTCGCGCGCGACCGCGATCGGCTCCGCAGCCAGGTGCTGGCGCAGCTCGGCTGGCGCCTGCACCGGATCTGGGGACTCGACTGGTGGGCGGATCCGGAACGCGAGATCCAGCGCGCGCACGGCGCGATCGTCACCGCGATCGCCGCGAACCGGCAGCGCCGCGCGCCCCTGGCACCACCGAAGCCGCGCACCGCACGCGCATCGAGCCCGCTGATCATCGCGGCGGGCTCGGCACCGGCCGTCAAGATCCCGCCGAAGGGCGAGCCTTTGATCGCGGCCGGAACGGGGCCGACGGAGGCCACCGTGCTGGCGGTCTACGAGGGCACCACCACGCCCACGCGGATCAAGAAGGGCACGATCCTGATCGGTCCGTACACCGCGGCGGCGATCCCGAACGGCCGCCGCACGCCAGATGATCTGTTCGCGCCGCGCCACCTCGCGGAGCTCGGCAAGGTCGTCGAGCAGGTGCTCGCGGCCGAAGCGCCGATGCACGTCGACTTGCTCGCGCGGCGGGTCGGCGCCTATTTCGGCATCGGTCGGGTCACCCAGCGGGTCACCGATCAGGTGCGTGTAGCGCTCGATGGCCGCGGCCGGTACGGCGACGAGGCAGACGTCGTGTGGCGGCTCGATCAGGACCCGGACGGCGTGCCAGCGGTGCGCGTCGCTGGCCAGGGCCCGACGGCCAAGCGCGACATCGGCGAGGTGCCCCTGTCCGAGCTCGCCTCGGCGGCGCGGATCGTCGTCGAGCGAGCTAATGGCATCGCGCCGAATGACCTCGTCCGCGATGCGGCGCGGCTGCTCGGGTTCGCGCGGATCACCGAGCAGGTGACCGAGCGCGTGAAGCTCGCCGTGCGGCTGGCGGCAGCGCGCGAGCTGATCCGGATCCATGAAAACAAGGCGCAGCTTCCGGACTAACGTTCTGGCCCCTAGACCGCGCGCAGCTGCGCCTTGCGCGGCGCGACGCGCTCGGGCTCGGCCGGCCAGTCCGGGTTGCGGAAGTACTTCACGAGGCCGGTCCAGACGCCCGCAGCGTGCGAGGCGTGGAGGGTCGGGAACATCCGCCACACCGTGACGATGCCCGCGGGACCCAGGTCTCGGCCGACGCGGATCGCTTCGGCACCGGTGGCGAGCGCGTAGGTCGCGAACACGGCAGGCGCGATCGGCCAGAGCAGCGGGATGGTGAGCGTGGCGGCAGCGCCGGTCACGAACAAGAACGGGATGAACGGACGCAGCTTGGGCGTGCGGCCGAGCTTGAGGAGCGTGCGCGCGCGACCGCGGCCGTACTTGAAGTACTGGGTCGCGAGGGACTTGAACGAGTCGCGCGGGAAGTAGCTGACGACGATGTCCCTGGACAGATAGATCCGCCCGCCCGATTCGAGGATGCGCTGGTTGAGCTCGGAGTCCTCGTTGGTGATCGCCGCGGGATCCCACAAGCCCACGGTCTCGAACACGGCGCGGCGGAACGCGCCAAGGAACACGGTGTCGACGAAGCCCTCGGCGTCAGCCGAGCGGTACTTCGCGCCACCGACGCCGAGCGGGCTGGTGAGCGCGGCGCAGAGGGCGCGCTGGAACGCGGTCTTGGCCTTGGCGCGCTGCGCTCCGCCGACGTTATCTGCGCCGGTCTTCTCGATCGTCTCGACGCACCTGCGGACGTAGTCGGGCGAGTACTCGCAGTGGACGTCCATGCGAACGATGATGTCGCCGGTGGCGGCCTTGACGAGCAGGCCGAGGCCCGCGGCCTGCAGCTTGGCCGGGTTGTCGATCACCTTGATCCGCGGATCTGCCTCGGAGAGGCGGGCGAGGATCTCCCGGGTCTTGTCGGTGGAGCGTCCGTCGGCGACCAGGATCTCGATCAGGTCTGCCGGGTAATCCTGCGCCTGGACACTGGCTACGCAGGCCTCGATGTAGCGCTCCTCATTGAAGGCGGGCATCGCGATGGTCACGCGCGGCGGCATGGTGATGATGGTAGCGCGCCTTCCGTGCAACGTAGATGCCTGCGCCCAGGACCATCGTGCCGCCGAGCGCGGCGAGCGGGTGAAGGGACTCGTCCCACACCAATGCGCCCACCAGCACCGCGACCAGGGGCTCGGTAAACGTGAGAACCGCCGCACGTGCGCTCCCGACCCGCGTCAACCCCACCACATAAAGGATGCCGGACCCGGCGCCGATCACCACCGATCCGGTGCCGAGCAGCGCCAGATCACGTACGGCGATCGCGCCGTGGCCGATCAGAAATGGCGCCGTGATCGCGGCTGCGATCAGCGAGTGGTACGCCATCGCTCGGGGTGCGCCGATGCGCTCGGCGAGCCGGCGCACGGTGAACGTATTTCCGCAGTAGCAGACGGCCGACGCCAGGCCAAGCAACCCACCGACGACCGCACCCTCGGCTGGCGCATTCCACGGCTCGAGCACGATCACCAGGCCCGCGAGTGCGACCAGCGCCGCCGCCGGTGCACCCGGGGTGCGGAGGTGCTCGACCCGAGGTGCCACGAGCGCGATCAGGATCGGAGCGACATAGTGCGTGAGCACGGCGATCGCCACCGTCGTCGTCGCGATCGCGCCGAAGAATGCGAGGACGTTGAGCGCATCGAACCCCGTGTTGAGCGCAAGCAGCGCCAGGGTCGTGCGGTCCCAGATCACCGGCGGCCCGCGCAGCGCGAACGGCAGCGCCGCGAGCCCCATCACCAGAAACACGAGCGGCGTGGTGACCGTGGCGGGCAGGTGCGTGGGCCGCAGGAACAGGCTCCACGTGCCCCACGAGGCCGCCGCGAGCGTCACCATGACGAGCCCGGCGAGCATGCCGTGCGTGGTCGGCGCCGATCGATCAGAACCCATGGGACGCCGCGGTATCGTAGCTCGCGTGACCGAGCACGAGCGGTTCCTGCGCGACTTCCACGCGTCGCATCCGGGGATCACCGCGCAGGCCATGGAACGCGGTGGCAGCTACGACCGGCTCGCCGCGAGAATCGACGGCGGTCGCGTCCTCGATCTCGCATGCGGGGATGGTGCGCTGCTCGCCCGACTGCCGCCCGGGGCGATCGGCCTTGACCTGTCGCGCGAGGAGCTCGGCAGTACGACGCGCGCCGTGCAGGGCAGGGCGCAGCAGCTGCCGTTCGCCGCGGGCAGCTTCGACACCGTGACCTGCCACCTCGCGTTCATGCTGTTCGATGAACCGAACGCGGTGGTCGCCGAGCTCGCGCGCGTGCTCGTGCCCGGCGGCAGGTTCATCGCGCTGCTCGGCGGCGGACCTGTCGCTGACGGGGACGACGCGTTTCATCGGTTCCTGACGGGGCTGCGTCCGCGGATCGCCACGCCGCGGCGGTTTGGCGATCCGCGCGCGAAGTCCGAGGCGGGATGGCGCGAGCTGTTCGCGGGATGGAACCCACCTGTGTTCGAGCGCTGGGAGCTCGACCTCGGCGGCACGTTCGACGAGGTCTGGGCGTTCCTCGGCGCGAGCTACGAGGTGCCAGCCGCGGAGGCAGGGGCGATCCGCGGGGAGCTCGCCGCGATGTACTCCGGAACCGCGCGGGTCCCGTGCCGGGTGGTGACCTGGTGCGCGGAGGTGATCAGACGTTGAACAAGAAGTGCATGATGTCGCCGTCCTGAACGACGTAGTCCTTACCTTCCACCCGCATCCTGCCGGCGGCCTTGATCCCCGCCTCGCTGTGATGGGCCTCGAGATCCGCGAGCGAGTAGACCTGCGCGCGGATGTACCCCTTCTCGAAGTCGGTGTGGATCACGCCGGCCGCCTGCGGTCCCGTCGCGCCCTTCTTGATCGTCCAGGCCCGGACCTCCTTCTCGCCGGCGGTGAAGTACGACTGCAGACCGAGCAGGCGATAGCACTCGCGGGCGAGCGCCGCGAGCGCAGGCTCGGTGAGCCCGTACGACGAGAGCAGCTCGCCGCGATCCGCGTCGGGGAGCTCCGCGAGCTCGGCCTCGACCTTGCCGCACAGGATCACCACGCCGGCACCCTCAGCCTTCGCGCGCGCCCTGACCGAATCCGACCACGCGTTCCCAGCCGGCAGATCGCCCTCGCCGACGTTGCAGCAGTAGAGGACGGGCTTGCTGGTGAGCAGGCCCCAGGTCGAGACCATCTTGCGGTCGTCGTCGGAGAGCTCGAGCGTGCGAACGGCCTTGCCCGCGGAGAGCTGGTTGAACACCTTCTCGACCAGGGCGAGCTCGATCTTCGCTTCCTTGTTGCCGGTCTTCGCGAGCCCCGATGCCTTCTTCATGCGCCGCTCGGCGGAGTCGACGTCGGCGAGCGCGAGCTCGAGATCGATGATGTCGATGTCGCGCATCGGATCCACCGAACCGGCGACATGGATCACGTTGGGATCGTCGAAGCAGCGGACCATCATCAGGATCGCCTGGGTCTCGCGGATGTTCGCCAGAAACTTGTTGCCGAGGCCTTCGCCCTGCGACGCGCCCTTCACCAGGCCGGCGATGTCGACGATCTCGACGATGGCGGGGATGACCTTCTGGGGCGGAATCCACCTGGTGATCCGCGCGAGCCGCTCATCAGGGACCGGGACCACGCCGACATTCGGATCGATCGTACAGAACGGGTAGTTTGCCGCCTCGGCCTTGCCGGCCGTGAGGGCGTTGAACACCGTGCTCTTGCCCACGTTGGGCAGCCCGACAATGCCGACCGAGAGTGCCATGTCGGGCATGCCTACCCCACAAGCCGTTGACCTGGCAAGCTGCACTCCATGTGCCGAGCGCTCCTCGCCTTCGCCCTGGTCGTGCTCGGCGCCTGCGGCGACAACATCGAGCCCGGCCCCGACGCGGGCCCGAATCTACTCGAGCAGCTCAATGCGCTGCCCGGCGTCACCGCCACCGAGATGCCGACGCAGGCCGCAGGCTTCACCTACTACGTCCTGCAGTTCACCCAGCCCGTCGACCACGATCACTCCGGCGGCCCGACGTTCCAGCAGGAGGTCTCGCTGCTGCATCGCGACGTCGCTGCACCGATGATCGCGCAGACCTCGGGTTACTGGGACTACTACCTCGATGCTCCGGTCGAGCTGACCCGGCTGCTCGGCGCGAACCAGATCTCGATCGAGCATCGGTTCTTCGCTGCGTCGCGCCCCAGCTCAGCGGACTGGTCGAAGCTGACGATCCAGCAGATGGCCGCCGACGAGCACGAGATCATCACCAAGCTCCGCACGATCTACGGCGCCGCCTGGCTCACCACCGGCGGCAGCAAGGGCGGCATGACCGCGATCTACCACCGCCGGTTCTATCCGGATGACGTGCAGGGCACCGTGCCGTACGTGGCGCCGATCTCGTTCGGGGCGCCCGACGTGAAATACGCAGCCTTCCTCGACACCCTCGGTCCCCCAGCGTGCCGTCAAGCGGTGCGCGACATCGCCAAGGAGATGCTGCAGAACCGACGCGCTGCACTGGAGGCGAAGGCCACCGCACAGGCGCAATCGACCACCGAGCCACACGGCTACACGCGCGTGCTGCTGCGTCCCGCGGTCGAGAGCTCGATCGTGAGCATCGAGTGGGCGTTCTGGCAGTACTACGGTGTGGGCTTCTGCGGCTCGGTGCCGGCGACCACCGAATCCGACGACAAGCTGTGGCAGTTCCTCGATCTGATCAGCCCGGTCACCGACAACGATGACGTCTCGGTCGCGCGGTTCGATGCCTACTACTACCAGGCGTACTACCAGCTCGGTTATCCCGATGGTGGTGCGACCTACCTCGACCCGTACCTGGTGTTCACCGACGCCGACTACCTGATGTCGCTACCCACCGCGCAGCCCAGCTATGATGGCGGCGCCGCGATGCGCGATGTCGCGGACTGGTTGAAGCAGAACGGCAGCCGGTTCCTGTTCATCTACGGCGAGTGGGATCCGTGGTCCGGCGGCATGTTCGAGCTCGGGCAGGCCACCGATTCGCTCCGGCTGGTCCAGCCGCAGGGCACCCACGGCTCGCGGATCACCAGGCTCGCCGACGCGGATCGCAACGCCGCCTTCGCCAAGCTCGCCGACTGGACCGGGGTGACCCCGACGGTGCCGACGGCGATGGCACGCTCGAAGGACACAGACCTGCGTCAGCTTCGCGTTCCGCCCGCGATCCGCCGCGCGCACCACGCCCACTGAACGGCGACGCCGCGCTATGTTCGCTGCATGAGTGATCGTCGCGTCGTCCTGATCACCGGATCCACGGATGGGATCGGCCGCGCCACGGCGCGCGCGCTTGCGGCCGCAGGCGCCAAGGTCATCCTCCACGGTCGCAGCAAGCCGAAGGTCGACGCCGCGATCGCGAAGCTCGCCGAGGAGCTGCCGGGTGCCGAGCTCGAGGGCGTCTCGTTTGACCTGGGCTCGCAGGTCGCGGTGCGCAAGGGCGCGGAGCAGATCCTGGCGCGGGTTCCCGTGCTTCACGTGCTGATCAACAACGCGGGGATCTTCGCAGACGAGCGCACCCTCACCGACGACGGCATCGAGCTGACGTTCGCGGTCAATCACATCGGCCCGTTCCTGCTGACCGAGCTGCTGGCGCCCAGGCTGGAGGCGAGCGCGACGAGCGCTCCGTCGCGCGTCATCAACGTGTCCTCGATCGCCCACACCCGCGGGCGGATCCACACGTCCGATCTGTCGCTGGCATCGGCATGGACCGGCTACGCGGCATACGCGCAGTCCAAGCTCGCCAACGTCATGCACACGCTCGAGCTCGCGGAGCGTCGCGATCCGCAGCGGCTCGTGGCGTACGCACTGCATCCGGGCGTGATCGGCACCAAGCTGCTGCGGCAGGGGTTCGGCCCGGTCCAGGGGGCCAGCGTCGAGCACGGTGCGAAGACCAGCATCCGGCTCGCGGGCGGCGAGGCCGTCGACGAGCCGTCGGGCACCTACTTCAACGAGGGAGTTGCCACGCCCCCGGCCACCGCGGCGCGCGATGCAGCGGCGCGCAAGGCGCTGTGGGACGCGTCAGTGACGCTCGCGAAGCTGTGAGCTGTCATGGCGCCGCCGAACTACGAAGCGGAAGCCGCCGAGATCGCGCAGCTGATCGGTTCGGGCGAGGCTCAGCCCGCGTTTGCGAAGCTGCGCGGTGTGCTCGAGTGGCCCCGCGGCCGCGAGCTGCCACGCGCCGAGCTGCCGACCTGGCTCGCGCTGCTCGCGGAGCTGGTGGCGCTGCGCGGTGCCAATGTGCTCTCGAAGGTCGCGAGCGAAGCGGTCCGCGATCCGGACAGTCCGGATCGGATGTACAAGCTCGGTTACGAGCTGATCGACGTTGGACTGCCCGAGATCGCGGCGAGCGTTTTGTGGCACTGCCTCGAGCTGGTAGGCGATAGCGAGGAGGTCGTCTGCGAGCTGGTCTCGGCGCTCGAGTCCGCGCTGCGCCACCCCGATGCGTTCGAGGTGCTCGAGTGTCATCCGGCGCTGCGCGCGAAGGCGTTCCTGCCGCGTTACCTGTATGCGTATAACGCGGCGATGAGCGGTCGGCTCGCCGTGACGCGCGAGACCTTGCCATCGCTGACGCCGACCGGCGCGGACACCGAGGCGCTCCACGCCACGATCGCCGGTATCGTCGAGCGCGCCGATCAGGTCGCCGGCGTGTGCTCGCTCGATCCGGCGGACCTGCGCGGCTGGCACTACGTGCTCACCGGCAGCCTGCTCTCGCATCAATCGCCGTACGGCTTCGACGAGCCGATGCGGGGCCGGTACGCGTGGCTGGCGGATTCACTCCCGCTGGTGGTGACCGGGATCGAACGGCTGGTCGAGCTCGTTCGCGGGCTGGCGCTGCCCTGCGTCTATGCGCCCGCCCTGCGCGATGACGAGATCCTCGCCGAGGCGATCGCGTCACGGCTCGGGATCCCGCGCGTTCCGTGGCCGGCCGTCGGGGTACCGGCACCCGGTCTGGTGGTGCTCTACGATCTGCAGACGCTCCCGTTGCAGTTCGCGCCACAGCTCGTGCAGCGCCGCCCCGATCAGGTCGTCTATGCGCACGCATCTCCGTGGACGATCGACAGCCCGATCTCGCCCGATCTGACCACCTTGCTCTATCAATCGCTGGTCCCCGCGTGGGGCGCGGACGAGCGCAGCATCGAGGACGTGGCCGCGGGCGTGGTCGCCAGTCCGGGCCTCGATGAATCCGAGCTGATCGCGGACCAGCCGGAGCGCTGGAGGGCGCTCGTCGAGCGGGCATGGCCGCCGCGTCCGGCCCCCCGGTCCCGGCTGTGGGCAGGTGGGCCGGTCTCGTCGAATCGGTTCGCGTAGAGCGTGCTACCTTGCAGTGCGTGAAGAAGATCCTGGTCGTCGAGGATGATCCTGTGAACCAGATGATCTTGTCGGACTTCCTTGCCGCGAACGGCTACGAGACGGTCGCGGCATCCACGGGCCCCGAAGGGATCGAACGTTTCGAACGCGATGCCCCGGATCTACTGCTCGTCGATGTCCAGCTCCCCCGCAAGAACGGGTTCGAGCTGGTGCGCGAGATCAAGGGACGGCCGAGCGGCAAGGACACGCCGATCGTCCTCATGAGTGCGGTCTATACCGATCGCGACCAGTCGAACCGCACCGTGCAGCTCGGCACGCTCGCGGATGGCTATCTCTCCAAGCCGTTCGATCTGGTGCAGCTCCTGGCCACCGTCCGGCAGCTGCTCGGTGAAGTCTAGCGGTCTGTTCTCGTCGCTCGCCGAGCTGGCGGCGCCCGCCAATCGCACCAAGCTCTGGTATGGGATCTGGAGCGGGTTCGCCGTCGCGATCGGCTTCGCCGTGCTCGCCGCGGCGGCGGCGGTGTTCGGACTGACGCCGTGGAAGTGGGCGTATGTCACCCTGGTCTCGGTCAAGCTGCTGACCAACTCGCTGGCGTGGCTCGGACTCGTACGCGACCGCTGGGTGATGGAGACCCAGGCGCTCAACACGATCGCTGACGTGGTGTTGCTGACCGCGGCCATCTACTTCACTGGCGGACCGTACAGTCCGCTGCTTCCGACCTACGTGATCGTGGTGACCGTGTTGTCGCTGCTCGCGAACCTCACGATCACGATCGTGATGGCCACGCTCGTGGTCCTCAGCTTCTCGGCGATGCTCATCCTGATGAGCGCCGGCATCCTCCCCGCGACGCCGATCCCGGGCACTCCGGGACAGGAGCCGAGCATCGGCTACGTGGTGACCGCGATCCTGTACTGCGCGATGGTCGTGGGCATCCCCGCGTTCTTCGCCGCCGCAACGCTGCGCGTGCTGCGCCACAAGGAAGCAGATCTCGAGAAGCGCACGCGACAGCTGATCGAGGCCGCCACCCAGCGCAGCCAGTTCGTCGCGTCGATGACCCACGAGCTGCGCACGCCGATCCATGGCGTGCAGGGACTCGCCGACGTGATCGCCGCCGGTGTCTACGGCCCCGTCACCGAACGCCAGAAGGAGGCGTGCACCGCGATCAAGCGCAGCGCGCAGTCGCTCTTGCAGCTGGTCGATGACGTGCTGCAGTTGACCCGTGCAGAGGCCGGGCGGATCGATGCCCGCCCGGGCGCCGTCGATGTCGCCGGGCTGGTCGAGCGCGTGGCCGCATCGACCTCGTGGATCGTCGGTACCAAGAAGCTCGAGCTCGATGTCGAGCTGGCTCGCGAGCTTCCGATCGTCCAGTCGGACGAGCGCTGGCTCGCGCACATCCTGGTCAACCTGATCGCGAATGCGGTGAAGTTCACGCCGGAAGGCGGGCGCGTGACCGTGCGCGCCAGGTCTGCTGGGGACACGGTGATCCTCGAGGTGGTGGATACCGGGATCGGGATCTCGGTCCAGGACCGCGAGAAGATCTTCGAGCCGTTTCGCCAGGCGGAGCGCGGCGATGCGAAGGGCTACGGCGGGGTTGGCCTCGGGCTCGCTCTGGTCACCCAGCTGTCGGCGCTGCTCGCGTGCGAGATCGAGCTCGACTCCACGGTGGGGAAGGGCTCGACGTTTCGCGTGATCGTTCCCATGATCTGGCGCGGCCGCACCACCGCGCAGATCGAGGTGCCGCAGATCGAGCTGCCGGTGGAGCTAGGCACCGAGTAGCTCGATCACGAGCTCGGCGACCGCGGCCGGCTGGTGCCGTTGCACGGCATGACCGGCGCGGGGGATCACGACGTGGCGATGGTTCGCGAGGTGCGCGCGACGTGCGGCCCGCTCCTCGGGCGGGAGGTTCACCTGGGAGTCCTCGCCATCGAGCACGAGCACCGGGCAGGTGATCCGCCGCCAGTACTTGATCGCGGTGTCGAGCCGGTACGGATACGGCCCCATCGTCAGGTGCAGC
The DNA here is from genome assembly GCA_043753855.1 of Myxococcales bacterium. Lineage (GTDB taxonomy): Bacteria > Myxococcota_A > Polyangia > Haliangiales > Haliangiaceae > JABFXX01. Next base: position 2,176 of record JAYUVX010000084.1, on the reverse strand, counting down.
GGATCGTGCTTCCACGCACGGCCGCCCTCGACAGCGCGCGTGCCCGCCTCCGCCAGCTCGTGCGCGAGCGGCGTCGCTAGCAGCGGATCCTTGTCGAGCAGCTTCTGCGCGGCGGCCTCGATCGAGGGCAGCGTGTTCTGCGGCTTGCCACGCGCGGCCTTCCACCCCTCGATCCACATCGCCGTGCGCGTCGGCCCGTCCATGTTCGCGAGGTCCGGTGGACCGAGTCCCTCGATCAGGCAGAGCCGAGCGACCTTCTCGGGGCGGGTTCCCGACCAGTACGCGCTCACGCTGCCGCCCATCGAGTGGCCGACGACGACCAGCTCACCCGTCGAGGTCTGCGCGATCAGGTCGTCAAGATCGGCGACGTAGTCCATGAAGTAGTAGTAACCGCCGTCGCCGACTCGCCCGCTGTCACCGTGACCGCGCAGATCCGGTGCGATCACGCGGCCGTGAAGCACGAGCCGCTCGGCGACGCCGCGCCAGGCCACCGCGAGGTCGGTGAAGCCGTGGACGAGCACGAAGGTGCGCTCGCGCGGACCGTCCCACTCGAGGACGTTGTAGGCGATGCCGGTCGCGAGGCGAAGCGACCGCGCCTTCAGGGGCTGATCTCGAGGTGATAGATCTTGCCGGGCACCGTGGACGTCGTCAGGTACAGCTCGCCGCGCGAGTCCGCATGGAGGCTCGCCGGGCTCCCGGGGAACGTGCCCGGGACCTCGACCACCTCGAGCGAGCCATCGCTCTTGAGCCGCGCCTTCGAGAGCCGGCCGCGGCTGTTGTCGGTATAGAAGTACCAGCCGACCATGTCGGGGTAGCAGGCGCCCCGATAGACCTGGCCGCCGATGATCGCGAGCCAGCCGTTGCCGTGCGTGCGCGAGTCCTTCGGCATCACGATGTTCGCGGGATTGCAGGCGGCCTGGTTGCCGTTCTGCGTGCACTTGTCGCCCTGGGTCATGCAGCAATTCGTGCCCTCGTAGATACTCCACCCGAGGTTTGCGCCCTTCTGCTCCGCGGGCGTCAGCACATCGACCTCCTCGGTGACGCCTTGACCGACATCGCCGATCCAGAGATCGCCGTTAGTATCGAACGACCATCGCCACGGATTGCGCAGGCCGTACATCCAGACCTCGTTTCCGAACGGATTGTCGGTGGGGATGCCGTACGCCTTGCCAGCGCTCCGCAGGTTGACGTCGATGCGGAGCATCTTGCCGAGCAGATTGTTGGTGTTCTGCGCCGTGCGCTGCGGATCGCCGCCGCCGCCGCCGTCGCCGGTCCCGATGTAGAGAAACCCGTCCTTGCCAAACTCCATCATGCCGCCGTTGTGATTGCTGGCGAAGTCAGGGATCGAGAGGATCGGCATGCACCCGGTTGCCTTCGCCGGGTTCGCCGGATCGACGGTGCAACGGGCTACCACGTTGGCGTCGTTCGTCGTGTAGAACACGAAGAACAGGCCGTTGGTCGCGTACTGCGGATGGAAGGCGAGGCCGAGCAGGCCCCGCTCGCCGCCCGCGACGATGGCATCGGAGATGTCGAGGAACGCCTGCGGCTGCAGCTGCTCGCCCTCGAAGATCCGGACGAGGCCGGTCTGGTCGATCACGAACAGTCGCGGGTCGCCCGGTGGCGAGGTGGCGAGCATCGCTCCACCGGGGACCTCACCGATCTGCCGCGCCTTGATCGTGCTGCCCGCGACCGGCGCCGCGCAGGCGGGTGGCGCATCGATCGAGCGTGCATCCTCGTAGGACTTCTTGCCTCCACCGCAGGCACCGAGCACGGTCATCAGGGCGAGGGCGCGGGGGAGGTTCCTCATGGGAACCATTATACCTTGGCGTCAGGTCCCGGCGGCGGAGTTCCCGCGCGCTCGGCCCAGCGGCCAAACCCGTACAGCACCCCACCGACGAGGGCAAACGGTGCGATGAACACCCAGCCTACGAAGCCATCGTGGGTGCCGTACCAGGCGAGGGCGACCATCATCCCGAGCACCCACACCAGCATCGCGACCAGATAGCCGCTGATCTGGATCTTCCGCTTCCGGATCGCGGCCTCGAGCTTGACCAGGAAGTACGCGGCCTCGTCCGAGGTCAACCGTTCCACGGCGCGCGCGAGATCTTCGTGACCCTCGGCATCGAAGGCCTGGGAGACCATCGGATCTTCGGCGGCGGGCTTACCCACGTCGCGA
>JAYUVX010000083.1:0-6643 GCA_043753855.1 Myxococcales bacterium | reverse complement strand
GGATCACATCGCCCTTGCGAAGCGGAGCGTTCTGCCACGGCAACGTCACGCTGCGGGCACCGGCGCGCACGAGCACGAGCTTCTCGCCGGCGAACACGACCTCGGCGGCGTGGAGCTTCGGCGCCACGACGGGGCGCTGGATCGTCGGCACCCACAGCCGGGTGACGAGGTTCGCGAGCGCGGCCGGCATCGCGGGCGGCAGTGCGGCATCGATCCGCTCGCGCAGCGCGGGGGTGAGCTCGCCGTGGCCCGCGAGAAACGCCGCCGCCGCGCCGCGCGCGAGCTCGTGGGCGTCCGGATCATCGAGCATCTCGAGTGCGAGCAGCTCGGTGTTGGCGGGCGCCTCGCCTAGCTCGACCAGCGCGAGCAGCGCGAACGGAGAGATCGACATGGCCTCGCCGAGTCGCACGAGGTACGGCACGCGCAGATCCTCGATGTGGATCGCCAGTGCTGCGACCGCACGATCGTGGATGCCGATCCAGCCGAGGATCTCGTGCGCGTGGCCGGTGATCAGGAACTGCAGCCGATCGCGGAGATGATCCTCGAGCGTACCGGCGGCGGCCGCATACTCCGCGATCACGTCCGCGATCCGCGGTGACAGCGGCGAGTGGCGGCGGATGAAGTCGAACAGGAAGGGCGCGATCGTGACGGCCACGGGATACAGCAGGCGGTGGCGGATCGCGTGACGCTCGAGCACCGCGAACGCCTCGTCGATCTCCTCGGGATGCGCGGCGTAGAGCGGCGCATGACGGAGCACCGCGAGCGCGCTCGGCACGTTGGACAGCCTGCCGCCGCTGCCATCGGAGGGACCCATTGCACCGCGCAGCACGCCCCATGGGAGCTCGGCCACGCTGTGTTCGAGACCAGGTACATCGACCCGGCCGGTGGCCTCGAATCTCCCCATGGCGCGGACGATAGAGCAAGGACCTCGCCAGCGCCCGGCCAATGTGAGGATAGGCCCTTACATGCGAGGGCTTCACAGACCCACCCCTGGCAACCACAGCAGGCGACTCCTCGGCTAGTCTCTAGGGTGGATGAGGTGGGTCTGCTTACGGTTGTTACTGAGCTGCGCTAGCAGCTCGCGACCCGGCATGGTCACCGCGTGGACGCACGCGTCCTTCGTTGTCGTCGATCGCGCTGACGTCGCCGGCACCCGGGACACGTTCGAGCTCGACCTCGGGCACTACTACTCGGTAGTCGAGGACCTCGCTGACTGGGGCCTTCGTACGTCCCAAGTGGCGCGGTTCGCGGCCCAGAAGCCCTGACCCATGGCGCACCCGACCCTCGAGGACATCGTCTCCGGCAAGTCCACCGCCCACGTGGAGCGGTGCGAGACCTGCCGCCAGCTGGCGACCCTCGCGGGTGTCGCGGTGGGGCCGCCTCGCGAGGATGATCTGGATCGGCTGTCGTTCGTCGACGACACCGTCTACACCGAGTGGACGCCGCTGGCTGATGCCAAGGGCGGCATGGGCCAGATCTTCCGGGTCCGCGATCGGCGGCTCGGCCGGTTCGTCGCGATCAAGCAGCTGAAGGCGGGGCTCGACGAGCACGAACGCGCGATCCTGGTGCGGCGGTTCGAGCGCGAAGCGCGGCTCACCGCGCGGCTGCAGCACCCCGCGATCGTTGGCGTCCACGAGGCCGGTCGGTTCGGGAGTGGCGAGCCGTTCTACGCGATGCCGCTGTTTCGCGGCGCGCCGCTGGCGACCGAGATCGCGAGGCGAAAGACGGTGGCCGAGCGACTCGGGTTGCTCCCGAACTTCACCACGGTGGCGGAGGCGATCGCGTACGCGCACGAGCAGGGCATCGTTCACCGCGACATCAAGCCCGACAACATCCTGATCGGTCCGTTCGGCGAGACCGTGGTGATCGACTGGGGCATCGCCAAGGACATCGCCGAACAGGGCGGCGATCCCGATGGAGCCTATCGCGCACCGCCGGTCGACGGCCTCACCCAGTTCGGCGCTGGCACCGCGAACTACATGCCGCCGGAGCAGGCCAAGGGGGACGAGCCCGAGCCCGGCTTCGATGTCTACGCGCTCGGCGCCACGCTGTATCACCTGCTCGCCGGCGTCCCGCCATTCGCCGAGGCACACTCGAGCGAGATCCGGCGCTCGCTCGTCGACCGCCAGCCGCCGCGCCCGCTCGCCGAGGTGGCGCCCGACGTGCCGGTGGAGCTCGCAGACATCGTCGCGCACGCGATGGCGTTCGATCGCGCCGAGCGATTCCCGAGCGCACGCCAGCTCGCGAGCGAGCTGCGGCGGTTCCAGACCGGCCAGCTGCTCGCGTCGCGCCGCTATTCGTTCGGCGAGCTCGTCGGGCACTGGATGCGCCGCCATCGCACGGCGGTGCGGCTCAGCGCGCTGTTCGTGATGGTGGTGATGGCGCTCTCGGTGGTCGCGGTCGTCCGGATCACCCGCGAGCGCGATCGCGCGACCGACAGTCAGCACCGTGCCGAGCGAGAGCTGCGCCGCGCACAGGGCATCGTGGCGAGCCGCAGTGCGGCCGATCCGGTGCAGCGGCTCGACGCGATCATCCTCGGCGTGCGCGCGCTCGCACCGGATCTGGTGGCCGGCGCAACGCCGGTTCCCGAGGCGCTCCAGGGCCTGACCGATGCACTCACCGTGGGGCCCGCGCTGGTCCCGCTGCGCCACGACGGCGTGATCAAGTGGTTCGCGTCGGCCGGCGACCGACTGGTCGGCGTCGACGATGCACGTGCGCTCGTGGTGTGGGACGTGCGGTCGGGCGCTCGGATCGCGAGCTATCCGTCGGAGCTGCCGCAACCGGAGCGCCCGCGGATCTCGCCGGATGGCACCCGCGCGGTGGTCTGCGGCTTCGACCCGATCGGCGAGGTGTTCGATCTCGCGACCGGTGCGCACGCGACGTTCAAGGCTTCGACCGACTTCGCCGGATGCGCGTTCCTCACCGATGGCCGGCTGCTCACCGCCGCCGCGGACGTCACGCTCCGCGATCCGGCGACGCTCGCGGTGATCCGCAGGTTCCCCTTGCCGGCGCGCGCGAGCTCGCTGGCCCTCGATGGCGCGGGCCACGTCGCGGTGACCACGATCGACGGCACGCTGTGGATGTGGTCGGGCAGCGGCGAACCGACCACCACGGCCACCCACGCGCCGCTCGGCAACGCCTCCGCGTTCGATCGTACGGGTACGGTGCTCTACCAGAATGGCGGCGATCAGGTCGTGCGGGCGTTCTCGGTCGAGTCGCCAGCAGCGCCGCCGCGCGAGCTCTACAAGGACAGCCGCTCGCACCTCGCGAACGTGCTGACCAGCCCTGAGGGAGATCGGGTCGCGATCGGGATGTGGGATGTCGACGGCGTCCGCCGCTCGCGCGTGATCGATGTGCAACATCCGTCGGGGATCGAGCTCGATGGCATGGTCTCGGCGTTTTGCCGGGGTGGGCAGTGGGCGGTGGTCGAGCGGCTCGGACCACTCGCGATCGCAGACGTCGCCAGCGCCGGGGTCGTGCTGCCGCTCGTCGCGCATGCCGCCGAGGCGACCACGCTCGTGATCGGCGATCAGCTCGCCTCCGCCGCTCGGGATGGCTCGGCGTTTCTGTGGGACCTCGCGTCGGGCGACACCACCGGCATGCTGCTCGGCCACTGGGGCGAGATCGTGGCCGTGGTGGCGCGCGGCGATGCGATCCTGACGGCGAGCCACGATGGCAGCGCGCGGCTGTGGAGCACCGCGGATGGTCGATTGCTCGCGGTGATGCCGGGCGATCGCGAGCTCACCGCCGCGATCTGGCTCGACGACCGCACGGTCGCGCTCGGGGATCTGGGAGGGCACGTCCGCACGTTCGAGGCGCGCACCGGCAAGCTGCTCGAGGATCGTGATCTGAAGTCTCCGATCTCGGCGCTAGCGGCCACCGCCGATGGCGCGCACCTCGCGATCGGGACGCTCGATGGTGCGCTGCGCGACCGCGATCGCGAGATCCAGCACACCGCCGGTGCGGTGACCGCGCTCGGCTTCTCGTCGGATGGCAGCCGGCTGATCTCGAGCCACGGCGATGGCACCACGCGCGCATGGGACGCGCACACCGGCGCGCCGATCGCCGTGCGGCCGGAGCCAGTGCCGGTGGACACGCCAGCGGACCACGAAGGCGACGTGGCGTTGATCGCGAGCGGCGACGCGATCCTCGCCGTGCGCCCGGCCGGGACCACGCGTGTGCTCGCCGCGTCGGATCTCGCGGTGCGAGCAACGCTCGACGGGCGCGTCCTCGCACAGCAGGGGCCGCGCCAGGTCCGCGCGCTCGGTGACGGCACGCTGATCCTCCGCGACGGCACGAGCGAGCGCCGGCTGACCGGCCACCGTGGCGCGATCAGCGCGGCCGCACTGTCCGCGGATGGTACGCGGCTGGCGTCGGCGAGCGTCGATGGCACGGTGCGGGTGTGGGAGCCGCAGGCGGACCATCCGATCGTGGTGATCGCGCCGGCGAACCTCGGCGTGCCGACGGCGCTCGCGTTCACGGGCGCTTCGATCGTGATCGGATTCTCGAGCGGTGCCGTGCGGCTGATACCGATCACCGCCGCCGGTGTGCTGGCGCGCGCATGCTCGACGCTGCGGCGGTTCGCTCGGTCGGTCGACGTTGCGCCCTACTGCGACTGAGTGGACGCGATCGAGATCGCGCGCACGTAGATCGCGGAGCGCAGGCCCGGCGCCGACTTCATCCCGAACCCGACGTGGACGGTGTCTCGCGCCACCGCGAGATCATAGTGCGCGACCTCGCTGCCATCGACGTTCACCGTCACGCGGTTCGCGTCCTGATGAACGCTGACCACGTGCTCGGCATGGGTCTCCGCCGCGATCGGACGCCAATCGCCCTGCGCGAACGCCGCGTCGTCGTACGCGTAGAACGCGATCGATTTGGACTTGATCAGCACGATGCCGCCGCCGACCAGCACGTGCATCGAGCGGCCGGCCTCGGGACCGAGGCGCCGCCAGGTCGCGGTCACCGTGTAGGGCAGGGCGACCGGATCGGTGGCGATCATCGTCGCCTCGGAGTAGCGGCCGGGTGCCGCATCGCTCGACAGCAGGTAGCTGCCCTCGAGCCGACCGGGCTCGAGCGTCCCGCGCGCAGCTCGCCACGGCGAGGCGCTCGCAGCCTCGGCGAGCGCGCACACGACGACCAGCGCGCGCGGCGTCACGTGAACAGCACCGGTGAGCGTCCGCGGAAGCGCTCGCGCAACCGCGCCTGACCCGCGCGGATCAGGGCCTTCGCGCGCCCGGCATCGGGAAGATCGAGGCGCGCGGCGATCTCGGACGGATCGGCATCGTCGAGCCACATGATCACGGCCGTACGCATCTCGGCGGGAAACGTGTCGATGTGCTGCGAGATCTCGGCGACCAGCTTGGAGACGGTCAACCGATCGGTCATCGGTGGCCGTGCGGCGGGCTCGGGGTGATCGTCGAGCGTCCCGGCGTCGCTGTGCAGATCGCGCTTGCTCGGCGCGCCGTCGCGCTGGCCCCAGCCGAGTCGCTTGCGTACGTGATCGCGCGACGTGAAGTCCACCAGCCGGAGGATCCAGGCCCGCAGCGGCGTGCCCTGGTCGGCCTCGACGTCGTCGGCGCCGGCGTCCTCCGCATCGAGCTTGCCGATCCGGATGAGGTCGGCGACCAGATCGGGTTCCGGCGGCGATGGTTCGGTGCGGGCGAGGAACATCCGCAGGTTCTCGTAGTCATCGGCGGCCAGCCGCTCGAGCACCGCGACCATGACCGCGCGCGCATCATCGTCGCCGGCGAGCCGGCAGCGCTTGAGCAGACGGCTGCCGCGCGCCCAGCCTTCGATCCGCGGGGCGAGCTTCACCATCAGCGCACGCCACGCGGTCTGTTCCCCGGTCTCGACCAGTCGCTGGACGAGCTCGGTCAGCTCGCGCTCGAACGCAAGGTTCCAGACAGTCACCCATCCAGGATATCAGAACAGCGTCATGCCGATCCCGCCGCCGACGCCCGTGAACTCGCGCTGCTTGTCCGCGGTCGCATCGTCACGCTGGAACCATTCGATGTAGCCCTCGTACGCCCGCTCCGAGCCTCCGGGACCGCTGGGCCGGTACCAGACCGACGCGCGATACAGGACCTCTTCATAGTTGCTCGTGCTCGCGGACGCGGGCGTCCACATCGCGCTGGCCTCGGCATCGAGGCGCGCAGGGATCAAGACCATCGCGGCGCGGCCGCGGACGTAGCCATAGCCGTGCGCGAGGTTGAACCCGGCGCCGAAGCTGCCGCCGACCCGCAGGCTGCCGGTGCCGCCGTGGCCGAGGTTAAACAGCGACACCGCGGTCCCGAACTGCGCCCAGAAATCGATTGGCGTGGAGCGCAATCCCGTCGAGAACTCGATGCCGTGGAAGTGCCCGTAGCTGGAGGGTAGGCCGAGGTAGACGCCCTCGAATGCGAGCTCTCCCTGGGTCACGCCCTTGGTCTCTCCAGGGGTGACCGGCGGCATGTCGTCGGTGAAGCTCGGGGCCGTACCCTGCATCACGCCGAGCGCGAGGCGGGCCGAGTGGAACATCCCGATGCCGCGCTTGCGATCGTAGTAGTCGTCGACGAACGGCTTGGCTTCCGGCGGCGGGGTGGCCGCGACGACGGACCCTACCGGTGCCGGCGCGACTGCGGGAGCCGGAGCCGGAGCGGGA
>JAYUVX010000082.1:0-54236 GCA_043753855.1 Myxococcales bacterium | reverse complement strand
GGATCAGGTACTGCTCCTTGCCCGCTTCCTTGCCGTACCGATCGAACAGCTCCTTGAACCGATCGTACGCACCGATCCCCGGCTTCATCATGTGCTTGAGCGGACCGTCCTCGGTGTGCTCGGGTGCGATCTTGAGATAGCCGCCGGTGTGATGCTGCGCGAGCTCCTTGATCCACTCCGGCGAGCGAACAGCGAGATCGTAGCGCACGCCCGACGCGATGAAGATCCGCTTCACGCCTGGCAGGGCGCGCGCCTTCTTGTAGAGCGCCACCAGCGGCCCGTGATCGGTGCCGAGGTTGTCGCAGATGTCGGGGAACACGCACGAGGGCTTGCGACACGCCGCCTCGATCTCGCGGGTCTTGCACGCCATCCGGTACATGTTCGCCGTCGGGCCGCCGAGGTCGGAGATATTGCCGGTGAAGCCCGGCGTGCGATCGCGGATCTTCTCGATCTCGCCGAGGATCGACTTCTCCGAGCGACTCTGGATGACCCGGCCCTCGTGCTCGGTGATCGAGCAGAAGCTACAGCCGCCGAAGCAGCCGCGCAAAATCGTCACGCTCAGCTTGATCATCTCGTACGCCGGCAGCTTGGTCGGCTGATGGCGCGGGTGCGGTAGCCGCGTGTAGGGCAGCTCGTAGAGCGCGTCCATCTCGGGCGTGGTCAGCGGTAGCGGCGGCGGGTTGATCCACACATCCGCGGCCTTCGCGCCCTCGCCATGACGCTGCACGAGTGCGCGCGCGTTGCCCGGATTCTGCTCGAGGTGGAGCACGCGCGACGCATGCGCGTAGAGCACCGGATCGGCGGTGACCTGCTCGAAGCTCGGCATCCGGATCACCTGCTTCGCACGATCGACCTTGCGCGGCCGCAGCTGGACGAGCTCGGTGTTCGGTGCCGATTCACCGGTGGAGCACGGCGCCGCGGCGCGCTCCTCCTCCATCGCATACGGATCCTTCGGCGGATCCAGCTTGCCCGGCGCATCGATCGCCGTCGAGTCGATCACGCTCCAGCCCGGATCGATCGGCCGCGCGGCGGTGTGCAGGAACGCCGTGCCGCGGAGATCGTGGATCGAGGTGATCGGCTCGTCGGCGGCGAGCCGGTGGGCGAGCTCGACGATCGCGCGCTCGGCGTTGCCATAGACCAGCAGATCGGCGTGCGAATCGACGAGCACCGAGCGGCGGACCTTGTCGGACCAGTAGTCGTAGTGCGCGATCCGCCGCAGGCTCGCCTCGATGCCACCGACGATCAGCGGCACGTCCGCGAACGCCTCGCGGCAGCGCTGCGCGTAGACGATCACCGAGCGATCCGGACGCAGGCCGGCTGCACCATTCGGCGAGTACGCATCATCCGAGCGGACCTTGCGGTCGCTGGTGTAGCGGTTGACCATCGAGTCCATGTTCCCGGCGGTGACGCCCCAGAACAGATTCGGCCGGCCCAGCGCGCGGAACGCTTCGGCGCTGCGCCAGTCGGGTTGATCGAGGATGCCGACGCGGAAGCCATGCGCTTCGAGCAGCCGGCCGATCAACGCCATGCCGAAGCTCGGGTGATCGATGTACGCGTCGCCGGTGACGAGGATGACGTCGCAGCTATCCCAGCCGAGCTCGTCGAGCTCCGCGCGCGTGGTCGGCAGCACCGGAGCCACGCCGAACCGCTTCGCCCAGTAGGGGCGATACGAGAACAGCGACTTGGGGGCGGCGGCGACGGACACGGCGACCTACGGGTAGCACGCGCGGCGAGGAGACGAAAACCTATTCTCTGCCCGGCGTTGGCGTGGCCGCCGCCGAGCCAGTACCCGCTCCGTACTTCTCCTGCTGGGCCTTCACGAGGGCCGCCTGCTGGTCATCCGTGAGCAGGGTGGCGCACACGTTGGCATCGTCCCCGGTCTTCATCTCCGCAGTGCACCGCATCGCCTCGGGGCTCCAGTGGTCAACCTCGCAGCGCTTCTTGACCAGCGCGCGCAGGCCATCGGCATCGGCATCAGGTGGTTTCGGAGTCATGCCGGCGACCAGCATCCCGACCATGCCGTCGGCGGCGTGCGCACAGCTCGGCCCCGATCGCGGAGGCGCGGACGCGGGCGTGGACGCACCGCCGCACGCAGCGAGCAGCACGAGGATCGGTAACCGCATGGTGATCTCCATCAGTGCAAATTGATCATGTCGCGCACACCGCCGGCGACGAACTCGACGGCGACGGCAGCGAGCAACAGACCCATGATCCGCTCGAACGCGCGCAGCACCGTCTTCGGCAGGTACTTGTCGGCATTCGAAGCGCTGCGCATCAGCAGCCACGCCACGGCACAGGTGATGGTCACCGCGGCGAACACCGACAGCGTGGGGACCACGCGCCAGTCGGCGCGCGACATCAGCACCATCACCGTGGCGATCGCACCGGGGCCTGCGAGCATCGGCACGGCGAGCGGAAAGATCGCGACGTCATCGCTCGTGCGACCCTCGGCCTGCTCCTCCTCGGTGGTGCGCGTGGGGGACGGCTGCCCGCGCATCATGTCGACCGCCATCAGGAGCAGCATGATCCCGCCGGCGATCTTGAACGCTCCGAGCGAGATCCCGAACGCTTTGAAGATCACGCCGCCGGCGAGCGCGAACACCGAGAGCGTCACCCAGGTGGCGAGGGCCGCGCGCGCGGCGGTGCGCCTGCGCAGCGCCGGGGGATCGCCCGCGGTGATCGTCAGGAACACCGGGACGTTCGCGAGCGGATCGATCACGAAGAACACGGCCGACAGCGCGACCACCGCGAACTTCAGATCAGCTTCGTACACGGCCGATGTGCATCATCGCACGATCAAAGCTCGCAGCCCATCGACGAGCCGGCCTGGCGCATCGCATCGGTGGCGGCCTTGCACCCCTCGTCGGCGGCGGCCCGGGCGGGGCCGTCGAAGTTGGACCAGCTCTCGCGCACTGCCTCGTAGCCTTGCTTCATCGCGTCGCGGGATGCCCGCGGCAGCTGATCGCAGCTCATCAGCTTGTCGATGATCCGCGCATAGCCGCGACACGCTTCGGGCATGGAGCGCTCGCGCACCCGCGCAGCTGCGGCGGCGAGATCGGTCTCGAGGTGCGAGCGCGGCGAGATCGCGAGCCCCGCCTTGCAGTGCTTCGGATCCTTCAGCGAGGTGGTGCCGACCACGCAGCTCCGCACGTCCGCGGCCCAGTGGTCCTCGCGACACCGGGTCTCGAACACGCCGCGGATGTCGCGCGCCTGATCGTCCTTCGGCTCGAGCAGCACCAGCACGTGATCGGCGGCCTGCGTGCACGACGGCGGCGGCGGCGGCGCGTGGCCATGCCGGCACCCCATCGCGAGCACTCCGATCAGCGGCCAGCGCATGCGGCGATCATCGCATGATCACGCCGCGGGGAGCGGCTCGCGCGACGACCGCCAGCTCGCCGGAATGCCCTCGATCCCGACCGCACCGACGACGATTCCGCCCACGATCGCGCAGGTGGTGTCGATGTCGCCGCCGACGCTCCCGCAGTCCCACAGCGCGCCCGCGTAGTCCGCGAGGTGGGTCGCCGCGCACCACACCGCGAACGGAATCGTGTCGGCCGACAGCACGTTGCTGCCGTTGCCGAGCTCGGTGGCGACGGTCAGCGGCTCGGCGCGCAGCAGCGGGATCGTGCGGATCAGCGCGCTGCGCGTGGGACCCTCCGGCGTCCGCGCGATCACGGTCTCGAGCACGCTGCGCGGATCGCGCTCGCCCGCGAACACCGCGGCAGCTGCCACCGCCACGGCGACCGCACCTGCGATCCCGTCGGGGTGCGCGTGGGTCGGCGCGGCGGATGCGGTTGCGTGAATCACCACGGCCTCGAGATCGCCGGCGAAGTACGCACCGATCGGCGCCGACCGCATGCCACCGCCGTTGCCGCACGAGCCCTGGCCGTCGAACAGCGCGCGGGCGGCGAGGTCGTACGCGGTCCCCGACGCGATGTCGGCCAGCACCGCGTGGGCACCGCGGCCATACCCGCGCGCCGGATCCGCGAGGTAGCGGCGCGCGAACGCATCCGCGAGCTCGGCCGGGTCGATCGCGCCTCGCGCGGCGAGCTGCTCGACGATCGAGACCGCCATCGCGGTGTCATCGGTCCACATCCAGCGGCGACCGACCGGCGCCGTGCGCTCGGCCAGCGCCAGGGCTCGGGTGTGCGGACCCGCATGCAGCAGCTGCTCGCCGAACGCGTCGCCGACCGACAGCCCCTCGAGGGCAACCCGCGCACGATCGATCGGCTGCGTCGTCATGGTGTCACAATAACACTATCAGGGTGAAGCGCAACCAGGTACCGTGCAGCCATGGCGCTGCGGTTTCTGTACGCTCATGGCTTCGCCTCCGGTCCGCAGTCCACCAAGGGAGTCGCGTTCGCCGAGCACTTCGCGCGGCAGGGCGTGACCGTCGATCGTCTGAACCTGCGCGTGCCGTCGTTCGAGCACCTGCGGCTGTCCGCGATGATCGAGACCGCGCGCGCCGCGATTGGCGGTCCCGACGATCGCGCGGTGATGGTCGGCAGCTCGCTCGGCGGGCTGACCACGGCGCGGCTCGCCGAACATGATCCGCGGGTGATCGCGGTGATGCTGCTCGCGCCGGCGTTCCAGCTGATCCCGCGCTGGAAGCAGCAGCTCGGGCCGGCGTGGGACGAGTGGAAGCGCACCGGCTGGCGCGACGTGCGCGACTACACGAGTGATGCACCGTCGCGGATCGACTTCGGCTTCACCGAGGATGTCGCGGCCGTGGATTGCGGGTTTCCCGAGCTCACGATCCCGACGTTGATCTGCCACGGCATTCACGACGACGCGGTTCCGGTCGATCACTCGCGGCGGTTCGCCGCCGGTCGAGACAACGTGCGACTGATCGAGCTCGACGATGGCCACGAGCTCGCGGCCTCACTGCCGCGGCTGCTCGCCGAGGCCGATGGGTTCCTCGGCCCGTATCTGCGGTGAGGCTAGCCGCCGCCGGGGATGTGCGGCCCGACCATGCACAGCACGACCAGCGCGGCGAGCACGATGAACGTCAGCGTCATCACGATGCGGGTCGCGCGGGCACTCGCCTCGGGAGACCGCAGCGTGGCGGTCGGCAGGCGGACCGGGTCCGCGCCCTCGGGCAGCGCGATGGACGGCGGCGGCTCGTCCCGATGGACGACGAAGTCACTCTGGAACGGTGATCTCGCCATGCTACTGTGATGCCCGAGTTCCGGCGTGCGCACGTGCGGTGGAACGCCGCAGCCCAACCCGCCGTGGAGTCAAAAGCTTACCATCGATGCAAACGCGGCCAGCTCGGCCAGCGACGTGCCGATCAGGAGCATCACCCCGAACAACGTCAGCTGCTCGAGCCCGGCTTCCTTGTCCTTCGCGACCCGTGACAGCCGCCAGGCCGCGAGCGGGACCGGCAAGGTCGCCGCGACCACCACGCGGGTCGGCAAGCCCAGCAACGAGGCGAGCGGCACCACGAGGTACGCGAGCGTGGTGATCAGCACGTAGACCTGCGCGCCCTTGTCGTTGCCCCAGCGCACCACGAGCGTGCGCTTGCCGGTCGCCGCATCGCCCGCCGCATCGGGCAGCTCGATCGCGATCAGCATCGCGAGCTGCAGCAATGCGAGCGGCGTGATCGCGAGCAGCAACATGCCGAGGCCCGCGAGATCGGGCGCCTGCAGCGAGAACCCGAGGAACGGCACCAGCCCGGTGACCACGATCGCCGTATCGATCTCACCGAGCCCGCGCGCGCACAGCCGCAGCGGCGGCGCGCTGTAGGCCCACGACAGCACGGCCATCGCGATCAGGACCGGCAGCGCACGCGCGTCCTCGTGAACGATCACGGCCGATACCGCGATGCCGATGCCGAGCAGCACCAGCGCCGCGATCAGCGCCACCTTGCGTGGCAGCTCGCCGTTCGCGAGCACGCGGCTGCCGCCCGACCACGCCGTCGGCGTCGTGTTCGCGACGTCGGCCTCGTAGTCGAAGTAGTCATTCGCGTAGTGCGTCATCCACTGGAAGGCGGTGACCGCGCCCTGCCCCAGCGCGTACCGCTTCGGATCCAGCGCGTGCCCGCTCCACGCGGCGATCACCGCGCCGAGCGCGTACAGGATGAACCCACCGCCGAGGAACAGCGGGCGCCCGAGTCGAAGGAACGCGAGGACTGCCCGCACCGCGGCAGTGTAGCTGCACCCGTGCATGTCGAGCGCAGCGTGGACGGCAAACCGATGCGAGCGTGTGCGCGCAGCACCGCGATCCCGACCTCTCCTCGGCGTGGATCGAGCCCGCTTGGTGGCAATCGCCGCCGTCGCAATCGAGGTTGCAGCTGTCGCCAGCGAGCGAGCGAGCGAGCGAGCGAGCCGGTTGACGCGGATCAGTGCTTCGGTGAGCTGCCCATGACGAAGCGCAGCGTGCTCGCGCCCGCGAGCTGGGCGTGGGTGAGCTCCGGACCTTCGATCACGACCCCATCGAGCTCCACCGATTGCACGTAGATCGCCTTGTCGGACAGGCCGTCGGCGGTGATCACCAGCTGCTTGCCGCCGACCCGTACGCGGGCCTGCGGGTAGCGCGGTGCGGCGAGGATCCAGCGATCGCTGCCGGCGATCGGATACACACCGAGCGAGGCGAGCACGTACCACGAGCCGAGCGTGCCACCGTCATCGTTGCCGGCCACACCGGCGGCTTGATCGGTGTACATCGTGTCGCCGACCCACTTCGCCCACCGGCTGGTCAGATCGCGGCGGCCAAGCTGTGCGAACAGAAACGGCGCGTTGATGTCGGGCTCGTTACCGTGCCAGTAGTATGGGCGCGGGAAGTTGGCTGCCGACTCGTCGGCGTGGTCCCAGTTGTCCTTCGCGAGCGTGAAGAACTCCTCGAGCTTGCCGACGGCGGCCTCGGTGCCGCCCAGGAGCTCCGCGAGCCCGTCGGGATCGTGGTTCGCCGCCATCCACAGCGAGTGCCACGCGTTCGCCTCGATGTATTCGTCGGTCATGTCGACCGGATCGAAGTCCGCCGGCGACGGGAACGTGCCGTCCGCGTTGCGAGCGCGGAGGAAGCCGACCGCGGGATCGTAGAGCTTGCGCCAGCCGCGGCTGCGCGCGATCAGCGTGTCACGATCCGCTACGTGACCGAGCGAACCGGCGAGCTGCGCGAGCGCGAAGTCGTCGTTGGCGTACTCGGTGGTCGTCGACACGCTGCGCCCACCGGTGGCCGGCACGTAGCCGAGCTGCAGGTAGTCGAGGATGTCGTCGCGACCGCCGCGGCCACCGAGCGGCGTGGCGACCTCCATCGCGGCGGCGCGCAGGCGCGGCCAGGCGATGTCGGCACCCGTATCGAGCACGCCGCGCATCACCGCATCCGCGATCACGATCTCGGAGCTCGCACCGAGCATCGTGCCGCTCTCGCCCGTGGCGATCGGCCATTTCGGATAGGCACCGAGTCCCTCGCCAAAGCCGACCAGCGAACGCGCCTGGTGCCGCGCACTCTCGGGCGCTAGCCACGCGTACAGCGAGCTGACCGTGCGGTAGGTGTCCCACAGCGACAGATCGGACATCTGGTCCCAGGTGGCGGTCTGCACCGGCTGCCCTGCGAGCTGATAGTGACCGTCGACATCGCCGATCACGCTCGGCATCAAGAACGCGTGATACAGGCTCGT
The DNA here is from genome assembly GCA_043753855.1 of Myxococcales bacterium. GTDB lineage: Bacteria > Myxococcota_A > Polyangia > Haliangiales > Haliangiaceae > JABFXX01. The sequence goes on along the minus strand of JAYUVX010000082.1, from coordinate 46,615 downwards.
GTAGAACACGCGGCGCGACGGCTCGGTGCCACCGGTGAGCAGCACGCGGTCGAGGATCGCGGCCCACTTCGCACGCGCCTGCATCGCCACGGTCTCCACGGAGATCACGGGCACCTCGCTCGCGAGATTGGCGCGCGCACCGGCGATCGAGACCAGCGAGAGGCCCACCGCCATCTCGAAGTTGCCGGGCACGGTGAGCACCGCGCCGACGCCGGTGCCTTGCGCCATCATCCCCGCGTTCGGTGCGCGGCCGGTGGCCCACACTTGATGCGCGGTCCACGGCGTGGCCGCGCGCGCGACGAAGTACACGGTGTAGCCGCCGAACCCGCTCGACATCCCACCCTTGGTGTGGAGCTGCCCGCTGATCTCGCCGGCGGCATCGTCGATCGAGATCGCGGCATCATCCACGCTGCCACCGTCGAGCGTCTTGCCGAGATCGATCAGCACCGCGCCCGCACCGGCATAGCGATGCACGCCGACCCGCTGCGTGGCGGTGAGCGCGACCTCGATGCCGTTCGCGAGCGAGACGTGATACAGGCCCGCCGCCGCGTGCTCGTTCGCCTTGGTGAACCGGGTCTCGTAGTCGGTGACCGCGAGCTTCGCCGGATCGAACGTCTTTACCGGCATCACCGAGAGCACGCCGTAGTCGGTGGCTCCCGCGCCGTGGAGATGGACGTGCGAGAACCCGCGGATCTTGTCGTCGCCGCTCCAGTAGCCCGAGTAGTGAAGGAAGTTGATGGTGCCGAACGGCCCGCTGGTATCGGGGCCGAGCTTGACCAGACCGTGCGGGACCGCCGCGCCCACGAAGCTGCTGCCGTGCGCGAACCCGAGGCCGCCGGTGCCGATCGTGGGATCGACGAGCGCGACCGTGTCCTCGACCTCGGGGAGCTCGGGCGGCGCGGAGTCGTCGCCACACGCAGCAGCCACGAGCAGCACAGCAACGGCGAACCTCATCGGCCTCATGCGAGCGGCAATCTAGCCCACGCCCAGCGCCGCCGATCAGTTAATCGTGAACGGATACGCGACCGACGCCAGCGCGCCGGGAACTGCCAGGCGTTCGCGGACATGATCGCGCACGCCGCCACCGGCAGATTGTTGAGCGTCGACTGCACCTGCGCGCGAACCGCACCCGCGGCATCGACCTGGAGCTGGAGGGTGACCGTGCCCTTCATCGTCGGGTTCTGCTTCTTGCCCTCGGCGAAGCAGTGGAGGATCTCCATTCGGTGCTGGCCGACCACCGACGAGAGGGTCGCGCGATCGATCGCAGGCCGAGCGACCGGCTCGGGTGCGACGGCGACCGGCTCCGCAGCCTTGATCGGCTCCGGTGCGAGAGCCGGGTCGGGCTTCGGGTCGGCCTGCTGCGTCGGCACCGGCTGGACACGGGGCTCGGCGGCAGCAGCGGTCGCGACCACCGGCGCGGCGACGGGCTCCTCGGCAGCGATCCGGCCGATCTTGCGCGGCGCCGGTGCGACCGGCTCGTGGATCGAGACCGGGGTCGGTGCAGCGACCTTCACGGACTCGACCGGCTTGACCGCTGCGGGAACCGGTGCGAGCGCAGGTGCCACCGCCGCGACGACCGGTGCCACCTCACCGAGCGCGATCAGCGTAGCCTCCTCGAGCCCGCTTCCCTTCGTCAACTTCCCGGTGAGCTGCGTCGGGCGATCGAAGGTCAGCCAGTAGCGCATCGTCTTGTAGCCGGGCGCCGAAACCTCGACGAGCTCGACGACGTCGCTCGGTGCGATCTGCATCGCGGCCGGTGCAGCGGAGACGCGGCGGCGAAAGGTGACGTGAGCATTTGCCACGTTCGCCGCGAGCGCGACCGTCACCTTCTGCCTCGCGGCGACCTCGCGCGTCGGCGCGGTGGTTGACCGTGGTCGGCGCGGTGATCTGCTCGGGGGCCATGAACTCGGGCGTGCCCTTCGCGTGCAACCGCGACATGCCGAACTCGAGGACCTTCACGTGGTCCAGCACGTCGTTCTTGTCGGTGAAAAACACGTTGTCGCTCGTGAGATCGCGATGCAGGATGCCGGCCCGGTGCGCGGCGGTAAGGGCCGAGGCGATCTTGATCGCCACCTTGCGCTTGATCAGCGCGTGCTCGGCGAGAAACACCGTCCCCATCCCGCGGCCGCCGAGCGTCTTGATGATGCGATACCGCCCTTCCACCACGTCACCCGTCTTCACCACCACCGATGTTCCCAGCCGAACCATGATGAGGTCGCAAGCAAATGGAGCAAGAGGCGCGTCGACGATTCCAGCTGTCGTTTTGCGACGACGATGTAGTCGCGCGCATCGCGTATGATCACGTGTGCGATGACGAAGCCCAAGGATCCGACATCCCCCTTCGCAGCACTCGACAAGCTGCGCGCGTCATTGCCTGTAGGACAACCGCCCCCACCGGTCGTCAAGCCGGCCAGGAAGCCGCCGGCGTGGGCGGTGGTCCGGGTGGAGCGCAAGGGTCGCGGCGGCAAGGAGGCCACGGTGGTCGAGAAGCTCGCGCTGCCAGCGCACGAGCTCGAGGTCTGGTGCAAGGAGCTCAAGCAAGCGCTCGGCTGCGGCGGCGTGGTCGATGGCGACACGATCGTGCTTCAGGGCGACCTGCGCACCCGACTCCCGGCCGTCCTGACCGCGCGCGGCGTCGTGAAAGTGACGGTGGGATAGGTTGTGGGCAGTGGCTAGAGGACCAGCCAATCCGCGGGTGCTGGGTTTGACTGGCCTGGAAGATCCAGTTGCGACACGCGGACTTCGACGCGCTGCGTCGTCAACTGTCCGACGCTAACCTCCTCGATCCACACGCGGTGATCTCGACAAAACCCCTGCGCTGAAGCCGAGTTGGTCTGGCCTCCGCCTTGCTTAGGCACCGGGACAGCCATGCGCACGCTCCTTCTTGCCTCCTGCCTCCTCGCCTCCACCGCCTGCAACGAGAGCCCCGATGCGCTGAAGGATCCGCCGGTGCTGAAGGTGACGTCACCCAAGCGCAGCACGGTCCAGAACCACGCCGGTCAGCTCCAGGTCACCGGGACGGTCTCGGCCAACGAGATCTCCGGCGAAGCGGTCGAGAAGGTGCTCGTCAACAACGTGCAGGCCACCGTCACCGCGGACGGCTCGTTCAGCGCGCTGATCGACATCAAGCCAGGGGCGACCCTGATCACCACGAGCGCACGTGACCACGCCGGCCAGATCGCCGAGGACACCCGCGCGATCCACGCCGGCGAGCTCCGCCCGGTGGGCACGATCATCGACAACGCGATCACCGCGGCGATGTCGAAGACCGCGTTCGCGAAGCTGTCGGGGGCGGCGGGCCCGATGATCGAGGGCCTCGACCTCGGCGCGATGCTCAGGCCGATGCAGCCGATGGTGCACTCCGGCGACGAGAACGGCGAGGACTGCCTGTTCGCACGACTATACATCGACGGCGCGACGCTGACCAACGCCGACATCTCGATCGTCCCGACCAACGCGGGCCTCCAGTTCCGCGCGCAGATCGATGGCCTCGATGTTCCGGGCCACGCGCGCTACGCGGTCGCCTGCGCCAACGGCAGCAACACGATCCGGGTCAAGGCGCAGCGCGTGGTCGTCTCTGGCACGCTGGTCGTGACGCCGAGCGGAAACCAGGGCTTCAAGACCGCGCTCACCGGCGAGACCGTGCAGATCGCCGGCCTCAACATCCAGGCCTCGGGCATCCCGGGCACGATCATCGACATGCTGTCGCTCGACACGCTCGCGGGCTACGTGGTCTCCAAGCTCGCGCCGATGGCGATGGAGCCGATGATGAACAAGGCGCTCGGCGGACTCGCGGGCCCGCAGACGGTCGCTGTCATGGGCAAGACGCTGACGATGGAGGTCGACCCGTCGACGATCGACATCGATTCGAGCGGCGCGCTGATCACGCTGAACACCAAGATGATGATCGAGGGTGCCGAGGGCAGCCCCGGCTACATCTTTACCGACAACGGCACGCCGAGCATGAACCCCGGCAACGGCTTCCAGCTCGGGCTCGCGGACGACATGGCGAACATGATGATGGCCGAGCTGCAGCAGACCGGCGTCCTGAACCTGAACATGCCGGCAGTCGGCGGAACGTTCGACAACACCGCGATCGCGATGTCCCTGCCGCCGATGATCAGCGCCGACCCGGCCGATGGCCAGCTGAAGCTGATCCTCGGCGACATGATCGCGACGTTCACCGACCATGGCTCGCCAGTGGCGAAGGCCGCGATCAATGCCTCGATCGAGCTGAAGGTCGTCCCCGCCAGCAACGGCTACGGCGTCGCGCTCCAGCTCGGCAAGCCGGCCGCCAAGGTCACCGTCCTCGACGACATCACGAACGCGACCCGGTTGACCGACACGGATCTCACCCTCGGCACCGAGGCCTGCCTCGCCGGTCAGATCGCGGCGGTCTCGAAGCTGCTCGTCAACATCCCACTCCCGGCGATCGCCGGCCTGCAGATGCGGAACATGTCCCTCGGTTCCGATGACGGCTTTGTGATGCTGAAGGGCGATCTCGACTAGGCGTAAGCTGGGGAGGATGACCACCGGGACGAAGGGCAAGGCGGCGAGGGTCACGAAGCAGGCGGCGGCGCGGAAGCCAGCGAAGCCGAAGCCCACCTCGACGTCGAAGGCGAACGCGAAACCAACGCGCCGCGCGAAGGCCCAGGCGGCATCGGCCAAGGCCGCATCGCGCAAGGCCGCATCGCGCAGGGCGGCACGTGGCGAGTCACTCGGAACGATCACCTGTCCGTCGGGCACGCTCGGGATCTTCGACATCGGACTGTTCGGCTACCTGCCACGACCGGCGCTCGAGCCCGCGATCGTCACGCTGCAGGTCCCCGCAGATCGCGAGCTTCCGGTCGTCGGTGCGCGGGTCGGCCGTGGGCGGTTCGCCGACTGCTGGGATCACGTCGCGATCCAGCTCGGCGCCGGCGCGATCCATGGCTCGAAGAAGCTCGGCGAGGCCGGCGTCGACTTCGCGCGGCCGGTCTGCGTCGATCATAACTCGCTCGACGAGTGGCGTCACGAATACAGCCTCGATGGTCTCGCCGACGTGATGTTCTGGGGCCGCGACGAGGCTGCCCTCGCGAAGGCGATGGCGGCGCCGCGCACGCGCGAAGGGTATGGCTGGTCGAACCTCCTGATCGCGGAGGCCGAGGCAAAGCTGCTCGAGGCCGAGCGACGGAAGGCGGAGAACAGGTGGCTGCTCGCCATCGACTACCGACCGCACTCGCATCACTTTCATGCACTCGCGGCAGCGCGCGCCAACGCCAACGGCGCCGGTGAGCTCGAGCTCGGCGGATCGCGCATGCTGCTGTTCTTCACGAGCTGGGGCGACGGTGTCTACCCGATCTACCTCGACCTCGATGGCGACGATCAGCCGGTGCGCGTCCGCATCCAGCTCGCCACCGAGGCATCGAACGCCGCGATGCGCGCCGTCAATCCGTGATCGTGCTCAGCGAGCGACCAGGCCGGCGTACAGTGCATTCGCGATCCGCATCGCGCCGTTCGTGGTCGGGTGCTGGAAGTCCTTGACCACGAGGCCGCGCTTGTACCAGCCGCGCGATGCGCCCTTGCCGCCCATCCAGGCATAGGTGTCCCAGAACGCACAGCCGTGAGCCGCGGCCACCCGGCGCTGTGCATGGACCATCGCCGGGATCGATTCGCGCGGCGGCATTGCGTCGGCGGTGTAGTCGAGCTGATCGAGCGGAGAGACCACGAGGCACGAAGCATTCGGATTCGCGGTGCGCACGCTCGCGAGTAGGTCGCCGTACAGCTTCTCGTGCTCCGCCATCCCTGCGCCGCGCGGTGCGAGCCACTCGGCCTCGTTGGTGCCGAGCATGATCACGACGAGATCCGACTCGCGATGTGCGAGCTGCTTCTGCCAGTGCTCGGGCAGGTTGTGGTTGGCGAGCTGCTTCGCGGTGGCGTTGACCACACCGAGGTTGTCGACGACCGCGCCCTTCGCGTTCTCGAGCGCCGCGCCGAACAGCCGGACCTTGCCGCGCGCGCGTAGCTCGAACCTGCGCGCACCATCGGGGATCGCGAGCTGCGCGAACGCGGCCTGCTTGGCCGCCGCGGCGGTCTGCAGGGTCGCGATCTCCTTGCCCTCGGCGAACACCGCGAGCTCGCCGCCGCGTGGCTGCGCCAGGTAGTGAAGATCGATGCTGGTCACGCTCGCCTTCGCGACGATCCGGATCACGCCACCGCCATCGGACTCCGCGCTGCCGCCGAGGCCGAGCAGGTGATCGGTGGGCTGCACCGTGGAGATGCCGTGCACGCGCCAGGCTCCGGTCGCGAGCCGCGCGATCGCACGGTGCTGGCAGTACGGATGCGGTGGCACCGCCCACACGAAGCCCGGGCCACCATCGCCGACCAGCGCGTCGAGCTGCTCGCGAAGCGCGTGCGTGATCTGATCGTCGGCGGTCAGCGAATCGCCGAAGTACGAGACGCGGAGCGGGTGCGACGCGGTGCCTGCCTGCTGCGCAGCGAGTGCCGCGCGGAAGGCATCGAGGGCCGCGGCCTGCTCGAACGTCGCCGCCACGATGACCTCCGGCTTCGGTGATGCGTGCGCGGTCGCGGCCGCGAACCAAACTGCGAGGAGACCGGCGAGCCGCATGCGGCGAGCATCCTAGCGCAGTCAGTCCGTCGCGCGCTTGAGGATGATGAACGCGACCCGGCGATTGAGTGCCCACGCGGCCTCGTCGTGGCGACGATCGACGGGCTGGGTCTCGCCATACCCCTGCGAGGTCAGGCGATGGGCCGGCACCGGCCTGGTGGGCTCGGCCTTGGTGCCATGCGTGGTGAGGTACGCGACGACGGCCGCCGCGCGCCGATCCGAGAGCTCCAAATTGTAGGCATCGTCGCCACGCTCGTCGGTGTGGCCCTGCACCTCGATCAGCTCGATATCGGGATTGCCGTTCATCGTCGCGATCACGGCATCGAGGATCGGATAGCTGGCCTTCTTGATGATCGCCTTGTTGAACTCGAACTGGATCGGCTCGAGCGTCACGATCCCGCTGCCGGTCAGCTCGGTGATCCCGCGATCGGGGCAGCCATCCTCGTCATCGACGTTGTTGTAGGTCTCGGGCAGGTTGATGCACTTGTCATCCTTGTCGAGGATGCGGTCCTTGTCGTTGTCGAGATCGGGGCAGCCGTCCTCGTCCTCGAAGTGATCGTAGTCCTCCGGATCGTTCGGGCACAGATCATCGACGTCGAGGATCTTGTCCAGGTCGTTATCCGGATCCGGGCAACCGTCCTCGTCCTGAAACCCATCGTAGTCCTCCGGATCGTCGGGGCAGCTGTCGAGGTTGTCGTCGATCCGGTCGCCATCGCGATCGTTTCTGTGATCGTCGGGGCAGCCGTCCTCGTCCTGGAAGCCGTCGCGGTTCTCCGGGATGTTGGGACACCTGTCATCCTTGTCGAGGATCAGGTCGCGATCGTTGTCGGGATCGGGGCATCCGTCCTCGTCCTCGAAGCCATCGAGGTCCTCCGGCTCGCTCGGGCACCTGTCCACATCGTCCTTGAGCCCATCGCCATCGCGATCGCCGAGACTCGGCTCGAACACGATGCCGATGAACGCGCGCAGGTCGGGATTGCTGCCCTTCGACGGCATCAGGCCTCGCCCTCCGCCGAGTGACAGGAACGAATTGCGGGCGAGGTACAGCTTGATCCCACCGAGCGCCTCCGCGGGCTGGTAGTTCTCGTGCGAGCCGAGTGGCACCGCACCGAACACCTCGGCGACCACGTCGAACTTCTGCGGCGAGATCGCATAGGCGATGCCGAGCCCGACCGGCAGCTCGGCCGAGGCGGTGATCGTGCCGTTGGTCGGCACCACACCACCCGCGCCGGAGTCGGTGAACGAGGTCGTCGAACGGAACCGGATGCCGCCGTTGAGCGCGATCCGGAGCCGCCCGCCGCGACCGAATTCCTTGTCGAGGATCCCGATCAGCTGCGGGGTCAGCTTCGCCTCGCCAAGGAATCGGTCCTTCGTCGCGGTCGGCAGGTACAGGCTGGCGATCACGCCGAGACCGATGTGCGGCGCGCGGCGGGTCTTGAGCAACCGCGTCTTCACATGGATCCCCGCATTGCCGAGACCCTGGCCGTCGACCTTGTAGAGCATGTCGTCATTGGGATCGCTGGCGACCCCGAGGTTGTCGGGGCCTCGATCGCCCGCGAGGATCGCGAATGGCAGCGAGGCGCCGAGCTCGAGCTCAGCGGGGCCGAGATGAACGCCGACTGCGGCGATCAGGGTTGCCGTGATCACGTTGTCGATCGAGTAGGTCGCCGCTTGGTTCTCGAACGCGAGCAGGCGATGTCCCCACGACAGCGAACCGAGCCCGAACGACAGCTCGCCGTGCCCGAGCGGCTGCGATGCGTTGATGGTCAGGTACCCGCGCGAATCGATCGCGGGGCGAAACGGATCGATCGGAAGGTTCCCGGCGGGTTGCGCGAGCACCGCGCTTCCGGCCGTGACGAGAACGAGCAGCGCGGACAACGGGATCCCATGAGCCAGGCGTGGCATAGCGGTCCTCTCGCGGCCGAACGTCGACCGTCACGACCACAGTGCCGCGAGCTATCGCGCCGGTTACATCGCCTGTGTGACCCGTGGCAACTCTAGAACCGGCGACCGCCGCCGGAGACCCGCAGGACCTTCGGCTTGCCGAGATCCCGGATCTTGTTGTTCCAGTCCATGATGTGGCCGATCGTGATCCAGAACCCACAGAGGCCGAACAACAGGACGATACCGAGCGCGACGCCGCCCACCGCGACGCTCCACAGCATCAGCGCGATCGCGATGACCGCCCCGACCGCGAGGCCGATCGTCAGCTTGCGCTGATTGGCGCGCGTCTTCGCGATCCAGCCTTCCAGCTCTGCGCGGCGTTGTTCGATCGTCTGGGTGGACATGCCGTTATTCGATGCACGAACCGTGACTACCGCTTCTTGGGCTTGGTCGGCTTGGTCGGCTTGGTCTCGGGAGATCTCTCGGCGTTCGGGATCATCTTGGCATCACGCTTGGTCCTGGTCTTGGCCGTGGGCGCTGCGGGCTCGGAAGACGTACCGGGTTTCGGGATCTTGACGCCGGTCAGCCAGCCTCGCAGCTCGGGTTCGAGCACCGCACGCCTTGCGATGCACTGATTCATCGATTCGATCGCCTGATCGACGACGCGCTTGCCGCCCGGCAGGGAGGAGAACTCCTTCTGCACGTACGCCGTGATCTCGTCGCGCTGCTCGGCCTTGCAGGTGCCGGTGAACAGCCGCGCGTAGCCGGCAACCGGGTTGGTCACGAGGTCCTTCGGGAGCCGCGCGAGGATCTCGCCCTTGTGCTCCTTGAAGAACCTGCGCGCCACGGCTGCGCTGTCCTCGTTGGCGCCTCCCCAGACCATGTCCAACGTCTCGCGGATGTCGAGCTTCGGATCGAGGATCAGCGCGAGCGCCTCGAGTTGCCGCCTGGGATCGCGTGTGCTGCTGAGCGCGACGAACATCTCCTCTCGATGAGTGCGATCGGGTTCGCTGCGCACGTCCTTGAGGATCCGCGCGAATAGCTCGGGCCTGACATCCGCGGCGATGGTCAGCACCAGACCGCGCACCGACTGGGGCAGCTCGTGCCACTTGCCGGCGAGGGCCACCGCGTCGTCGACGAGCTTGGGCTCGCGCGCCGTCCAGGCGACCGCGCCGATCAAAGCCGAGCGCGTCGACTGGATATCCAGCGTGTCGGTGTCCTTCGGCATCAGCCCGGCGACCACCGCACCGGGACCGAACGTGGCACGCAGCCACGCCTCGTACTTCCCGCGGAGCTCGTTCGGCACCCAGCTATCGAGGCCGGTCGGCAGCTCGAGCGCGAGGGGGACCGTGAACCGATCGTTGCCGACCAGCAGCTTCGGCACGAACGACAGCGCGAGCATCAGCGGCAGCTTGCCCTGCCCCGCGGCAACCACGACATCGTTGAAGATCGCGCGTCGCTCGTTCCAGGTCAGCTCGGGCCACGCGTCGTCGCGCAACGAGGTCAGCTGCGCGGCCGTATACGCGACGCGGTAGTACCCGCGGCCATTGGCATTCGGCATCACCCAGCGAGGACAGGCGGTCTGGTCGAGCGCGAGACGATCGGTCGGATCATCGACGAGCGTGCAGGCCTCGGCGCGCTTGCCGGCCTTCTCGTAGACCACACACACCGGCAGCAGCCACGGCTTGGTGGCGGTGGCGGCGCCGGAGCCGGCAGGCAGATAGCGCTGCTGCTCGAGGTTCAGTGTGGGCGTTCCGCTGCACGTCTGGGTGACGGTCAGCTGCGGCGCGCCGGCCTGGTCCAGGAACGTCGCGAACGCCGCGCTGACGTCCTTGTTCGCGGCCTTGCTGATCGCGGCGGCGAAGTCCGCGGAGGTCGCGTTGCCGTACGCCTTGCTGGTGAGGTAGTCCCGCACGCCCTTCTGGAACACGGCGGGCCCGACATAGTTCTCGAACATCCGCAGGATCGAGGCGCCCTTGTCGTAGGTGATGCCGTCGAACGCGGTGAGGATATCGTCGGCACTGTTGATCGGCTGGCGGATCTGCCGCGCGCTGACGATGCTATCCGCGCCGAGTGCACTGTTCCGCATGTCGAGCTCGCCGAGCTCGTCGTGCCAGGTTGGATCGAACGCGAAGGCGGTCTTGGTCTCGAGCCAGTTCGCGAAGCCTTCGTTGAGCCAGATGTCGTCCCAGTAGGCCATCGTCACCAGGTCACCGAACCACTGGTGCGCGATCTCGTGCGACGCGACGCGGATCCAGGCGTGCTGTCGCGCCTTCGAGGCGGCCTTCGGATCGAGCAGCATCAAGGTCTCGGTGAACGTGATGAGACCCGCGTTCTCCATCGCGCCGAACCCGACGGTCACCGGGATCGTGAGCATGTCGAGCTTCTCGTACGGATACGGCATGCCGAACCAGTCCTCGGTCAGCTCGAGGAGCTTCGCGGTGGTCTTCGCGGCATACGCACCGTCCGCAGCGCGCTTCGCGAGCGTGAGGATCCGCACCGGCGTCCCGCCCTTGGTCTTGCCGCCATCGACGATCTCGAACGGGCCCACGCCGAACGCGAGGAGATAGCTCGGCAGCGGCTTGGTCTTCGCAAACTCGACGCGGCGCTTACCACCGGCGAGTGCTGCCTCGCTCGCGATCGGCGTGTTCGACACCGCGACCAGCTTGCCCGGTACATCGAGCGTCAGCTTCCACGGCACCTTGTTGTCGGGCTCGTCCACACACGGAAACACGCGCCGCGCGTAGGTCGCTTCGAGCTGGGTATAGACGTACGAAGCACCACCCACGACCTGCTTGAAGGCACCGGTGGTGCTCAGCAGATCGAGCTCGCCCGCGTAGTCGAGCATCAGCGTCCAGTCGCCGGGCTCGAGCGGCGCCGGGGCCCGGAGCTCGAGCAGATCGTCTCCACGTGGGGTCACCGTGATCGCGACCTCCGATGCCGCCTTGGTCGCCGTCGCCCGGCTGACCTTGAGGTGATAGCCATGCAGCCAGATCACGGAGGACGGCTGACCGATCACGCCCGAGATCGCGATCGAGCCATCGAACGTGGTCTTCGCCGGATCGATATCGAGACGCGCCACATAGCCGGTGGGAACGAAGTTCTTCGGCAGCCGAAGCGTTGGCTGCGGGGACTCGCCGCCGCGCGGTGTGGCGACGATCGGCTCCACCGGCTTCGACGTAACGACCGCCGGTGCCCGCTGCGGACATCCGGTGGTCAGGGCGATGATTCCGACCAAGAACGCGATCAGTCTGCACGACATCGGCGCATCGTACACCCCCGTCCGCTCGCGTTCGTGCGACACCTGCGACAGGCGCCGCGCCACGACCCCGGATCGGGCGCGCGGCTCAATCTGCCACGAGCGATCCGCAGCACTGCTTCCACTTCTTCATCGACCCGCAGATGCAGAGGTCATTGCGCCCCGGCCGCTTCGGCTTGATCCGCGCAGCCTCGCGAGGCGACGGATACGCGATCGGCCGGAGCGCACGCCCACGCGCCTCGGCAGCCGTGAACCGCACGTGGATCTCGTCGAGCTTCTCGGCGGTGAACCAGTCCCGCGCCTCGTCCTCGAGCTTCCGTGCGAGGGCCAGATAGCGCCGCGTATGCTGCGCATGATCGAAGTGAGGCACGCGACGATAGCCCGGCGGAACGTCGCAGAGCGCGGACCCGCCGGCGAACCCATAGGTACCGACGTCACGCGCCGGCAGCAGCGCCCACTCGATCCCGAACAGCCGGTACGCGACGGCCGCGAGTCCCACCCATGCACGAGCTTCCTGCTGATTGAAGGCATGCAGGTACGCCGCTTCCTCGGTCGCGGGGACGGACTCGGGCACACCGTAGGGCAGCCCCACCGGTGTTCCGTAGTTCGCAGCGGACGCATCACCGCAGATCGCGTGGATGGTCTCGTGAACGCAGAACCCGAGCAGCCGGGCGTGGATGCAGGCACCGTCGCGCACCGCGACCCACTTCACCTCGCCGAGCTGTTGCTGCAGCCGCCACAACGTCGGTGCCGCGAGCTCCCAGATCACCGTCTGTCCCCAGCCGCGCATCGCATCGTCGAACCGATACAGCGCCTCGATACCCGCCGCGCGTTGGTCGAGGCTCAGCCGCTCGTGGCACCGACACGGGCACGAAAACGGAGTCTCGACCGCATCGACAACGGAGGCCGGCAACGCACAGCTAGCGTAGCTCGAATTCGCCGGCGCCGCTGATCGACTTCTGCACCGACGCCGGCTTGCCATAGACGATGATGCTACCGGTGCCCGAGATCGACGCCGCGATCTGCTTCGTTGCATGCACGGTGGCTTCGCCCGTACCACTCACGTCGATGACCGTGCTGCGGGTGACCAGCTGCTTGGCCAGGAGCTCGGCCGTGCCGCTCGCATCGACGCGCAGCTGCTCGACGGTGCCTGCGAGCGCAACCGATCCGACGCCCGAGAGGTGCACATCGAGCGTCTTCCCGGCGAGCTTGCCCGCATGGAGGCCCGCGACGCCGCTGATGTCGATCGAGGTCAGCTCCGGCGTCGTGATCAGGAGCTTGATCCTGGGGACGTTGTTCCACCGGCCCGGCATCGATGCGACCAGCGCGCCGTTCACGACCTTGGTCTCGACCCGCGCCAACCACTCCTGCGGGCCGCGCAGCTCGACCTTTGTGGCGGGTCCGATCGAGACGTCGACCTCGAGGACGCAGGTCAAGGTCACGCCGTGGAACGACCCGGTCTTGCGGACCTCGCCGAGATCGGGACCGGCAAAGGCCGAGGTGTACGCGGTGAGGACCAGGCAAGCGAGGAGGATGCGCATGCGCTGTAGATGCTCGACCTCGTCCAACGGTTGACACCGTCTGTGTGGGATCTGGGCGCGTGCTCGCCCGGTCAGGGCTGGAACGCGAGCCCGAGGGAGACGCCGGTGCGCGTGCTGTTACCGAACGCTGGTCCCTCGGAGAACACGATCTTCTCCTGGTAGGCGTCGGCGTAGATCCCGAACGCGCTCAGCTTCACGAGCAAGCCGGCGCCGTAGCGAATGCCACTGCCCCAGGTGTAGCTCGCGCTCGCGCTATCCACGAGCAGCGTGCGCGTCGGAGCGAGGACGAGGTTGGTGGAGAAGTTCTTGATCCGGACCCAGGTGTAGCGGAAGTCGAGCGAGGCGGCGGCCGAGACGTACTGCGGGCCATGCATCGGATCGAGCGTGGATTTCGCGATGTTGTTCGCGCGCATGCCGATGCCGATCTGGAAGATCGTGTCGCCGAACGAGAGTCCCGCATTGATCGTTCGACCCTCGGGGGCGGGCGCGCTGCCCTCGACGCCGGTGAGCGCAGCCACGCGCGGGATGCTCTGAAGATTCGCGAGCGGTCCGCGGACGTGTGCAGTCGCGTCGTAGCCGGCCGATAGCTTGGGGTGGCAGCCCGCCAGAACCGCGGCAATCACGAGAACGCGAACCATGATCAGCACATCGGCCCGGCCGGGGATTCGTTGAGGTAGCGGTCGGTGTACCGGCCCTCCTCGCGCGTTCCTGTGCCTTGTCCCGGGTCGGTGGGAGGCGTACATCCGCCACATGGCCCACGCGTTCCGCATCGTCAACGTGTTCACGATCGAGGGTGACCGGTTCTCCGGCAATCCGCTGTGCGTGTTCGAGGATGCCCGCGGCATCACACCGGCGCAGATGCAGCAGCTCGCCCGGCAGATGAATCTGTCGGAGACCACGTTCGTGCTCCCGCCGACCCGTGACGGTGCCGACGCCCACGTCCGGATCTTTACGCCCGGCTTCGAGATGCCATTCGCGGGTCACCCGACGCTCGGCACCACGTCGGTGATCGCCCAGGGTCGCGCGCAGGTCACGCTCGAGATGATCGCCGGCCTCGTGAAGGTCACCACCGACGGTGCGACCTGGACCTTGAAGACCGCCCGCGCGCCGCAGACCCGGCGGGTCGAGGCGACGCGCGGTGAGCTCGCCGCGATGCTCGGCCTCCCGGAGCACGCGATCAGCGACACGCCCGTGTGGGTCAATACCGGCTCCGAGCAGCTCGTCATTCCGATCGCGACGCCGGAGCTGGTGCGCGCGGCGTCTCCCAGCTTCGAGCTGCTCGCAAAGCACGGCCTCTCGCCCACGCGCGAGGAGGCGATGGCGTACCTGTGGGCGCGCGGCGAGCCCGAGCACACCGTCCGGTTCTTCTTCACGTTGAACGGTGGCGTGGTCGAGGACCCGGCGACCGGGTCGGCGTGCGCCAACCTCGGCGGCTGGATGGTGGCGACTGGCCAGGCGCTGCCGATGACGGCGAGCCTGCGTCAGGGCGATGCGGTGGACCGTCGGTCCCGGCTCGGGCTGCGCGTCGATGCCGAGGGCGGGATCTTCGTGACCGGCAGCGTGATCGAGCTCGGCCGTGGAACGATCGAGCTGTGATCTGCTGACGAGCTGGGATCCAGCGTCCCTGCCGCGGCAAGTCGAGTAGCCGCTCTCGAACGCCGCAACTAGCCGCGATCGCGTACGTCCCTCTTGGCACGACCGCTGCTGTGGAAGGCCACGTGCTCCTGCGTCGTATCCTGACCGCCCTTGCCCTGGCCAGCGTCGCTGCCGCCAGCGGTTGCACGGAGACTCCACGCAACGAGGTGGCCGCAAACCCCAACGAGGGGCCAAACGATGGGCTGTTACGCGATTTCGTCGACGGAAAGTTCGACGACGCCGGCCACCCGCTCAACGCCAAGGTCCTCGAGGCGAATCGGATCACGTGTGCCGGCACGCGGCGCAATGGGGCGGTCGAGCTCCCGCGGTCCTGCGATGTCGTGTTGCCGGAGGGTGCCGAGCTCGGCGGACTGACCGTCAATGCACGGCTCCGGGTCCGCGCGCACGCCAGCGTGGGCACGATCGTCCGGCTGATCGCGAAGGACCCCGAGGGTCGCGTGGTCGGAACCGAGACGCTCACGGTGTCGAGGCTGCGCGGGCGCGATCGCTGGATCGATCTGCCGATCCAGATCCAGCAGGTCGTGCGCGTCGCGAAGGTGTCGCTGGAGGTGACGCCGGGTGCGATCGTGGATCTGCAGTACGTCGAGGTGTTTCCGAAGGACCTCGGGGTGATCGTCTCGCCCGGCTCCGGTGTGTATCGCGACTCCGATGTGATCACGATCGAGCTGCCGCGAGGCAAGAAGATCGAGCGGCTCGAGGCCAACGGCGTGGACCTCCGGCCGATCCTCGACGCCGCGGATGCGCGCACGGTGGTCCGGACGACCACCGCGTTCCGCTCGCTGATCGCCTTCAAGGTCGGCGACCTGATGCCCGATCGAGCCGACGTCGTTGACCTTCGGGTTCACTCGAGTGGCGATACCTCGCGCATGCAGATCCGCAAGGCGCCTGCTCCGTGCGCGTTCGAGGGCGATCCCGCGGGTGCGAAGGTGTTGATCACCGGCTTCCAGCCGTTCCCGGCCGACGGCTGGCACGAGAATGTCTCCGCCGTTGCGGTGACCGCGCTGCGGCCTTCGGTGGTTCGTCAGGCACAGGTGATGAAGCTGATCCTGCCAGTCGAGTACGATCGTGCCGCGTCGCTGGTCACCGAGGTGATCGCGCGCTGCCAGCCGGAGCACGTGGTAAGTTTCGGTCAGGGTGGCAACGAGATCGCTCTCGAGCACACCGCGTACAACCTCCAAGACACCGGCGAGCTCTCGGGCGGCGCGCCCGACAATCGCGGCATCCTCCGCGCGGCGCAGCAGATCGTTGCGGATGCACCCGCGACCCGTGACACGCTCCTGCCGCTCGATGCGATCGAGACCGCACTCGTCGAGCTCGGCGAAGCACCGCAGCCGAGCACCGACCCGGGCCGCTACATCTGCAACAACGTGATGTTCGCGGACCTAGGGGCGATGGCGGGACACGGCCGCGCCGGCTTCATCCACCTGCCGTACACGACCTCGTTCGACGACGCAGCGCGCATCCGGTTCGGTTCGATCGCCGAGGCTGCGGTGCAGGCCACCGTCGACGCACCGTAGTCGATCAGAAGTAGTAGGCCCCGCCGAGCGTGAACGATCCGCCCGTGATGCTCTCGGACTTCATCCCGGTGTCGCTGACGCGCTTCTGCTCGCTCTCGGTGGGACCGACCGCGATCGCCTTGAGCTCCGCCTGGAGCGCGAAGTGCGTCCACCGATACTCGATGCCGACGCCGAGCAGGCCGTGCGGCCGCTGCGCCATCTTTGCCTGATCGCTGCTCGCATCCTTCGGCGCAACGGTGGTGGCGCCGAAGCCCGCCATCAACCACCAGTTGGTGTGCTGCTCGGCGTTGAACCGGTAGCGGCCTGCGAACGAGACGTGCGCCACCTTGAGATCGCCTTCGCCCTTGCCGTCGGCCAGCTGCTGATTGCCGCCGGCGAGCGAGAGCTCGAGCTCGAGGTGCTGCCAGCCGCGATAGCGCAGCGCGAGCTGACCTATCGCGAAGTCGGCGGACGCATCCGGGTTGCTCTGGGGGGACAGGGTCAGGTTGCCCGCCGATGCCGCGATCGACCACCGCGGCTGAAACACCTCGGGCGCGGGCGCGACGATCATCTGCGGCTGCACCGTGGACGGACCGGCGTAGTAGTCACCGGGCGGTTGCGCGTATGCGGGATCCGCGTAGCCGCCCGGCGCTTGCGCGTGAGCAGAGGTGGCAGCGAGAACCGGGGCAATCGCGAGTGCGAGGATCAGCCGAAGGGACATGGCCAACATAATTCCACGGCTCGTGCCAGCGTAACGAGGGGAAACTGCACGAACGCGCGGGTGGCGAGAACCGACACCCGACACCGTGATCGTGGGCGATTCCTACACTAGGATGCAGGCGTGGCAGGTCGGACCTTCGCGATCGGCGACATCCATGGCGATCTCGCAGCCTTGGACAAGCTGGTCAGTCGCCTCCCTCCGTTGACGGAGGAGGACACCCTCGTGTTTCTTGGGGACTACACTGACCGCGGTCCCGACTCGGCCGGTGTCGTCGCACGGGTCCGGCAAATGATGGCAGACGGACCCGCCAAGGTGATCGCGCTGCGCGGCAACCACGAGGACGCGTGGCTGCAGGTGGTCTCGACCGGCTGGCCGGAGTTCGTGCTGCCCCGCGGCAACGGTTGCTACGAGTGCTACTGCTCGTACGTGGGCCTCCCGGTCCCCGGCGAGGATCAGCTACCCGCGGCCGCCGAGCTCGAGGCGATGTTCGAAGGCTCGTTTCTCCCGGCCGATGTCATCGCGTGGTTCGACACGCTGCCGCACTGGTACGAGGACGAGCACGCGATCTATGTGCATGCCGGCATCAAGCGGATGCAGGACGATTTCTTCCCGCACCCATCGGAGGTCCTGCCGCCGCGCGCACTGCTGTGGCTTCGCGATCGCGACTTCTTCGAGAACTATCGCGGTAAGCTCGTCGTGTTCGGTCACACCACGACGCGCACGTTGCCGAACGAGCTGTCGACGCACACCCCCGACGATCCGACGGACATGTGGGCCGGTCCCGCCTGCATCGGACTCGACACCGCGTGCGGCAAGGGCGGGTTTCTGACCGCGTTCGAGCTGCCGGCGCGCTCGGTGTACGAATCTCGTGACTGAGGCGCGCGGCAGTACCCAGCATCAACGCCCCGCGATCAAGCTCGCCCGCGCGCTCGCCTCGCCGATCGGCGTGCTGCTCACGGTCCCACTCCTGGTGCTCACCGTCGGGATCGGGATCATGTTCGTCGGCCGCAGCACCACGCGGTCGGCGTCGCAGTCGATGGCGCGCACGCAGCTCGTCGAGCAAGCGACCGCCATCCAGTCCGACGTCGCGTTCGCGCTCGATCAGGCCGCCCCGATCCTCGAGCGCTTGCGGCTGCTCGCCGATCGCAAGCTTCCCCTCGACGACACGCTGGTCCGCATCCACGATCTGATCCTCGGCCGCCCCGGCGTCGCGTACGCCAGCCTGAGCTTCCCCGACGGCACGTTCCGCGGCGCGTACCTCGGGGATCAAGGACGGGTCGAGGTTCAGGAGAGCACGGTCGCAACGGCGGGCACGCACGTCGTGCGATTCACGGTCGCCGGCGCTGCGCTCCACGAGCTGCGCGAGGAGGTCACCGACTACGATCCACGACGCCGCGGCTTCTATCAGCTCGCCGAGCGCATCGGTGCACGCGCGTGGACCGAGCCGTACACGTTCTTCGGCAGTCACGCGACGGGCGTCACCTGCACCGAGCCGGTCTACGACGCCGACAGACACCTGGTCGCGGTGCTCACCGTGGACTTCGATGTCGGCGCGCTGTCGAAGTTCGTGGCGCGGACCACGCTCGACGAAGCGCGCACGCTGGTCTCGACCCGCGACGGCGTGATCCTGGCATACCCCGCCGCGGACCGGCTCGCGCTGCCCGCGAGCGACCAGCTGCTGCGCTACACCGATCTGCACGACCCATCGCTCGACGCGCTGTACGCCGAGCTCGCGCGGCCCGGATTCGGCAGCCGGCCGACGATCGCCGAGCTCGAGACCCGGGATGGCGGCTATCTCGCATCGCTCGCGCCGCTCGGCGGTACGCGGGCCGGCGTCCGCGTTCCGCTCGACTGGTACGTCGCGACGATGGTCCCGACGCGCACGCTGCTCGGTCCCACGCACGAGCTCGAGCGTCGCAGCATGATCGCGAGCGCCGGAGCGATGGCGTTCGCCGTGGGGATCGCGCTGATCCTCGCGTGGAACCTCGTCCGCATGCGCAGGCAGGTCGTGGCCTCACGCGCACAGGCGAAGACCGCCGAAGCTCGCGCGCGCGAGCTCGGATCGTACCGCCTCGTGGCGCGGCTCGGTGCCGGTGGCATGGGCGAGGTGTGGCGCGCGGAGCACCGGCTCCTCGCGCGATCCGCAGCGATCAAGCTGATCCGCTCCGAGGCGCTCGCCGATCCCGAGGCTGCGCCCGAGATTCGCGAGCGGTTTCGCCGCGAGGCGCAGGTGCTCGCCTCGATGCGATCGCGCCACACCATCGGCCTGTTCGATTACGGCGTCACCGACGAGGGCATCTTCTACTACGTGATGGAGCTCCTCGATGGTCTCGATCTCGAGTCGCTCGTGGTCCGCGAGGGCGGTCAGCCTGCAACGCGCGTGATCGAGATGCTGATCCAGGCGTGCTCGTCGCTCGCGGAGGCCCACGAGGGCGGCCTGCTCCACCGCGACATCAAGCCGCCCAACCTGATGCTGTGCCGTGCGGCCGACGAGCTCGACATCATCAAGCTCCTCGATTTCGGCATCGTGCAGACCGCGAGTGACTCGCTACCGGCGATGACCCGCCCGGTGGTCCCGGAAGTTCTGCCCGACAGCTCGAAGCTCACCCAGCTCGGGGCGATGCTCGGCACACCGGGGTTCATGCCGCCGGAGCAGATCCTCGGCATGCAGCTCGATGGGCGCGCAGACCTCTACGCGCTCGGCTGCGTGGCGTGGTGGCTGCTCACCGGCAAGGAGGTGTTTCCGCGCGAAGGCGCCGACGCCAAGATCCTCCACAGGCACATCCACCAGCCGATCCCCGCGCTCGCAGCCAAGGTTCGCGGCTGGTGCCCGCACGAGCTTACGGCCGTGATCACCGCCTGTCTCGCGAAGGATCCGGAGGATCGCCCCCCCGATGCGCGTCACGTCGCCGCCCTGCTGCGCGCGATCGTGATCCCTCCGGAGCATGCGTGGACCGCGGCCAAGGCGCTCGCGTGGTGGTCGGCGTACAGGCCGCCGAAGCCGATGCCCCGCGTCTCACCGAGCGAGGTCCAGGTGATCATGCCGATCAGCGCCGGGCAGCGTCCGGACATCGCCACGTCCGAAGTCGCGATCTCGCAGACCGTGATGACACCGACGAGCAAGACCTGACGAGATCCGACGATCAGCGCTTGGTGAACACCGGGATGTGCGCGGCCTGGAGCGCGGCCCGCAACTCGTCCCAGTCGCCCTGACGCGCATCGCCGGTTATCACCACGTCGGCGCCGGTGGTGGCCTTGCACGCCTTGACGGCTTCCTGTCGGGTCGCGGGCTTTCCACCGACGACGATTCCGGATCCGGTGACCCGGATCGCACAGCGCGCCGGACCCTTGTCGACTGCGCTCGCGGTCCCGGGGCCCGGTCCGGATCCCTCGCCCTTGCCAGCGCCACCGACTCCCCAGCCGCGGCCGCAGGTCAGAAACGTGATCGCGAGCGCGATCGCGGCGATGAACGAGCTCAGGAGTAGCATCCGGCGGCGCATGCGGCGGCGGTCGAGCTGCTTGGCGACGTCCTTGGCGAGCTGGTTGTCGTGCTTGGTCATGGCGTTCGGGGAGCTCTCGGCGGGGTGAGGGCGGCGGGGTCGACGATGGTGGCGAGCCCACGCTGCTCCGCGAAGCAGCGATCGAGATCGCGGTGGAGGCCTTCGTGCAGCGCGTGCGGGAGATCCGCGAGCGGGATCGCCGGGGCGACGATCACGAGGTAGCTCGCAAGCTCGGTCACCGCAAGGTGGATGGCGGCCACCCGGCACAGCCGCAGCTCGGCGGAACGGTCGCCGAGGTATGCGATCGCGACGTCTGGATCCGGGCTGTGCTCGAGCAGCGGAACATCGAGCGCGATCCGCCTTCCATCGGCCTCGATCGCCTCGACGACCCCGTGCGCGGAGATCCGGATCACGAGCGGCGTGCGGGTCGCGAGCTGCCGGTCGAGATCCGCGAGGGCGCGCGTGCGCAGCGCCGCGATGTCGGGCGGCGGTGCGGGCTGCGCGGGCATGGCCGGCACCGGCGGCGGTGCGAGCGCATCGGCCGCGGCCTTCTCGGCAGCGGCGGCGCGGATCAGCGACGCGAAGATGATGATGAACAGCACGTCGAACAACGACGTCAGATCGGGCCGGCGATATGCGTGGCGCCGGGCCCTCACGAGGCGACCTCGCGGCGCGACCGGCGCTGCGCATCCCACGCCTCGAGGTTCTTCTCGGCGGCATCGACCCACGCGGTGAGCCGCATGCTGAAGCTCGCCGACAGCATGATGCTGCACGCGAGGCCCGCGACGGTCGTCCACACCTTCAGCGCGAGCGGACCGAGCAGCTTGGTGACATCCGTGCCGGTGTACGCCAGCGAGAGACCGAGGCCGAGCACCGTGCCGAGCAGGCCGAGCTGACGCAACAGATCGACCCAGAATGCGAGCGTGGGCTCGAGGCGATTTGCGCGCATTTGCCAGGACCGCACCTGCTTGAGCGCCCACGCCGGATCCTTCGCGGTCACGATCGCGTGGGACTCGTCGCGGATCGCCTGGACATCGAGCGAGCCCGCCGGCTTTGCGGTGCCGGGCTCGTCGGCGACCAGCTCGAAGCCGAGGTGATCAGTGAGCGCACGGACCCAGGTCAGCTCGCGGTGAACGTGCAGCCAGCCGGCCAGGAACACGAGCACGATGAACCCGCACAGGAGGATCGTGAGTCCCCAACCTTGGACGAAGGCCTCCATCGCGGCGAGATCATACTCCGTTCGTGACGAGCGACGCGCGGTCTGGATCCACCGTCGCAACGGTCTCTGCGCGCTGCGCGTGGATCGACCGCTCTGTCGAGATGCCTGCGAAGACCTCGCGGGTGTTCGCGCCACCGGGATCCCGAACCTAGCGCGTTCCTACGTCTTGCTCGGCAGGTACGCACGCGGAAGCGACGCGACGAGAAACTGGTGCCGCCGCTTGCGTCGGCGTAGCCGGAACGTGCCGGCCAGCGTGCCGAACCCTGCGAACACGCCCACCGTCGCGATCAATGGCCCCACCCCGAGGAACGGCAGCAGCATGCCGATCGTCGTCAGGATGGCCATGCCGGCGAGCAGCGGCACCACGATGTCTCCCGCGTGACCGCGGATCCACGTGTCGTACGCGCGCTCGCAGTCCTCGCACCAGCCCGTGGTACCCGTCGGTGCATCCGCGTGGCAGCGCCGGCACGACATGCGCGCAGCCTAGCAGGCGATCCGCTCACATCACATCGCATCGATCAGCGAGAACACGAAGAGCGAGGACTCGGGGTTGAACGACAGCATCCGTGCACCACCCGGCACGTAGAGCCGGCCCCCGACCACGGCGCCCTGGGTACCGGCGCGCACATCCGGCATCGGCGTCAACGTGGTCCACCGATCGGCGGTGGAATCGTAGCTCTCGACCACCGAGAGCGCCGCCTGGCCCGCCTCGCCACCCGCGCACACGAGCTGGCCGAGCTGCACGCCGTACGCGCATCCGCCACGGGCCGTGGGCATCGCTGTGCGCGGCGTCCACGTGGTGGCCCCTGGTGCGAGGGCAACCACATCGGAGACCGCATCGCGGGCATCGAGCGTCGAGAGTCCACCGGCGACGATCAGCGTGCCATCGGCTCGTCGCATCGCCGCGGGATGTGATCGCGGAGCCGGCAGCGGCGGCAACATCGTCCACGTATCGGTCGAGAAGTCGTAGGCGAGGCAGGTGGCAACCGCGCCGGTCGAGGACGATCCACCGATCAGGTAGATGTGCGGCGGTGCGATCACCACACCTGCCGCACCGCGCTCCTGCCCCGCCGGCATCGCTGCGAGCGGCCGCCACTGCGCATTCGACTGACCGGTATCGAGTGCATAGCTCTCGCCGCGCGCGATGAACTGATCGGTCTCCTGACCGCCGAGCAGGAACAGCGTCGCCGACGATGCGGCGAGGTTGACGTGCGTCCAGGCGACCGGTGCCGGGCGCAGGTTGGACCAGGTGCCGGCGGTGGGGTCGAATGCGATCACGTCGCTCGTGATCCGGAGCCCCTGGGACACGTTCTGATCGAATCCGCCGAGCACGACCAGCTGCTGGCCAAGGGCTGTCACACCTGGTTCGAGGCGCGGGCCGGGCAGTTGCGGACCCACGGACCACGGTGGGCGCGGTGCATCGAGCGGCGTCGGTGGCGACGAGCAGGCAGCGACCAGCACGAGGGCGAGCGAACGGAGCACGCCCAAGTCTAGACCGAGTCGTGGCGTCGTGCCGCCGACGATCAGCCGAGCTTCAAGAACTTGAACGCGTGCGCCCAGTCGTTGCGCAGCATGCCCGGCGCACACCACAGCTGGCACAGCGCCTCGATCGGACGCGCGCTCTCGACGCCGCCGATGTCCGCCGCCTCCCAGCCGAACTGCTCGAGGATCTGGGTGACCTCGGTCTTCGAGGCCGCATCGTTGCCGCAGATGAACATCGTCGGCGTGGGCTTGAACGGCGGGTTCACCATGAACATGTTGCCGATACTGTTGAACGCCTTCACGAACCTCGCCTGCGGCGCCGTGGCCTGCAGCCGCTCCATCAGGGACTCGTTCGCGTTGGTGAAGTAACGGAGCACGCCGTTGTCGGGCTTGTCGTCTGCGATCGGATTGGTCGCATCGATGACGATCTTGCCCGCAAGATTCGCGATCCCCGTCTGCTCGACGGTCTCCACCGCGCCCGAGCCCTTGACCGCGAGGACGAACAGCTCGCCCCAGGCTCCCGCGTCCGCGTAGCTGCCGACCTGTACGTCACCGGCCGTGGCGCTCTTCCACGCGGCGAGCTTGTCCGGATCACGCGACCCGCGCATCACCGAGTGACCGTGCTGCAGAAACCCCTTGGCCAGCGCCTCGCCGACTGGACCGGAACCGAGAATCGCAATCTTCGTCATGGGGGTCACGTTCGCACGGATGCCGCCGGGCTGCCGCGGCTCGCCGGCGTGACGAGCTTGTTCAAGCTCCGAGCCGTGCGGAGCCGGTCTTGATGTAGAAGCCCCAGTACCCGATCTGTCGACCATAGCGGCGCGCGATCGCGGCCTCGTCGATCGACCCGCCATAGACCACGGCGGCCTCCTCGGCGAACATCCGCACCGACGGGACCTCGTCCATCCGACCGGGCCCGCGCAGCAGGATCGCGGCGGCCGAGAACGGGCCGATGCCCTTGATCGCGAGCAGCGCATCGCGCGCCTGCGCATAAGGCGCCTCCCGCAGGGCCTGCTCGCCGATCGCGGCCACGCCGCGCACCACGTTCGCGATCGCGGAGCCCTTGCGGGCGTGGCGGATCGCCTTGCCGATCTCGTCGCCATCGAGCATCACCAGCTCGGGCATCGCGCGCAGCGTGCGGCCCTCGACCTCCACGGGGGTACCGAACCGGTCGAGGAACGCGCGCTTCATCCGCGCTGCCATCGTGATCGGCGTGCGCTGCATCATTACGCGGTAGACGCTGATCTCCGCGAGCGTCAGGAACCGCACGTGGTGGAGGCCGTGCAGCTTCTCGATCAGCCGCATGCAGCCGCATGAACGGCGCATCGCCGCGCGCCGCCGCGTACAGCTCGCCGACATCGTCGTGCGCACCGATCCAGTGCGCCGCATGCGCCGCCGCCGCCTTCGCGTCCGTCGCTCGCGGGGTCTCGACCTCGAGGCCCGCGCCCCGGCGGCGGATGGTCATCGGGACTGCGCGCGATCCGATCGAGACCGCGGCGGTGACCGCGTCGTCGCCGAGGATGTACTCGCCCTGACAGGGCGGGAACCTCCGGATGAACGCGAGGGTCTGCTCGAACGAGAACGGCTGGGTGGTGGTGAGGCGGGTCGGCATGCTCCAGCTCTACGCCCGCCTGTTGTCAGCCTTATGTCAGGCTTGAGCAGGCGATGGCGGCCAGCGAGCCGGTCGTGTCAGGATGCCGCGGCTGTGAAGAGGTACCTGTACCCGGCGCTGACCGGGCTCGTGATCCTCGGGGCGTGGTGGATCGCGTCGGCGGCGGGCGCCTTCCCGGTCGGCACCGTGCCGTCGCCACCCGAGGTCGGGACGGCGTTCGCCGAGGAGATCGCATCGGGTCGGCTGATCACGGACATCATCGCGTCGCTGTACCGGGTGGCGTGGGGCTTCACCGGCGGCGTGCTGGCGGCAGTCCCGCTCGGCCTCGTGATCGGACGCTCGCTCGCCACTCGCCAGGCGCTGCTGCCGTGGGTGAACTTCTTCCGCTCGCTGTCACCGATCGCGTGGATCCCGTTCGCCATCGTGTGGTTCGGGGTGGGCGATCCACCGGCGATCTTCATCCTGTTCATCGCCGTGTTCTTCCAGATCACGCTCGCGACGTCCGCCGCGGTGGCGACCGTGCCGAAGATCTACTACCGCGTCGCCGAGGACATGGGCCTCTCCGATGCCGACCTGCTGTTCAAGATCACGCTGCCTGCGATCATGCCGCAGCTGGTCACCGCACTGCGCGTGGCGATCGGCGTGGCGTGGATGGTGGTGGTCGCCGCCGAGATGATCGCGGTGCGGAGCGGGCTCGGCTACCTGATCGTCGACGCACGCAACGGCCTGCGGATGGACCTCGTGGTGTGCGGCATGATCACGATCGGAGCGATCGGCATCGGGCTCGATGTCCTGTTCGCCCGGCTCACCCGGATTCCAAGTGTCCGCTGGGGCTTCGATCGATGAGCAATCCGGTCCTCGCGCTCACCAAGGTCGGGTTCGACTATCCGAAGCTGGCGGTGATCGATGGCCTGGATCTGACGGTCGCGAAGCACGAGCTGGTCGTCTGCGTCGGACCCTCGGGTTGCGGCAAGTCCACGCTGCTGTCGCTGCTCGGCGGTCACCTCGCACCGACGCGCGGCACGCTGCAGCGTACGGGTCAGAGCCGCACGATCTATCAGGACGGCGGGCTGTTCCCGTGGCTCACCGCGCGCGAGAACATCGCCGGCGGCTTACCGCGCGACACCGCGCCGGCCGCACGCGAGCGCAAGATCGCCGAGTGGCTCGAGATCACCCGGCTCGGCGAGTTCGCCGGCAGCTATCCGCACCAGCTCTCGGGAGGCATGCGGCAGCGCGTGGAGCTGGCGCGTGCACTCGCCGCCGAGACCGACATCCTGCTGCTCGACGAACCGTTCAGCGCGCTCGACTACCAGTCGCGCACCCGGATGCGCCGAGAGCTGGTGGCGACGCTGGCGGAGCGGCCGCGCACCGTGGTGTTCGTGACCCACGATATCGAGGAGGCCGTGCAGATCGCGGATCGGGTGCTGGTGCTCGGCAGCCGCCCGACCCAGGTTCGCCGGATCCTCGAGCTGCCGCCCGGTCGCTCGCGAACCCCGGCGTCCCCTGGCGTGGCCGAGGCAGAGCAGGCCATCATGGACGAGCTCGGGTTGTCATGACGTACAAGGTCCGGATCAGCGTGATCACCGTCGTCGCCCTCGTGGCGCTGACCGTGCTGCACAAGCGCCCCTGGCAGGGCGCGAACCACGCGAGCGCCGCGCAGCTCTCGGTCGGGTTTCTGCCGGTGACCTGTCACCTGACCTGCCCGGTCACCGACTTCGCGACCCGCAGCACGACGACGGGCACGCGGTTCGAATCGCAGCGGTTCACCGAGTTTCCGACCGTGGTCGAGGCGCTGAAGGCGCGCAAGATCGATGCGACGTTCTTGCTCGCGCCGCTCGCGATGGTGCTGCGCGAGCAAGGCGTGCCGATCCACATCGTCTATCTGGGCCACCGCGATGGCTCGACGGTGATCGTGCCCAAGGACTCGCCCGCGAAGTCGATCCGCGATCTCCAGGGCAAGACGTTCGCGCGGCCGAGCAAGTACTCGAACCAGTACCTCGTGATCACCAAGCTGATGGAGGACGAGGGCATGCTGCCCGGCGACATCAACTTCGTCGACCTGCCGCCGCCCGACATGCCGGCGGCACTCGCGGCCGGCTCGATCGATGCGTACTTCGTGGGCGAGCCGCACGCCGCGAAGGCCCAGCTCAACGGTACCGGGCGCGTCCTCTACTACGCGAAGGACATCTGGCCGCACTTCGTGTCGTGCGTGCTGGTCGTGCGCGACGAGCTGATCGCGGAGCATCCCGAGATCGTGCGCGACCTGGTGCGCGGCATCGCGGAGAGCGGGGAGTGGGCCGAGCAGCACCGGATGGAGGCGGCCAAGGTCGCGGCGCCGTTCTTCCGCCAGGACCAAAAGCTCCTCGAGTTCGTGCTCACCCAGCCTCCCGATCGCGTCAGCTACCGGATGCTGACGCCGACCGACGAGGACATGCGGGGGATCATGAAGTACGCGATCAAGGCCGGCATCCTGAAGCGCGAGATCGACCTCCGCGACCTCGTCGATCGCCGGTTCATCCCCGACCACATCGAAGCGGCGAACATCCGCTCGACGGATTAGGCGTCGGTCGAGCTCGCGGCGCCGCGACGCACGGGTAGCGACGCTCCTAGCTCCTCGGCTCGATCGGTGGATAGGCGCCGCCGCCGAGTGCGGGCAGGCCACCGGTCGTCGGTGGTGCCGGTGCCACCGCGGCGTACGAGCTGCCCGCCTGCGGCGCCGACATCGTCAGCGTTCCGGTACCCGTGTTCGCGCCTCCGCCAGGCAACACCGCCTGGCCGAGCTTCCAGCCGATCACCGCCCACGCGGTGCCATAGACCAGCACCATCGCGCCTGCGATCCTGCCCACCTCGCCAGAGCTGCCCTTCGCGAGCAGCGCCTGGAAGGCCATGACCAGCGCGATGAAGCCGACGAGGCCCGTGATGATCAGGTTGTAGCCGGTGAACAGCCGGCGCACGCCGGTCAGCTGCGCGTCGTTGGTGCGGCGGAGCAGCTGGAGATGCGCGGCCTGCACGAGGACGGCCGGCACCAGCATGCCGATCGCGATCCGGTAGAACACGCTCTTCATCTCCGAGGGGCCGCTCGAGATCATCGTCCAGATCAAGAGCGTCAGGCCGGCGAGCGCGAGGTGCAGGCTGGTGACCGCGAAGTAGTGCAGCGCGACCTTGAGGCCGAGGTGTTGATCCGGCTGCGGCTCCTTGTTCGCGCGCCAGCGGGCGATCACGTACATGAGGACCGGCACGACGATGGTGACGGCCACCAGCATCGAGACGATCGCCATCAGCGGACCAGCGAAGTAGTGTAGCACGGTGAAGCCGGTGTCGAACTGGTCCATGGCTGCACGGTACGCGGTTTCCGGGGCCGATCGGGAGTGCCCCCGCGGATGTCCGGAACCGTTTCGCGGGCCCGCTGTCTCAGGGACATGCGGTGTCAACTCGCGGCTGCGGCGTTGCTGTTCGCCGGAGCCGCGCATGCGGGATCCGATGTCTCGCTCGGCGGCAGCGCGCACCCGTCGATGGTGCATGGCTCGCTCGCCGGTCCGGTGGCGACGTTCACCGCGCGGTTCATGATCCCGGTCGAGGCAGGCACCTACACCGAGACGCTCGCGCAGCTCGATCTTCCGCCCCACGGGCTGGTCACCGCGGCCACCGTCCTCAGCAGGGGCACGCCGATTCCGCTCGCTCTGGTCGGCACCGAAGCTGCGCAGACCCGGTTCGCTGCGCTGAGCGCCGATGGATCCGGGCCCGGCGAGCGCACGTCGGCCGTGTTGATCACCGGCCAGACCGGCAGCGTGCAGATCGGCGTCGCCGCAGCGCATACCGGCGTCGTGACGATCGACCTCACGGTCTCTGCCCCGACCTGCTTCTACCGCGACATGCGCTACGTCCAGGTACCCGCGGCGTGGCGCTTGGCCGCCGATGGTTCGCTGCGTCACGCGATCCCCGACGAGGACGAGCTGACCGCGGCATGCAAACCTGACGGTGACACCAGCGGCGCGTGGATCGGATTTCCCGCCGCCGAGCTCACCCGGCGGCGCTCGGGCGAACGGATCGGTATGTTCGCCGGCCGCGTGGCGCTCGGCGAGGAGCACATCGTTCGGCTCGAGCTCGATCTCGCCCGCGAGCTGAGTGACACGCCGCGTGACCTCGCGACGGTGATCGTCGTCGATGGCTCGCGTTCGATCTCCGCGGGCGAGCGCGAGGCGCAGCAGCAGCTCGTGGCGTCGTACCTGCGCAAGGCTCCGGACAGCCGCGTACAGGTGATCTCGTATGCACGGTTCGCGCGGCCGCTGCTCCCCGGCTGGACCACCGCGAGTCAGGCCGGGGTCCGGGTCGATCGCGAGCTGCGCGGGCTCGCTCAGCGCAACGGCTCGAACTTCGATGTCGCGCTCGCCGAGGCGGCGACCTGGCTCGAGCGAGTCAGCGGCACGCGCCGGATCATCCTGGTCACCGACGAGCGGATGGCCGAGCGACTCGCCGCGACGTCACCGGCCACGCTGCGCCGCCTGCTCCCCGCGGGGACCCTCGTGCACGTGGTCGCGGTCACCGCGAACGCGCAGCAACCGGTTCGCGACGAAGACGCGAAGCTCGCGCCGCTCGCCGCTGCGACCGATGGCATGGCGGTGCGGATCGGACCGCTGAAGCAGGCCGCGCTGCTCGACGCCACGTTGCTGGTGCGACCGATCTCGCTCGATCGGATCTCCGTCAGCGCGCCGGGGTGGACGAAGCTGACACCGTCGGCGGCGGTCCCGTGCGGCGATGAAGGCGACCTGCTGCTCGCCGAGGGCACGGCGTGCACGTGGTGGGGCGAGGGCGATGTCTCGTCGGGACCGATCGTCATCGAGGGCCTGCTGTGGGGGAAGCGCACCCAGCGCCTGGTCCGCGCCGATCCCACGCGTGGGCGCGAGGTCGCCCGCGAGCTCTCGACGTTTGGCTCCCTCGACGAGCCGCTGCAGGCCAAGGCGAATGCGATGGCGCGCGCGGTCAACGCGCACTGGTCGCTGTATGCGCAGTGGGGCGGGACCGCGACGTACAGCGGCGGGTTCGGCATGCGCGGATCCGGGACCAGCGGGATGTGCGCGTGCGATTCGATCGGAACGATCGGAACGATCGGCCATGGCAGCGGGACCGGCACCTACTACCCACCCACCGATCTCGAGCATCAGCTGTGGCCGCTACTCGCCGCATGCCACGTCGAGGACGCGACGATCCGGGTGCACCTCGAGATGACGCTGACCGAGATCGTCGATCTCACCGCGGTGATCGCTGCACCGAAGGGCAGCTCGGCGGCCGAGCGCCGCACGCAGCAGACCTGCGTCGAAGATGCGCTGTGGGATGCCGCGCCGATGCTGTCTCACATCGAGGAGACCCAGAGCTTCGATGTCAGGCTGCACCGCTAGCTGCGGCGCAGGCTGCGCCAGGTCGACAGCGCCCATGGCTCGTCGAGGCGTGCGCCTTTACACGTCATGATCGCGACCTCCGGCGTGGCCGCCATCAGGCCCTGCACCACGTGGACGTCACCGTCGTCGTACGCCTCGGCGCGGCCCTGGCGCGCGGGCTCGTCGATCCGTGCGATCACCGGATGCGCCTTCGGTGCGATCGCGAGCAGCGCCGCGGAGTCCTGCTCGCCGCCGGTCGTGAGGCACGTGACCTCCACCATCCGATCGCCGTCGGTCGACCAGTAGCGCTCGTCCTCCCACGATCCGACGAAGCCGCCCGGCAGCTGGAACGTCCAGCCCGCATCGAGCGTCACGTCGATCGGATGCCGCCGGTAGCCGAGCACCGCAGCTGCTCCGCCGGCGCGTTCGCGGAGCTCCGCAGCGCGCTCGTCGTGCCCGAGCCAGCCGAGCAGCTCGGCCCACTCCGCCCACGGCAGCTCGAGTGTTTGGTTCGCCTTGCGCGCGGCGCGCAGATCCTTGTCGACGCCGACCATCAACCGGCGCTCCTCGACATCGAGCGGCTCGCGCCACGGAACCTCGAGCGACATCGCGAGCGCGGCGCGCGACCGCTCGAGCTGCCCGGGGCCATCGTCCCACCACGCGAACGCATCGGCGCCGCGCGACGGGTCGGCGATCACGGCGTCGCGCCACGCCTGGTCACGCGGTCCCATCGGCGTCAGCACCGCCGCGTCGACCACGAACGCGAGCTCCGACGGCAGGGCGATCCGGCGCGTGCCCGCAGCGAGCTCGCCGGCCAGCCAGGCAGTCATGGCGGTGCGCGGATCCGGCTGCTCGTCGGCCCACGTGAAGTCGAGCTCGTCGAGCACCGGCGCCAGCTGCGCGAGCACGTGGACGTGATAGCCGGGTCCGATCGCGCTGGTATCGCCGGTGACCTCGAGGTCGCCATCGGGCAGGACGGCGATCCGCACGGCAGCCGCCGCCGGGTGCAGGTCGAGCGTCACTCGCCGGGGGCTGGTGTCGCGGACCCGGTCGCCCAGCATGCGGCGGGCGATCCGACCGAGCCGATCGCCGACCTCGCGCGCGTCCGGAGCGCGCCCGATCAGCGCGCGCAGGCCACCCTTGGCCTTGCGTGACCGCGCACGTCGCGACAGGCCGAATCCCACGGGAGGAATCTTCGTGAATTGTCAGGCGAACTTCCATAGGAAGATCCGCGGCGTTCGACCGTATGATTCGATGCATGCCCGCCAAAGAGCTCGCGTCCACCGCCCCCGAGGTCGAGGCGTCCATCCAGGCACCTCCAGAGGCCGCTGACCCCGCGAAGGCCATGATCCAGACCGAGGGCGATGTGCCGGCGGCGGATCGCGGCGGGCCGACGCCTGCCACCGCGACGGCCTCTCAGCTCGCGTTCGATGGCAGTGGCAAGGAGGACTCGAGCTCGATCGATCACGGCGTGTTCCAGCCCGAGGAGTACAAGCACGCGTGCGAGTCCGCGGGCAAGGAGGACAAGTGGAAAGAGACCTATCGCAACGGCTACACCAAGGCCGATGCGTGGTCGACCTCGGCCAAGGGCGGCATGAAGTTCGATCTCAAGAAAGGTCACAGCGCCTCCGAGGCGGTCAAGTCGTGGTTCCGCGGGCCGACGATCGCGGACTTCCGCACGATCTCGGTGGCCGAGCAGCTCGACGAGCTGCGTGACGAGCTCGGCGACCACACGTTCGACGAGGTGTTCGGTTCCGCGAACGGGGCGCAGGACAAGCTGATCCCCGGCGGCCAGCGGCTCCAGATCTCGCTCGCCATGTACACCACGCCGTTCATCGATCAGATGAAGGCGGTGGCGCGCCAGCACGACGACAAGCTCAACAAGCCCGATGCGCAGACGCCGCCGGCCGTCACGCCTCCCGACGAGGAGAAGGCCGCGCGTCCCACCAACAGCGCGCAGGCCAAGCACGACACGCAACACGGTCAGGACAACGAGCTCGCGAATACGGCCGAGCTCGGTTTCGGCCGCGACGACCTCCAGCGCGCGTAGCATCCGCGTGAGATAGACTCCGCGCAATGGGCGAGGCCGAACCGTACATCGACGTCGCCAATCACCTGCGCGACGAGCTGCGACGCGCGTGGCTGCGGGTCGAGTACCAGATCCGGCTCGCGTGGACGAAGGCGCCGCCCGGCCTGCCGATCGCCAGCGATGACGTCGTGGCGCCTTCGGACATCGGGCGGCTGTTCGCGGCCGCGCGCGGCGAGCTGAGCTCCGGCGACGCGGCCGGTGCTGCGACGGTGCTCGAGCGCTATCTCGTGGTGCATCGCGAGGTCGAGCAGCGCATCCAGGCCTCGATCGCCGCGGGCGTTCGCTCGTCGCTGGTCGATCTGATCCGGATGTTCGAGCTGACGCCGCGCCAGTGGGCGACGCTGATGTACGCGCTGCTGCCCGAGGCCGATCCGAACCTCCTGCAGGCGTATCGCTACCTCGCCCGCGATCCAGCCTGCCGCGGCCTCGATGGCCGGCTGCTCGCGCAGCTGGTCTACGACACGCCGGAGTCACGCTCGCTGATGGCGCGCGATCTGTCGCCGAGCTCGCCGCTGGTCCGCTATCAACTGCTCGAGCTCGCCCCGTCGGAGTCGCTGATGTACCGGCGGATGCGCGCGGCGACCCGGCTGATGTACCTGCTCGATGGCACCCGGCGGTCGCTCGACCCGGATCTGTCGGAGCTCGCGGAGGTGCGCGGCGGAGCCGTCGCCGGCTCGTTCCCGGCGGTCACCGTGGATCGCGCCACCTCGGCGATGCACTCCAACGAGGTCGTCCTGTGCGTACAGGGTCAGCGCGGCCTCGGCAAGAAGCTGCTGCTCCAGCAGGCCGCGGCGCACTGGAACAAGCGGCTGCTGCTGATCGATGCGCGGCGGCTCCAGCAGGTGCCGCAGGCGGCGCAGCTCGCGATGATCCGCGCCCTGATCCGCGAGCTGCACCTGCTGGATGCGGTGCCCGCCTTCGTCGACATCGATGACGCGGTCAACCTCGAGGCCGACAAGGACGAGCTGCCTGGCTACTTCGACAAGCTCGTCGACGAATGGGGCGGGCCGCTCGCGATCACGGTCAATCGCGAGCGCATGCCGCGGATCCATCAGCGGCCGATCGTGCACCTCACGCTCGAGGTGCCGCCGCTCGGGGTTCGCACCGCGATGTGGCAGCAGATCGTGCCGTCGCTGACCGCGGTCGAGGCGGAGAGCCTGTCGGGGCGGTTCGCGATCCCCGGCGGCATCATCGTCGCCGCGGCGCACGCGGCCACGGCGGGACGGATGCCCGATGCGGGTCCGCCGGAGGGCGAGGATCTCGCGCGCGCGGTCGCCGGCCAGCTCCACCAGCGGATCTCGCGGCTCGGCAAGAAGCTGTCGGCGCCGTTCGATCTCGACGATCTCGTGGTCGATGACGACACCCGCAATGCACTGGTCGAGATTGTCGCCGCGGCGAGCCAGCGCGGGAGGATCCGCGATCAGTTCAAGCTGCGCGGAGCCCAGGGGATCAGCGTGCTGTTCTCGGGACATCCCGGCGTCGGCAAGACCATGTCGGGCACCGTGCTCGCGAAGCGGCTCGGCCTCGAGATTTACGAGATCGATCTGTCGCAGGTGGTCTCGAAGTGGCTCGGCGAGACCGAGAAGAACCTGAGCGACGTGTTCGATGCCGCGGAGCCGGGTCATGCCGTGCTGCTGTTCAACGAGGCCGACTCGCTGTTCGGCAAGCGCACGAGCGACGTGAAGAGCAGCAACGATCGCTACGCCAACCTCGAGACCAACTACCTGCTCGCCCGCCTCGAGCGGTTCGGCGGCCTTGCGATCCTGACCACGAATCTGACCTCGGCGATCGATCCGGCGTTCAAGCGGCGGTTCTCGTACGACGTGTTCTTCAGCTTCCCGAGCCCCGAGATGCGCGCGGAGCTGTGGCGGCGCACGCTTCCCACCTACGGGCGCTCCGCGGAGATCAACTTCGAAGACCTCGCGGAGAGCTTCGAGCTCTCGGGCGGCTTCATCAAGGTCGCGTGCGAGCGCGCCGCGTATGTCGCGGGTGCGAACGACGTCGAGATCGATGATGGGTTGCTGCGGATGACGATCGAACGAATGTATCGCGAGCGCGGCAAGGTCAGCACGGCGGGGCGCCTCGAGTAGTCGCGGCATGCGATAATCCGCGCATGGTCACTGCGTCCCAGGTGCTCACGGCTCTGGTTGCGTTCCTGCACCTGTACTTCCTCGTGCTCGAGATGTTCCTGTGGGCCACGCCGTTCGGTGCCAGGACGTTCAAGCGCCCGCTCGCCGAGATGGAGACGCAGAAGGTGCTCGCCGCGAACCAGGGCCTCTACAACGGGTTCCTCGCCGCGGGCCTGGTGTGGACGTTCGTCGGCGATCCCGCGATGATGTTCCAGGTCCGCGTGTTCTTCCTCGTGTGCGTGGTGATCGCGGGTGCGTATGGCGCCGCCACGGCATCGCGCTCGATCTTGTTCGCGCAGCTGTTGCCCGGCGCCGCCGCCCTCGCTGTCACACTGACAGCGCGCTACGCCTGAGGATCACGCGTTGTTCACGTTCCGGTGAGGACCCCGGCGGATCCATGTTCGATCTTGGTCGCCCAACCACCAGCCCAGTCGGTAACCCCGCATGGCGACTCGAGGCATGACGCGGCACTCCGCTCGCATCCTCTGGCAACATGGTGCTCGCGCTCGCCGCTCTGATCCCGCTGCTGGTCCTGCTCTACCTGTTGTTCTATGGCGGCTTCAATGGACCGGTCGACTGGTTGATGAGCACCCAGCGCCATCTTCGCCGCGATCGCAAGATCGTCGCGCTGACGTTCGACGATGGCCCCGACCCGGTCCGCACCCCTGCCCTGCTCGATGCGCTCGCCGAGGCGCACGCGCCAGCGACCTTCTTCTTGCTCGGCGACGCGGTCGAGATGCATCCCGCCGTCGTGACCCGGATGGCGGCCGAGGGTCACGAGCTCGGCAACCACACCTACTGCCATCGCTACCTGCCGCTCGCCCGTTCGCGCAGCGTCGAGCGGGAGATCGCGAAGACCGATGCGGCGATCCAGCGCGCGACGGGACAGGTGCCGCGGGTCGCGCGTCCACCGTGGGGCGGCCGCTCGCCGTGGACGGTGCGCGCGTTCGCACGGGTCGCCAAGCGACTCGTGCTGTGGGACCTCAACAGCTTCGACTGGAAGGGAAAGCCCGCAGCTGACGTGGTGGCCCGCGTGCTCGAGCGGATCCGGCCGGGTAGTATCATCCTCATGCACGAGGCGCGCGACGGCGGTGAGGAGACGATCGAGGCCGTGCGCATCTTGATCCCGCAGCTACGCGCACGGGGCTATCAGCTGGTCACCGTCAGCGACGCACTGAGCTGAGGAGGCACGCGGCTTGCGTGACTTGATCGTGGAGGACCCGATCATGAAGCCGACAAAGCAACCCCCGGGCAGCGAGCGCGCACGCGATGAACAGCGGACCGATGGTGGTCCGCGCTACGGCGGCGAGGACTGGAAGGTCGCGGACGAGCGCGGCGACAATCGGTTCGGTCATGCGCGCAACGACGATGCCGAGCCCTTGGAGTCAAAGCCCGGCGAAGGCGAGGATCAGGAGGGTCGCGTGACCAGCGCCGCCGACGCGAAGAGTCCGATCGGCAAGCCGCACGCCGAGGGCCACGAGAGCGGTGGGGAGCGCGCCGGCATGGGTCGCGGCGCGGAGCCGCGCAAGGGCAAGCAGCGCGACGCCTAGGCCGGTGTGTCGCGGAGGTATGCGATCACGGGACCGTGGTCGCTCGTCCCGACATCGCGATAGTGCTTGCAGGTCACGGTCTCGTCGACGAGCGCGCGGTTCGCCGCGATGTAGTCGAGGCGCCACCCGATGTTGCGCTCGCGCATGTTGCGCCACGGTGCCCACCACGTGAACAACCGATCGTTGTCGGGCTCGACGTGGCGACCGACATCGACGAGGTCGTGGCCGAGCAGCTTCTCGATCAGCTCGCGCTCCTCGACCAGCTGCCCGACCATCGGCTTGCGCAGCACCGGGTGCACGTCGACGAACGTGCGCGCCACGTTATAATCACCGCACAGCACGAGGTGCTTGCCGGCGGCCGCGAGCGTGCCCGCCCACGCCTCGAGCTCGCGGAGGAACACCATCTTCGCCGCGAAGTCCTTGCCACCATTGGGCACGTACACGCTCGCGACGACGATGATCCCGAGCTCCGCGACCACGATCCGGTGCTCGAGGTCGAAGTGCGGATGGGTGAACACCCCGGCATCGCCATACTTCGCGGTGCGCAGCATCAGCGCGACGCCGGAGTACCCGCCGGCACCGTGGAAGTGCGAGCGATAGCCAGCGACCTGCGCGATCGTCGCGGGGACCTGCTCGGGGCCGGCCTTGATCTCCTGCAGGCAGATCACGTCGGGCTCCTCGCGATCGATCCAGTGCAGGAGCTGGGTCGAGCGAGCCCGGATGCCGTTGACGTTCCAGGTCGCGACCTTCACGGCCTCCGGTTACCACAAAACGCGGTCACACGCCGCCTCCGCGCTACGCGAGACGCAGCTCGCGACGCTCGACACTCCGCGCCGGCATCTGATCGGACTGCCGGCGGTGCTCGTCGGTGACGCGCGCGTGCTCGAGCAGCAGGTGCGTGATCGGATACACCACATCCGAGTCGTCATGATCGGGCACCGTGGCGAGCAACTCGAAGCTCCCGTGCGTCCAGTCGAGCAGCGACATCAGCACCGCGCGCACGCTCGCGAACGATCCCGTGGCACCCGCGTTGATGACGCGTCCATCGACGACATCGATCCAGGCGGTCTGTGCTCCGAACAGCGCGACCCGCCCGGTCTTGCGCTCGAGCTCGAGCATGGTCAGCAGCGCAGGCAGTGCGACCTCGGCGAGCGAGCCGCGCAGCGCGACCCGATCCGTGGTGATCACCGGCTTGCCAGTTGACAGCCGCCGCGCACGCGCGACGACCTCGACGGCGGTGAACGGCTTGGCGATGAAGTCGAGCGCACCCGCTTCGAACGCGAGGTCGATGTCCGAGGGCTCCTCGGAGGTCACGATCACCGGCACCATGGCGAGCGCCGGTTGCTTCGCGAGCTCCGCGATCACGCACAGCCCATCGATCACCGGGAGATCGCGCTCGACGAGCACGACATCGGGTGTCTTGCGCATGCAGGCGGCTAGCAGCTCCATGCCGGTGGTCGCGATCGCGACAGTGCATCCCGCCTCGTCGAGCGCCGTGGACATCCGCTCGAGCACGCGGACCGAGCGGTCCGCGATCACGACATGTAGCCCGAGCCGGCGCAGGCTGCTGCGGCGATCCCGCACCATGCGCTCGATCGCGAGCATGAACAGGTGATCCATCACGGTGAGCGGCCGCTGGAACGCGACACCCACGCCGGAGACCCGACCGAGCGAGCGAGCCTCCGCCTCGCAGAGGCTGAACCTCACGCTGGCGAGCGCCTGCAGCATGCGGCCCTCGTGCACGAGCCCGAGCTTGATCTCGGTGTCGACTGGAAACGGCGCGCTCATCCGCAGGAACATGCCGTTGCGGGACAGATCCTGGAGTGACAGCCGCTGGGTCACGCCCTGCGCGGTGACATCGACGGGGAGCTCCATCGTGTAACGATCGGCTTGTCTGCGCACGCTGAACCTGAGTACGTGAGGTGGCCCCACCGCGACTAGCAAAACCTGACGCGGCATCCCCACCCGTACCCGAACGCTGTCAGGCACGGTGGCTGTTCAGGAGCGCTCGCGCTTCTGCCGTTGCTCGTCGGCGCCATCGAGGACGGGCGTCTCCTCGGCTGTGACGGCGAGGATCTCGCCGGTGACCTGGGTGAGCTCGGGGCGCGGTGGAGCCGGGGTCGCCTGGATCAGCGCGCGGCCGAGATCGTCGAGCCCTGCCAACTCGGCGATCGCCGGGATCTGGCGTGGCTGGAACGTTCCGGCGCGATACGCATAGGTCATCGCCACCGCGAGCACCTCGCTCGTGCGGGCGAGCACCGGATCGGCGGGAAACCAGGTGAACAGCGCTGCACCCTCGACGGGGGCGCCGGCATGGTTGGGATCGATAACGGTCGCGAGCCTGCCGAGGTCATCGCTCATGCCGCCGCCATCCACGAGGTCGACGTGCACGGGGATCAGCTCGCGAACGAGCTTTCCGTTCGCCACCATGATCGTCGCGATCGCGGACGGCGCGCCGCGAGTATCGAGGCTCGCGCAGACACCGGCGATCGGCAGCGGCCGCACCTCCTCCGACGCGGGCACGGCACCCGTCAGATCGATCATGCCGACCCCGAAGTACCGACCCATGGTCCAGCTCGCGACCGGCACGGCGATCGAGCCATCGAACGCGAGCAGCACGGACATCTGTGCGGGCAACCACGGTCGAAGCAGCTCCGCGCTGGTCATCCCGATGGTCTTCGAACCGTTGGTGACCAGCAGCACGGGCGCGATCAGCTCGCTCGTGGCGGTCACGACGAGCGGGGCCACCGCGCGTAACTCGATGGCGTCTCGGTCCCAGGCCCCCACGCCGTGATGGTCCCACGAGCGACATCGATCACTCAACCCGGCACTCGTCCTCCACTCGTCCTCCACTCGTCGACACTGGCGTTGGCGCTCGCACCGCCGTGCGCGAGCGCGCAGCCCTGCTCCGCTTACACACCGCGTAGGCGGTGTTCCGCGGGCACGTCACGTGCAAACACGGCTGATATGAGCCCCCCACTGCGTGAACCGAATACGCTCGGCCGCGTGCGGAGATACCGCATGGTTGTCGGCATCGACCTCTCCGAGTATGCCGACATCGTGCTCGAGCACGCGCTCGATCAAGCAGCGCGCCACGATG
Organism: Myxococcales bacterium; assembly: GCA_043753855.1. GTDB lineage: Bacteria > Myxococcota_A > Polyangia > Haliangiales > Haliangiaceae > JABFXX01. The sequence goes on along the minus strand of JAYUVX010000082.1, from coordinate 7,395 downwards.
CGCCCGAGCTGCACTTCTTGACCGTGAAGGAGAAGCGCAAGCCCGCCAGTGACGAGCTCAAGCAAACGCTGTGGGAACGCGTGTATCCGGCGCTCGAGACGTTCAACCAGTTCGGCACGGACTGGCGCGCCCGGCTCCATGTTCGGCGCGGTACGCCGCACGAGCAGATCGCGCAGCTCGCCGCCGAGATCCGCAGCGATCTGATCGTCGTCGGCCAGTTCGGGCTGCACCGCGACAACATCCCCAACCGCGTGCTGCGGGTGGCCTCGTGTCCGACGCTCGTCGTGGGATTCCCGGAGGCCGCCGATACGTCACCCAGGTGCGGAATGTGCGCGGCGACCCGTGAGGACACCGAGGGCGAGCGCTGGTTCTGCCCGGCGCATACCGCGGTCGGGGAGAAGCTCGAGCACAGCATGACTCCGATGACCACCTGGTCGGGTGGCGCGCTGGTCTGGGGCTGACCGTGGCATCATGGGCGGGTGACCCTGCCGATCGCCGACGAGCCGCGTGAACCGCTGAGCCTGCGCGGCGCGCTGATCGGAACGTTTCGCCGCATCGTGCGGTTGTACTTCCGCGACATCGAGCGGTTCGGCGAACCGCCGGCCCAGCAGACGCGCGGCCGGGTGTTCGTCTCGAATCACTCGAATGCGCTGCTCGATCCGGTGCTCGTGATGACCGATGCGCCGTGCATGATCTCCCCGGTCGCGAAGTCGACGTTGTGGAACATCCCGGGATTGTCGTGGCTGCTCGATCGCGCGGGCGCGGTGCCGATCATCCGGAAGCAGGACAACCCCGACAAGGATGCGTCGGCGAACGTGGCGGTGTTTGATCGGATCGCCGCGCACCTCGCCGGTGGCGGCAATATCTTGATCTTCCCCGAGGGCACCAGTCACTCGGAGCCCAAGCTCGCGCCCCTCAAGTCGGGTGCCGCGCGGATGCTGCAGGCCGCGGCCGAGCGCGCCGGTGTGCCGCCGACGTTCCAGGCGGTCGCGCTCGAGTTCGATGCGCCGAGCGACTTCCGTTCGCGCTGCCTCGTGCTGTGGGGACCGGTGCGAACGTTCGCGGAGCTGCCCGGCGACGGCGAGCACAAGATCCGCGCGGCCACCGCGCGCATGGAGCAGGATCTGAAAGAGCTGCTCGTCGAGGGTGAGACCCATCAGGATCGGATGCGTATCGCGCGGGTCGCCGAGCTGCTCGCGACCGATGCCGGTGACCCTACGCTCGGAGGCTGGAGCGGCATCGGTCGTCAGGTCGAGCTGGCGAGCCAGACGCTGCGCAGCCTGGACGAAGCGCTGATCGCGCGCGTTGCCTACCACGTGGATGCGTACTACGGCGAGCTCGAGCGGCTCGGGGTCGCCGACACGCAGGTCGCCGGCCGATCGCCCGCACCCGAGCAGGCGCCGAGGTCGCCACTGCGTCGCGCTGCGCTCGCACCGCTCGCGGCATCGGGCTTCGCGCTGTACGCGATCCCGTACTTCCTGCCGCGCTGGATCGCACGCAAGGCGGATCCCGATGCGACGTCCACGTTCAAGCTCGGCGCGGCGCTCGTGGTGTATCCGCTGTGGGCCGCGGGCCTGGTGGCCGGATCGATGGTGCTGTTGCCGCCACCGCTATCGTTCGCGGCCGCCGCGATCGCACTGACCTCACCGTTCGCGGCGCTGCGCTGGCTCGATCGGATCTATCAGGCCAAGCCAGCGCCCGCGCCCGACGAGCTGTCGCGACTGACCGGGCTGCGGATCGCCGCGCGCACGGCGATCGACGAGGCGCGCAGCCGGCTGGCTTCGTAGCGAACGTGCAAGCCGCGCCGGATATTTCGTCCATCATCACGCAATGCGACGCAACGCTTGGGGACGGCGACAACCCCGACACCAATCTCTACTGGTCCACGACACCGGGGTTCGGCGAGTGGTTCGTGCGGCGCGGCAGGAAGCGGATGCTGAAGCAGACCGCCGCGACCACCGGCGATGCCGACATCCTCGCCGTGCACGTGTACCGGCGAGCGGTCCGTACGCCCGCCGCATGGAACAAGCGCGGCGCGCCGGCCAAGCTCGAGCTCGAGCTCGGGCGTGCAGAACCGCGAGGTGCGCGAGGTGTTCGGCGCGTTCACCAATCCGGCCGACAAGCGCTGGACGAAGCGGTGATCAGCTGTTCTCGCGCTGCTGCGCCGGTTCAGCGGCTCGTTTACTTTGCTGCGATCGGTAGCAGCGGACCGTGCGCGCGGTTGTCGTCGTTCGCCGGCTGCGCGTTGCCATGGCGGGTGAGAAACCGTAGCGAACCGAGCATCAGCTCGGCGGCAGGCCACTCGGGCTGCGCGCTCCGCACGATCACCACGACGCCGCCATCGACCCGGAGATCGTGCGGCGCCATCGCGAACACATGGATGTAGGGCAGCGCGGATCGCGTGGGCTCGACATCGGCACGATACCCGCTCGCTCCGGGCAGCGAGACCGCCACCGTGCCCTCGACTCGGCCCGCGTGATCGGCCGCTTCGGCCACCGCGCGCGCCTTCTCCTCGAGGATGCCGTCGCGATCGATGATCAGCGCAGCGGAGAACATCGAGACCTCGAGCTCGCCGAGCGTCTTGCCATCCGCGCGACGCTCGCGGCAGCGAATCACCGCTACACCCTCGACCACCGGGGTCAACTCGACCCCGCTCGGTGCGGTCAGCTCGAGACCGATCGATGGCAGACCACGCTGGCGCGACGCAGCAAGGGCATGGCGGTACGGAACCATGCCTTCGATGTTATTGTGGGAGCATCGGGAGCGGGGAGAAATCTCGAAGCTCTTGGGATCACACGCCAAACGCAGCGCATCACGCGCGGGTCGCGACCATCCGCGTGACCTGCGGCCCAGTCGCTGCGCGCTCCGGCTTGATCAGGGCGAGCAGACCGCCGATCGCGCCGAGCGCACCCGTCGCGAGCAATAGCGTCAGACCGAGCCCGCCATCAGGACCCGCGGCGCTGGTCAGCAGCGCGCCGATCCCGAGGCCGATCAGCCCGAGCAGCAGCGAGAACACGCCGGCCACGCGGCCGAACTTTCGCTTGCTCACGCCGAACGCACCGATCGCCGCGAGCAGGACCGCCGGGACGAAGATCGCGAGCACGATGCCCTTCATCGAATCGAAGCCTTCCTTCGCAGACTGCACGGACTCGGTGCTCATCGCCGCACTGCGAACCGTCTCGGAGCTCACCGCGTCGGTCGCCACCGAGAGTCCCTTGATGATCTGGAATGCGCTCGCCGAGCCGGTGTAGTCGGCTCGGTGGATGGTGACCATCGGGAGGAAGAACGCGAGGATGCCGAGGATGCCGCCGGCGAGAACGAGGAATTTGCTTGCCTTCATGACCGTCTGTGCCTTTCGTGGAGGAGGCTGACCCCTCGTGCAGCCGATGGGCCACGCGAAGTCTCATTGCCTCCCGCGCAGTTGGCGGATCGTCCGGGTCTGCCTGCACCCGGCGCGCGAGCCGAGCTGGGCCCGCGGCGACCCGGTTCAGGTCACGGCGCGGTCACGCATAGACCATCTTCCGGGTCATCCCACCATCGATCACGATGTTCTCGCCAGTGACAAAGCCGGCCTCGCTCGAGAGCAACCACGCGCACAGCCCGGCCACGTCATCCGGACGCCCGACGCGGCCCACCGGGTGCTGCGCATGGTCGGTGCGCGATAGCTTGGGGGGCTTGCGCTGATCTCGCGGCGCGAGCTCGTCGGTGGCGATCCACCCGGGGCTGATGCAGTTGACCCGGATCTTGGGGCCCAGGCTGATCGCCAGCGCGTGGGTGAGCGCGACGATGCCGCCCTTGGTCGCCGCGTATGGCTCGGTCTCTGGCTCGGATTGCAGCGCGCGAGTCGACGAGATGTTGACGATCGAGCCGCCCGTGCGACGCAGGTGAGAGACGGCGCTCTTGGTGACCAGGAACATCCCGGTGAGGTTGGTGTCAATGTACTTGCGCCACACGGCCAGCGTGATGTCCTCGAGCGCGCCGACCTTGGGATCCGCGATGCCCGCGTTGTTGACCAGGCCATCGAGTCGCTTGCCCCAGCGCAGGCAGGTCGCCATGGCGCGACGCACGTCGCGCTCACTCGCCACGCTACCGCGCACGTACAGCACGTGATCGCCGTACTCGCGTGCGGCATCGCTGCCGGCATGACGATCCGGATCGACGATGCAGACGCGGCCGCCTTCATCGGTGATCCGCTTGACGATCGCTCGGCCAATCCCACGGCCCCCGCCCGTCACCAGGACCACCCTGTCGGTGAACCGCATGCGGGGGAGACTGCACGAGCGACCGGCTCGCGACCAGCCGGTGAGCACCCCATCACCAGCCGGCCCGACGACGACAACAGCACCGCCAGCGGCGCCACCATCGGCGCGTCAGCGCCGGCGTCGGGAGCGGGCGTCGTGGCACCGCGGGCTCGAGCCGCGCAACCGGCTTCCTCACCGGCGGCCCGGTACCGTGGTGGAAGATGCTCGATGTCGGCGTCGCAGCGCTCACCGCCATGGTCGAAACGGACCTCGTGTCAGTGCCGCGCAGCGACCCAGCAGGCGGCTCGCGCAGGTCACCCGCGCCGCGGCGGCAACCATCGTGACTGTGGTCAGAACGGTCGGGCGCCGCCAAGACACCGCGCAGAGGTCTCTTGGGCCCCCGCGGTGCAGACGTTCTGCTTGGTGCGCGTCGGCGTGGCGCGGCACCATGGTGCGGCTGGGTCGCTTGGCTTCTGCGGGCTCCGAGAGCACGGCACCGCATCCGCGACGAGTTCGCGAGCGGAGGTACCGCTCGTCTACTCAGTAGCCGTCGCCCCAGCGCGGGCGGAACATCAGGGCGATCCGCGGGCCCGCAACGTGCGCCACCTTCGGGATCGCGTGACGCCAGGTGCGCTGGCAGGTGCCGCCCATCACGATCAGATCGCCACGGCCTGCGGGAAACGCGATCGAGGTGCCGCCCTCGGCGGGCTTGAGCAGGAACCGCCGCGGCTGGCCAAGCGACACGGTCGCGACGATCGCCTGATCCATGTCGCGCGCGGTGGTATCGCCGTGAAACGCGACGCTGCCCTCGCCGTCGCGACACAGCGCCGCGGTGGTGCGAGTAAGCTCCTCGCCGTAGCGCGCCGACAGAGCTCGCCGCATGTCGTCGATCAGTCCCTCGCTCGGGACGCGCGCGAGCAGCCTCGGCACATCGACCGTGCGGTCGTACATCGTCACGGTCTCCGCTTTCCACGGCAGCTCGCGATGCAAGCGGTCGAACAGGACCTCGTGGCCGCTCACCCACGCCGGGTGATGATCCAGCCACGCACCGTGGCCGAGCTCGTGGCGACGGAACGCGCCGAACCCCGGATCGATCGCGGTGATCGGTGCTGCGAACAGATCGAGCTGCACCTGCGATCGGTAGCAGGAACGCCGGCAGACGCTATCCGGAGATCACGCGGATGCGGTGGGCGAGCTCGGCGTCCTGCAGCTCGTGGGGCAGCAGGCAGACCTGGACCAGCCAGTCGGTGGCGCACGCATGCTCGACCGCCCCGCCCTGCTCCTCCTTCCAGCGCAGCAGTACCGTTGGCGAGGCACGCTCGACCACGCGGACGAGGTTATTGACGTAGCCCTCGCTCTTGCCGAGCGCACGAGCGATCAGCCGGCCGGACCAGCCCTTCTCGCGCAGGAGCTTGCACCACACCGCGAGGTCGCACGTGCCGCCGAAATCGATCATGACACCGCCCACATGACGCTCCGGGTGGCACGATCATTCCACGGTCGAGTACCGAGGAGCGCCACCGGGTCGCCGTGGTCGGCGCGCCGCGCGGCTTCGAGGAGCTGCCCGGAGCGGTACCGATCGGTGCGGCGCTCGGGACGCGACCACTCCGCCATCGCTGATCGACGGGCGTTCGCGAAGCTCCGCGCCGATCTTTTCGCTCAGCTGGCGCGCTGCCAGCGGTACACGATCGACGAGACCTGGTCCGGCCTGCGCCGGGTCATTCGCAAGGAGCCGCGGAGGCCAGCACCTTCGCGCTCGCGAACACGGCATCGAGCATCGGTTCCGTGAGCCGGCCGGTGAACGTGTTCTGCTGGCTGACGTGATAGCTGGCGATCAGCGCGTAGGGGCCGATCGTCGCGCGCGCTCCGTGGGCGAACCGTGGCCTCGGCTTGGGCGTCGGGTGACCGATCCGTGATGCCGCGAGCAAGAAGCCATCCCACGCGAACGCACCGAGTGCGAGCACCGCGCGGACGCGGGTGAGCAGGGCGAGCTCGGCGGCGAACAACGGTACGCAGCGGTCGCGCTCCGCCGGCGACGGATGATTTCCGGGCGGCGCACAACGAACGATGCACGCGACGTACGCATCGGTCAGCACCATTCCATCGCAGCGGCGGATCGATGCGGCCTGGTTCGCGTACCCGGCGCGATGCAAGGCCCCGTAGAGCCAGTCGCCCGATCGATCGCCGGTGAACACGCGCCCGGTGCGATTGCCGCCGTGCGCGGCGGGCGCGAGGCCGACGACGAGCAGGCGGGCCTTCGGATCACCAAAGCCGGGGACCGGCCGTGCCCAGTAGTCCTCGCCGAGAAAGCGCCTCGGCGGAGCGCTCGCCGCGGCTTCGCGACAGGTCACGAGCCGTGCGCACCTGCGGCACGCGGTGATGTCTGCCGTCAGCGACCGGAGCGTCGACATCCCCGGATGATACGTCGCCGTTGCGGTGCATGCGTATCGCGAAGTCGCCCGCTTCGAGACCGTTGCGGCTGTCGTACGCGTGGTGTCATGCGCCCTCGACATCGCCGCGTAGGAACCCGCGCGCGGGTCTTCTATTGATCATCGGATGTGCTCGAGGCTGATGTTTTTGATCGTCGTGGCACTGGCGAGCTCGGTCTTGGCGCAATCGATGACGACCGGGGCGGTCGAAGGCCGCGTCGTCGACGCCACGACCAAGAAGGCGCTGGTCGCGCGTCACCGTGCTCAGGACCGGGGCACACCCGAACCGCAGAACGCGCTCACCGACGGCGACGGCAGCTGCGCGATCACGGACCTGTTGCCCGGCGACTACGCGGTGACGTTTTACGTCGAGAGGCTGATGGTCACCCGCAAGGGTACGCGCGCAAGCTCCGCAAGGGCGTCAGCGACGAGCTGTTCGCCGACATGTTCGACGTCTACAAACGCCAGACCTCGCACCGCAGCTCCGCAACGGCGGTGCGAGAACACATCACTGCGGTGGTCGGCGGCGAGTATACGGATCTGATCTGCGCCAAGACGATCGACACCCGCGGAGCGGAGAGCTTCCCCACCGCGCGCAATCCGAACGTCGGTCACAACACGAGCCGGTACGCTCCAACCTCGGCTCGAGTTGGCTTCCGGTTGACGGTCTAATCCTCCATGTTGGCTCGGGCGCCCCCGCGCGCTCGAGCCGTGTTGCCTCAGAC
>JAYUVX010000081.1:0-127518 GCA_043753855.1 Myxococcales bacterium | reverse complement strand
CAAGATGCGCGAGGACCTGGTCGGCGTCGATGGCCAGATCGCCGAGACGTTCAACGAGCTCGTCGAGATGGTCAAGATCATCAAGGACGAGGCGAGCGACGTCTCGAACGCGGTCGGCAAGGAGGGGCAAGCGAACAAGCGGATGCGCCGGCTCAACGCGACCGGCGGCTGGGCGAACTACATCTCGGCCGTCAACGAGGTCATCACCGACCTCACCGGCCACGCGAACGAGATCGCGCGCGTCGTCACCGCCGTGGCCCGCGGCGACCTCGAGCAGACGATGGAGCTCGACGACTCGAACGCATCACGCCGCGGCGAGTTCCTTCGCCACGCCCGCATCGTCAACGGCATGGTAGCCCGGCTCTCGCAGTTCGGCTCCGAGGTGACGCGTGTCGCCCAGGAGGTCGGTGGTGAAGGCAAGCTCGGCGCCCAGGCCCGCGTGCAAGGCGTGTCGGGGGTCTGGAAGGACCTGACCGACTCCGTGAATCTCATGGCGTCGAACCTGACGTCTCAGGTCCGCGAGATCGCCCGGGTGACCACGGCCGTCGCGCTTGGCGATCTGACCAAGACCATCACCATCGACGTCAAGGGCGAGATCCTCGAGCTCAAGAACACGATGAACACGATGGTCGAGCAGCTGCGTGCGTTCGCCAACGAGGTGACGCGCGTTGCTCGCGAGGTCGGCACCGAAGGCCGGCTCGGCGGTCAGGCCACCGTGCGCGGCGTCTCCGGTGTGTGGCGCGAGCTCACGGAGTCCGTGAACTCGATGGCCAATAACCTGACGTTCCAGGTGCGAAACATCGCCGAGGTGACGAGCGCCGTCGCCGCCGGTGACCTCGGCAAGAAGATCACCGTCGAGGCCAAGGGCGAGATCCTCTCGCTGAAGAACACGATCAACATCATGGTTGATCAGCTGTCCTCGTTCGCTGCCGAGGTGACGCGTGTCGCCCGCGAGGTCGGCACCGAGGGCGTGCTCGGTGGCCAGGCCGAGGTCGCCGACGTCTCCGGCGTGTGGCGCGAGCTGACCCAGAACGTGAACGGCATGGCGTCGAACCTGACGTCGCAGGTCCGCAACATCGCCGAGGTCGTCACCGCGATCGCCGGTGGTGACCTGTCGAAGAAGATCGGCGTCGATGCGCGCGGCGAGATCCTCGCGCTGAAGAACACGATCAACGCGACCGTCGACAAGCTCAACCGGTTCTCCGCCGAGGTGACGCGCGTTGCCCGGCTAGTCGGAACCGAAGGCACGCTCGGCGTCACCGCCGATGTGAAGGATGTCTCCGGCGTCTGGAAGGAGCTGACCGAGAACGTCAACCAGATGGCGAAGAACCTGACCGGTCAGGTTCGCGATATCGCCGAGGTGACCACCGCGGTCGCGAATGGCGACCTCACCCGCAAGATCACGGTCGAGGCGCGCGGCGAGCTGGTGACCCTGAAGAACACCATCAACACGATGGTCGATCAGCTGAACGCGTTCGCCTCCGAGGTGACCCGCGTCGCGCGCGAGGTCGGCACCGAAGGCGTGCTCGGTGGCCAGGCCCAGGTGCGTGACGTCTCGGGCATCTGGAAGGAGCTGACCGACAACGTCAACTCGATGGCGAGCAACCTCACCAACCAGGTCCGCAACGTCGCGGATGTCGCCCGCGCGGTCGCGACCGGCGATCTATCGAGGAAGATCACCGTCGATGCGCGCGGCGAGGTGCTCGACCTGAAGGCCACACTGAACACGATGGTCGATCAGCTCAACAGCTTCGCCTCCGAGGTGACGCGCGTTGCCCGCGAGGTCGGAACCGAAGGCCGGCTCGGTGGTCAGGCCTCCGTCGAAGGTGTCCGCGGTACCTGGAAGGAGCTCACCGATAACGTCAACGGCATGGCGTCGAACCTGACCAACCAGGTCCGCGACATCGCCGAGGTGACCACGTCCGTTGCCCGAGGTGACCTGACCAGGAAGATCACCGTCGACGCGAAAGGCGAGATCCTCGAGCTCAAGAACACCGTCAACATCATGGTCGATCAGCTGAGCTCGTTCGCCGATCAGGTGACGCGGCTCGCGCGCGACGTAGGCATCGAAGGCCGCCTCGGCGGTCAGGCCGACGTGCGTGGTGTGTCCGGTACGTGGCGCAACCTGACCGACGCCGTGAACTCGATGGCCGCGAACCTGACCGATCAGGTGCGAAACATCGCGAAGGTCGCCACCGCGATCGCCGCCGGCGACCTGCAGCAGAAGATCGTCGTCGACGCGAAGGGCGAGATCCTCGAGCTGAAGAACACCGTCAACACGATGGTCGATCAGCTCTCCGCATTCGCCGACCAGGTCTCGCGCGTCGCACGCGAGGTCGGCACCGAAGGCAAGCTCGGTGGCCAGGCGTCGGTCGAAGGCGTCCGCGGAACGTGGAAGGAGCTGACAGACAACGTCAACCAGATGGCCTCGAACCTGACCAACCAGGTGCGCGACATCTCGGCGGTCGCCACCGCGATCGCTCGCGGCGATATGACTCGCAAGATCTCCGTCGAGGTCCGCGGCGAGCTGCTCGATCTCAAGAACGTCATCAACACGATGGTCGACACGCTGAGCTCGTTCGCCGACGAGGTGACGCGCGTTGCCCGCGACGTCGGTGTCGAAGGCAAGCTCGGTGGCCAGGCAGCGGTGCGCGGCGTCGCCGGCACGTGGAAGGAGCTGACCGACAACGTCAACCAGATGGCGAGCAACCTGACCAACCAGGTGCGCGACATCGCGGAGGTGACCACCGCCGTCGCGAACGGCGATCTCACCCGCAAGATCACGGTCGAGGTTCGCGGTGAGCTGCTGCAGCTGAAGAACACGATCAACACGATGGTCGATCAGCTCGGCTCGTTCGCCTCCGAGGTGACGCGCGTCGCCCGCGAGGTCGGTCTCGACGGTGTCCTCGGTGGACAGGCCGAGGTCCGCGGTGTTTCAGGAACCTGGCGTGACCTCACCGACAACGTGAACGTCATGGCGCGTAACCTCACCGAGCAGGTGCGCGGCATCGCGACGGTCGTCACCGCGGTCGCCAACGGTGACCTCGAGCGTAAGCTGACGCTGACGGCTCGCGGCGAGATCGCGACCCTGGTCGACACCATCAACAACATGATCGACACGCTGTCGACGTTCGCCGAGCAGGTCACGGGTGTTGCCCGCGACGTCGGTGTCGATGGCCGGCTTGGTGGTCAGGCCGACGTGCCCGGCGCCGCCGGTGTCTGGCGCGACCTCACCAACAACGTCAACGAGCTCGCAGGCAACCTGACCGGTCAGGTCCGCGCGATTCGCGACGTGGCCACGGCGGTGACCCAAGGTGACCTGACGCGGTCGATCACCGTCGAAGCGCGCGGCGAGATCGCGCAGCTGAAGGACACCGTCAACCAGATGATCCGCACCCTGGCAGAGACCACGAAGGTCAACCAGGAGCAGGACTGGCTCAAGACGAACGTCGCGCGGTTCACTCGCATGCTGCAGGGTCAGCGCGATCTGCTCACGGTCGCCCGCCAGATCCTCAACGAGCTCGCTCCGCTGGTGAACGCGCACCACGGTGCGTTCTACATGACGGAGTCCGACGACGAAGGCCCGGTGCTCAAGCTATTCGCGAGCTACGCGTACCAGGAGCGCAAGGCGGTCTCGAACACGTGGCGGTTCGGCCAGGGCCTGGTCGGTCAGGCTGCCCTCGAGGGCAAGCGGATCGTCCTCACCAAGGTCCCCGCGGACTACATCTCGATCTCGTCGGCACTCGGTGAAGCACCGCCGCACGCGATCGTCGTCGTCCCGATCCTGTTCGAGGGCGAGGTCAAGGGCGTCATCGAGCTCGCGTCGTTCGACAAGTTCTCGGGCATCCAGCTCGCGTTCCTCGACCAGATGCTCGAGTCCCTCGGCATCGTGATCGCGACCATCGAGGCCACGATGCGCACCGACGAGCTGCTGCGCCAGTCGCAGTCGCTGACCGAGGAGCTCCGCAGCCAGCAGGAAGAGCTGCAGCAAACCAACGAGGAGCTGGAGGAGAAGGCGGTCCAGCTCTCCGATCAGAAGGCGGAGGTCGAGAAGAAGAACAAGCAGGTCGAGCTCGCCCGTCAGGAGCTCGAGGAGAAGGCGGAGCAGCTCGCGCTCACTTCCAAGTACAAGTCGCAGTTCCTGGCGAACATGTCGCACGAGCTGCGCACGCCGCTCAACTCGCTGCTCATCCTGTCGCGGCAGCTCGCCGACAACATCGAAGGCAACCTGACCGACAAGCAGATCCGCTATGCCGACACGATCCGGCAGGCGGGTACCGATCTGATGACGCTGATCAACGAGATCCTCGACCTCGCGAAGATCGAGTCCGGAACCATGGCCGTCGATGTTGGCCAGATCCGGTTCGGCAACCTGCGCGACTACGTGGATCAGACGTTCCGTCAGGTCGCCGAGGAGAAGGGTCTCGGGTTCTCGGTCGAGCTCGACAACGATCTTCCGACGTCGATCGATACCGACGACATGCGGCTGCGTCAGGTGCTGAGAAACTTGCTCTCCAACGCGATGAAGTTCACCGAGCGTGGACGGGTCAACCTGCGGATCTATCGCGCGGCGCCCGACGTCGTCGGCTTCGCGGTGAGCGATACCGGCATCGGCATCCCGAAAGACAAGCAGCGGCTGATCTTCGAAGCGTTCCAGCAAGCGGATGGCTCGACCAGCCGCAAGTACGGCGGCACCGGCCTCGGCCTCGCGATCTCCCGCGAGATCGCCGGTCTGCTCGGCGGTGATCTGCGGGTCGAGTCCACGGTGGGCTCGGGTTCGACGTTCACCCTGCTCCTGCCGGCCCAGTACAAGGTGCAGCAGCACGACATGCGCGAGCGCCCCGCAGCGCAGATGCGCGCGGCAGCAGCGGCGCAGGCCGTGCTCGAGGCAGCGCAGGCGATGGATCTGCCGATCCAGAAAGGCGAATACGTCCCGCTGCCTCCCAACACGCAGCTGAACGATGCGGTGACGCCGATCCCGCTCGCGCGCTCGGTGGCGGATGACTACGAGCATCTCGAGCCGGGCGATCGCGTGCTGCTCGTCGTCGAGGATGACGTGACGTTCGCAATGACGATGCTCGAGATGGGCCGGGCGTCGGGCTTCAAGGGCGTGGTCGCCACCAGTGGCAACCAGGCACTCGAGCTCGCGCGCACGGTCAAGCCGGATGCCGTGACACTCGACCTGCGCCTGCCGGATATCGATGGCTGGGTGTTGCTCGATCGGCTGAAGCACGACCCGGCCACGCGGCACATCCCGGTGCACGTGATCTCCGGTCTCGACGAGGAGCGCCGCAGCTTGCAGAACGGCGCGCTCGGCTTCCTCCAGAAGCCGGTCACGGCAGAGCATTTGAAGGACGGGCTCGACGGGATCAAGATGTTCGTCGACAAGCAGGTGAAGAGCCTGCTCGTCGTCGAGGACGATCCGGTGCAGAGCCAGGCGATCACCGACTTGATCGGCGAAGGCGATGTGCTGACCACCAGCGTGACCTCTGGTGAGGGCGCGCTGCAGTCACTGCAGGATCAGTCCTATGACTGCGTGGTCATGGACCTCCGGCTCCCGGGGATGTCGGGTTTCGAGCTGATCGAGCGGATCAAGGCGGACCCGCGGCACCGGCGCTTGCCGGTGATCGTCTACACCGGCCGCGAGCTGACCGACGAGGACAAGGCCCGGCTGCACGGCCTCGCGCAGACGGTGATCATCAAGGACGTCACCACGATGGAGCGGCTGCTCGACGAGACCGCGCTGTTCTTGCACCGCGTGGAGGCCAACCTCCCCGAGCGTAAGCAGCGCGTGCTGCGTCGCCTGGCGAAGAGCGATCCACAGCTCGCGGAGCGCAACGTGCTGGTGGTCGACGACGATCTGCGCAACATCTTCGCGCTGACCTCGCTGCTCGAAGGTCACAAGATGCACGTGCAGTACGCCGAGAACGGCCGCCGCGCGCTCGCCAAGCTCGAGGAGAATCCGAACATCGACGTCGTCCTGATGGACATCATGATGCCGGAGATGGACGGCTACGAGGCGCTGCGGAAGATCCGCGAGCGCGCGGTCTGGAAGGACCTCCCCGTGATCGCGCTCACCGCCAAGGCGATGAAGGGCGACCGCGAGAAGTGCCTCGAGGCCGGCGCGTCGGACTACATCACGAAGCCGGTGGATGCCGACCAGCTGCTGTCGCTGCTGCGGGTTTGGCTGTACCGGGCGTAGTCCGATGTGTAGGGTGCACGCCGTACGGACCGCCCTACTGACCTTGGTGCTCCTCGGCTGTCACCAGCCGGTACTGGCGTGGGACGATCAGGCAGCCGACATCGTCGCACACGCCTGGGCCGCCGCCGATACACCCACCCGGGCCGACACCATCGTGGTGGTGACTGTCACGAGCGGTGAGGATCAGTTCATCTACACGAATCACTGACCTGGCCGATCCTTCCTCTCGTGCGGAAGCAACGGTGGAGGCGGCCCAGCGCGCAGGATCGCGCGGATCATGTGAAGACCCTCGAGCGGCTCGGCCAGCTCGTGATCGAGCGCACCGCGCCGATCGCGATCTGGTTCGTGGTGATGTCAGCGCCGCCCGGGGCCTGACGCTATCGCCTCGATCGCACGCGCGAGATCCGGGCGCGGACCGATCGCGCGAGCCGCATTGCCAGCCTGCGGCGTGCCGGTCGCGCGCAGCAGCTCGCGCAGCACGGGTGGCGACAGCACCACGCCGCGCTCCCGCGCGATCCCCTCGAGCAGGACCGCCGCACCCGCCACGATCGGCGAGGCGCTCGACGTGCCCGAGAACTCGTCCGTGTAGTGCCGATCAGCGCCGGCGCAGCGCTGCAGATCACCGTAGTCGAGTGTGGCGACCTTGCGGCCCCAGCCCTGGACGTCGACGCGGTCGCCGTAGTTGGAGAACTCGAGGCGTTCGCGATCCGCGAAGCCCTCGCGCGCCGGACCACCCGCGCCGATCATGATCGCGCCCGAGTCGCGCTTGGTGCGATCGAACTTCCGATCGTAGGCCTTGTGGTCGAGGTTCTCGCCGCCATTGCCCGCGGCCTCGATCACGATCACCCCGCGCTTCGCCGCGGCACGGATCACATCGAAGTTGTCGTCCCAGTACTCGATCGGCAGGTAGCGACCGCGCGGGCCGCCGCCCTGCAGCTCGATCAGCAGCACGTCCCCGGCGCGTAGCTGGTTCGCCGCGCGATCGATCGCGTTGGCCACCGTGGTCCCGCCGATCGAGGACGTGAACACGCGCTCGACATCCGGCGCGATCCCGACCACGCCCTTGCCGTTATCGATGCCGACCACCTCGCCGAGCACCGCTGTGCCATGCGCGCGCCAGCTCGGGTCATTGATCGGCGTCCCGCCGACGTGCGAGATCCGATCGCCCGGGAGATCCTCGTGCGCAGCGTTCCATCCGCCCTCGATATCCGCGAACCACACGCCGGCGCCGCGCTGGCCGAGCCGCCATGCCGCCGGTGCATCGATTCCCTGCGGCGCCGGGCCCAGGTAGCCCTGATACGACTCGAACGACGGCGTGGTGACCGGGCAGCGATCCTCCGCTGGGCTGCGCGTCCCGCTCTCGACGGGCAGCGTGACCTCCGGCGCGAGGAACGCCTGCTCCACCGCGGGATCCGCGGCGAGCTGAACGGCCAGATCCTCCGGGGTGCCGAGCGTGGCGGCGGTGACGACGATCCACCGCGCGCGGTCATCGTGCGCGGCGATCGTCGTCGCATCGAACATCGGTTCGCTACGCATCGTCGCGGCAATAGCGAGCGGTACGGCCTCGGATCGCAGCTTGACGTGCAGCTCGTAGCTGCGCGGCGTGCCGCCATGGGGTGCGGCGAGCACGAGGGCTCCGAACCCGATCGTGGCGAGCAGGAGCGGCGGACGGGCCCGGTTGGCGAACATCCATCGATGGTAGCGGACGTAACGCCGCGAGGCTCGAACGGAAGTTATCTCGGTGTGGCCGACGACGACTCGATCCGCGCGTAGGCCTCGTGCGGCGCGGCCGGGACGACGTGAGGGCGAACGCCGCCGATCGCGGATCTGCATCGAACGCTAGCGGCCCACGGTGATTCCGAGCTCCTCCCGGAGGTGCGCCTGCACCATCGCGGCGAGCGTGTGCTGTACCTCCGCATCGAGCGCCGGCGACGCCTCGCGCCCGAGCCCGCCGACGAGCGAGTACTTCGCCAGTGCGTAGCCATACGCGGCGGCCACCGCGGTCAGCAGCGTCAGCTCGATCTTGTTGACCAGGTCGAGCGTCGGTGCTGGATCGAGGGAGGTCGCGACCTGACGCGCGACCATCTGGAGGCCGTGGGTCTGCAGGCCGAACGCGTACGCCGCCGCCGGTCGCTCGCTCGCAAGCAACCAGCGCATCAACCGCAGGTGCACTGGATCTTCGAGAGCCTGGAACAGCAGACCGAGCAGCTCGCTCGGCTGCGCGAGCGCACCGGCATCGCGCAGCTTCGCGAGCATGGTCTCGCGCAGCGTGCGAATCCGGCGCTCGAGCGCGGCCTCGATCAGCCCGGCAAACGTCCCAAAGTAGTGAGTGATCAACGCGTGGCTGACGCCCGCCTCTCGGCCGACGTCCTTCAGCCCGACATGGTCCGGCTGCGATCCGGCGAACACCCGATCGGCTGCGTCGAGGATCTCGATGCGCGCCTCCTCCGGCGCCCTCCTCCGGCGGGCGACGCGGCGTGCTCTGCGCAGCGGTGTCCGGGGAGTCCGAGCCATATCACGAGCATACCCGGCCGCCCGGTGGAGCCGGCGAATGTGCACTATTTTCACATTGACAATAACTACTCGCGGTCTATTATCACGATGACAATACGGAAGCCAAGGAGCTATCGATGATGACGACTGACCAGACCTCCTCAACCACCGACGTCGCGTCGCTGTCTCCCGTCCTGCGCTGGGGCAAGGCGCTGCGGGCTCTGTCGCGCGTGATGGCCAACCCCGACGAGACCGACCAGGTGCTGATGTTCTCGAACTACGCGAACGCCGGCACGATGGGTGCGCGGATCGAGCGGTTCTTCACCGATCCCCGCGGAGCGCAGCTCTACGCCGAGCACCGCGCGATCGACTCGAACACGGTAGACCTCGAGCGGCTCGCTACCCTCCCCGTCGGCACGCTCGGCCAGGCGTACGCGACGTTCCTGCGCTCACGCGGCTTCACGCCCGACGTGTTCGAGGGTCCGCCTCCCGGCGTCTCCGACCCGCGCACCTCGTACTTGATCCAGCGGGTGCGTCAGACCCACGATCTGTGGCACGTGGTCACCGGCCACGACACCAACCCGGCGGGCGAGGTCGCGCTGCAGGCGTTCACGTTCGCCCAGCTCCGTGCGCCGAGCACGTTCATCCTGTCCACGGTCGGCACGCTGCGCGGCCTCCGCGAGCAGCCGAGCTTGCTGCGCGATGTGCTCGCCGCATTCCTCACCGGTCGCCGCGCCGGATCCCTGATCACCTTTCCCTGGGAAGATCACTGGGCCACGCCCCTCAGCGACGTGCGTGCGATGCTCGGCCTCCCCACTCATCCTGCCACCACGAAAGCTGCTGCTGCATGACGACCGAATTAACGCCCGTCGCTCTGGTCTCCACGTCCCCGTCTCCGGAACCTGGCGCCCGAGGCGAGCGCCGCCGCCGCGAGCGCCGTGCCAGCCGCGCGCTCGGAGCGCTTCACCGCGCGCTGGTGCGCTACTCGCGCGCGGCCGCGTAGCCTTCACGCGCAGATCAAGCGACCTCTCGACGTCGATTCTCCGAATTTCCTGCGGCTGGTTCGCCTGGCACCTCGCCTGCACTTCCTTGTCGGAAGGAGGCAGCGATGGAACGCAAGATCGCCGACACGGACGGTACCGCTGACAGAGGCATCACAGGGCTTCTGCACCGGATCACCGACGACGCCAAGACCCTGGTGCACGATGAGATGGAGCTCGCGCGCGACGACATCTCGCGCTCGGCGAAGACCGCCGCCGCGGAGGCCGCGGTGATCGTGATCGGGGCGCTGGTCGCCGTGATCGGCCTGGGCTTTCTATGCACCGCCGGTGTGGTTGCGCTCGAGTCGGTGATCGCGAGCCTCGTCGTTCGCTTGCTGCTCGGCGCGGCGTTCTTCATCGTGCTCGGTGGCGTGCTCGCCACCGTGTTCGTGAAGCGCCTGCGCAACGACGCCGTTCCCGACGGAAAGCTCGTGAAATACGAGGCGGAGCAGACGATCAAGGCCGTGAAGCGCGGCGTCCAAGACGACCGGAGCCCGCACCATGCGTGACCGTCACGAGATTGCCCACGAGATGGCCGAGAAGCGCGAAGATCTGCAGGAGGCGTTCTCGGAGCTGCGGCACATCGTCGAGGAGAAGCTCGACGTGAAGGCTCGCGTCCGCGAGGTCGTCCACGCCAAGGGCGAACAGCTCGAGCAGGCCGCGATCCACAAGGCCGCCGAGCTACACCAGCTAGTGACCGCCACGACGCATCAGGCGCGCGTCAACCTCGCACAGGCGGAGGAGGTCCTGAAGTCGACCTACCACCGCGCGGTCGCCGCCGCCAAGGCAAACCCGGCGATCGCGGTTGGCATCGGGGTGGCGGTGGTGGGAGCGGCCGTGCTGATCGGCCGCCGCATGACGGCCTGACGACCTTCCAATCCTGACTGACCCGACCCGTGACCGTCACGAGTCGGGCTCGTTGTCGTCGGAGCGCCACGACGGCGGCTACCTCTTCTCGCGCTCCTGCAGGTAGCTCTGTCCGCGTGTCATCAGCGCGCGGAATCCCTCGAGATCGTTCGCGCGAACCACGCTGCGAAGCCGCTCCACGGCATACAGCAGGGCGGCGAGCGACTCGGTGCCGTAGTCGTTGAGCGTCTGGATCTCGAAGTACAGATCGGGATTCTCGGCGGCGACCTTCGCGGCCACTCCGAGCTGCGCGTCGAACGTCGTCGAGGACAGCGTCGCGAGCTTGCGCGACGCCTCGCCACTCTCCGCCAGCGC
Organism: Myxococcales bacterium; assembly: GCA_043753855.1. Taxonomy (GTDB): domain Bacteria; phylum Myxococcota_A; class Polyangia; order Haliangiales; family Haliangiaceae; genus JABFXX01. The sequence continues at coordinate 116,562 of JAYUVX010000081.1, read as the reverse complement.
CGTGAAGAACGCGATGTTGAGCGCGTGCGAGAGCCCGAGCACGTATGCGATCAAGCGGTCGTGGCTCTCGAGATCCATCTCGACCAGCGTTGCCATCGTCGGCTCGAACAGTGCGCGCGCGGCCGCTGTGGCAGCAGGCGCACCAAGATCGACGAAGATCACGTGGCGTCCACTCAGCAGCTCGGTATCGGGTCCGAACATCGGATGCACCGAGGTGACCTGACCGCCCGCCGCGCGCAGTGCCTGCAGCCCCTTGCGCAGCGGACTCTTCAGCGAGCCGACATCGAACACCACACCCCGGGGAGGCGACGCCGCCATCGTTTCGAGGATCTGCGCGGTCGCCGGCATCGGCGCGGCGATCACGATCAGCTCGTGGTCGAGCGTGACCTGCTGCCAGTCGCGATGCTGCACGATCCCGGCGGGACCGGTGCCGTGCGGATCGGCGATTTCGACGGTGAACCCCTGCGCGGCGAGGTAGCGCACGAACCAGCGTCCCATATGGCCGCAGCCACCGATCACGAGCACCCGCCGTCCACCGCCCTCGCCGGTCGCCGCCACGGTGTCTTTCTCCTGCACCGTGAGCGAGCCGCGGATCAGCGCGAGGATCAGCTCCTCGCCGAGCTGGGGCGTCAGGCCATGCTCGATGGCGGAGGCCCGGGCGCGCTCGACGACATCGCGCTCCTGGCGATAGTCACGGGTCGGGATGCCGGCATCCCGCTTGATCTGCCCGATCTTCTGCGCGAGCGCCTGGCGGCGAGCCACCAGCGAAAGGATCTCGCGATCGATCTGACCGAGCTCTGTGCGGTGGATATCGAGGCGGGCGCGCGCGTCATCGGCCATGTCGCGAACCATACGCCACCTCGCGGGGGTTCGAACCCGGCGAGCCTGTCGAGCGCGCGAGATCCGCCGTGCCGTCCTGCGCTGTCCACTGCCGGCGGCAGCGGAAGGCCTCGTTGGCAGAGGCCACGATCCGATCGGCGCTGACGGGGTGGAGCGCCACTCCATCGAGCGCGGTACCGAGCTCCTGCCATCGCTTGCCGACCACGCCATCGTACGAGCTCAAATAGCTCGCCGCGGACTCCATCTCGATCGGTAGCCGGGTCATCAAGTGCCGGCGAACCACATTGTGGGCGAGCGTCGTGCGCTCGCTGACGTAGAGCCAGACCATCGCCTCGGCGACGCCACGAAACTGCGGGATGCACAGGCACATCGTAAGGTTCGTCACCTCGGCGGGCCGCAGCCCGAGCGCGATCAGGTCCTGCGCGAGAAGGCCTGCGCGCGCGCGGCCCCGGGTGAGGATTACATCGATCTTCGGCGCCATCGCGATCGCTGAATCCAGCGGTGCTTCGACGCCGTAGGTGCGCATCAGGTAGACCAGATAGTACGTCGGCGGCACATCCAGCCGGAACAGTCCGTGGAGATCGGCATCCGCCTTGGCGTGGTGCCCCTGGTCTCGGCGTTGAGCCGTTCGATCATCGATTAGGACGTCACCATCCCACGCTCGTTGCAGATCAGGGACTCGACCTTGTGGAGCGACAGCCCATGGCCTCGAATCTCGATCAGCGACGGACGTGCGCCGGGAGCACGTGCGCTCCCGCGCGTGAGACCGGGCGCTCAGGTGGGAGAGCGGGCGACGACCACCTTGGCCACCAGGTGCGTCTCGACGGTGGCTGAGACGAAGCCGACCTCAGCCACGAGCGCAGCGAGGTCGTCTTCGAGGTAATCCGCGTAGAACGGCTCGTGGAACTCGCGCGGGAATTCACGTAGCGCCGCACCGATCTCGGCGCTGTCGGCGAGCTGCGCGCTGTCCTCGATCACCAGCAAGCCGCCGGGCTTCAGCACGCGCAACATCTCGCGCACGACGTTTCGGCGCGCGTTGCGCGGTAGCTCGTGGAACATATAGGTGCTTGTCACCACGTCGAATGACCCATCCGACCACGGCAGCGCCTCGCCGTTCTCGACCGCGAGCGTCAGCTCGGAGACCTTGGCGAGCCGGCGTCGCGCCGTGCGGATGTACGCCGGCGACAGATCCACTCCGTGCAGCTGCATCGTGGGATGGGCGAGCGCGAGCTGGTGCAGCGTGCGGCCCGTACCGCATCCGATGTCGAGCACCCGCATGCGCTCGGTGCCGCCGTGTTCCTGCACGTAGCGCGTGATCGGTGGGATGACCTGCCGGCGCATCACATCGGCGGTGCCGCGGAACAGCAGCTCGACGCCGAGCTCGTAGACCTCGGCGGAGTGCTCGCTGAAGTAGCCATCGGTCTGCCAGTGGAAGTTGCGCCGGTAGTACGCGGGGTACTGCTGCTTGTCGACGACCGGGATGTCCTTGTAGTCGCCGCGCCGCATCCGCCGGATCACGTTCGGTGTATCGCGCATCAGCCGGGGCAGCGCACGCATGTACTGGCGCACCGGGAAGTCGAACAGCAGCTCGCGCGGATACATCCCCGCGTCGACGTTCGCGAGATCACGCGCATGCAGCTCGTCTCGGCGACGGAGCACCGCACGCAGCACGCCGACGTCGACCTTGGGCCGCGGCGTCCGCGTGACCAGCCGCGCCGCTTCCTGGAAAACGGTCGCGTTGATGAGGAATGATAGGTGCTGGGAGCGATATGCGAGCCGGTCGAATCTGCTGAGCATGTTCACCGTGTCCTGCGGCGTCGGGTCCGCAAGAGCACTGTACCAACCGCGAAGCTGATGACCAGGGCGGTGGTGCCGCCACTATCTCCGGTCTCACAGCAGCCCTTCGGGGATTTCGGATCGGGAATAGTTACATCCGCCGTCGCTGCGCAGGCGATCTCGGTGGAGGTGATCATCAGCTGGTTCTTCAGCACGCACCACGCGGCCGGTGCGACATTGGGGCACGTTGCGGGATCGGCTCTATAGGTCGTCTCCGGACAGTCGTAGACGCACTGATCGTGCTGCCGGGTCCCCGCCGCACAGGCGACCGGGCCGAGGATCTCCTCGTCGATCAGCACCTTGGTCCACGACGTCAAGTTCGTGGTCTTCATGATGCCGGCGCCATCGCCCGGCATGTTCATCGAAGTGTAGTTCCGCGTGCACGCCCATAGCTCGCCGGCGGCGTTCTCGGCGAGACAGTTGATATGCGGCGCGCCGGCGACGGTCTCCCACGTCGCGTTGGTGGGGCCGCGCGCGACGAACGTTCCGCTCTGCTTCGTGGCCGCGACCAGATCGCCGTTCTTGCGGACCACGAACGAGATGTCCTCGGGCTTCTCGAGGATCTTGGTCCAGCTCCCGCCGCCGTTATCGCTGCGCCAGATCGCATCGCCGGGGTTGCCGCTCTGCAGCGAAACCCGAACAAACAGCGTATCCGGTGCGCCGGCCTTGATCCCGACGATGTCGATCGAGCTGTTCTCGCTCGTGGTGAACGTGTTCGAGGTCACCGGCGTGTAGCTGGTGCCTGCGTTGATGCTCTTGTAGATCTGGAAGCTGCGAAGGCCGTTGGTCAGGCGATAGGCCGACAGGTACACCCGCATCGGATCCGACGGCGCGACCTCGATGCTGTTGTACCAATCGTTGACGATGCCCGCGGTCGCTGCCACGGGGAATGTCATGCCGTTGTCAACGCTCCTGTAGATCTTCGCGTCCCCGGGGTTGCCCATCGTGTCCGCCACGTCGGCGGCGGCCATGTACAGCGCGCCGTTCGAGCCTTGCGTGATCGCCGAGATGAACTTCTTCCCGAACTGCGGGATCGGCTGGAACATGCAGCCGTCTCGCATCTCGAGCGAGCCATCGAATGTGGTGGCGAACAGCGCTCCAGTCGGGTTGTAGACGTAGTCTGGATCGTAGAGTCCGCCGTAGAGGATCGCCTTCTCGCACATCCAGCGCCAGGTCGTGCCGCCATCGTGCGAGATCACCATGCCAAACGTCATGCCCGCGGCGACATCCTGATCGTGGCCCTGCCGGAAGTTGATCGTCGAGGTAGCGGACGGCCGACCATTGGCGTGAGCGAGTCCTGTGGCCGCCAGTACAACCGCGATCGCGAGGGTCCTCAGCATGACCTGCGAGGGTATCGCGCGCGGCGACGGCGCGAAACCACAATACCCACTCCACGGGCGGCGGCGGCCCCGTCGGTGTCGTGTCGAGAGTCACAGCCGCGCCGTGATGCCCTCACAGCTGATGACTCTAGGCGAGGCCGATCTCGCGCAGCCGCTGCTCGAGGTACTCGCCCGCGGTCAGGCTCGGGTAGCGCACCACGCCACCGGTGCGTGCAACGCAGCTCGGCAGCGGCGCGAGATCCACGGTGCTGCGCGCGTGGATGAAGCACGGCATCGAGAACCGCTCGCTCGCCGCATCGCGCGGATTCACCACGCGATGCGTGGTGCTCTTGTAGAGGCCGTTGGTCACGTTCTGCAACATGTCGCCCGCATCGACGACGATGGTGTCGAACCCGGTGTGGATCGGCATCCACGTCCCATCGTGACGCTTGAGCTCGAGGCCCTCCGAGGTCGCTCCGGACAGCAGCGTGATCAGGTTGATGTCCTCGTGCGCCGCGGAGCGCACCGCACCGGGCGGCACGTCGGGCGCGACCGGCGGGTAGTAGAGGACGCGCACGATGGTGTCGCTGTCGATCGCCATCTCGCGGAACTGGCGCGAGGGCTCGTCGAGAAACTCGGCCGCGGCCTCGAGCAGGATCCCGCCGAGGCCCTCGAGGTGACGATACAGCTCGACCAGCGTGGTGCTGAATGCGGGGAGCTCGGTCGGCCAGAAGTTCGGACCGAACCACCGGTGCACCGGGTGATCATCGGGCACGTCGGGGCGCCCGACCTGCCAGAACTCCTTGAGGTCGGGCCTGGTGGAGTCCTTCGCGTGCTCCTTGCCAAACCCGGTGAAGCCACGCTGGCCCTTCACCGCGGGCTTGTGGTAGCGCGCCTTGGTCTCCGCTGGAAGCTGGAAGAACGCCTTCGCCACATCGTAGGCGCGCTGCATCAGCTCGTCGGAGACGCCGTGATTGCGCACCGCGAAGAACCCGGTGTCGGAGAGCGCATCTCCGACCGTCTTGACGAAGCCCTGTCGCGCCGCACCGCCACTCGCCCAGTCACTCAGATCGACCACGGGAATGTTCTGGACTGCCATCGCGCCGAGTATATGCGCGAGCGCATCACGGCGGCGCGATCAGCGGATCGAGATACGCGGTGGTGGCGGCACGGCCGGCGAAATCGGTGTAGTCGCGCGCGAGATCGTAGGTCCTCGGGTTGTGCGGCCGCTGCGTGACCACCACGTCGTGCAAGCACCAGCCGGCTCCCGAGTTGCAACCGGTGCCGGGCACGGTGACCTCGAACGCCATGCCTCCCGGTGCGTAGTCGGCGGCCAAGGCGCGGACCGAGCCGGTGTTCTTCGACAGCCCGGAGGCCAGCGTCGGATCCTTCGCGTAGACGAACTCGATCCGCCCCAGCTCGCCAACGATCGCATCGGTGAGGCCGGAGCCGCCGCCGTCGAGGTTCGCATATGCGATCCGCGAGAGCACGGCCGTGTTGCCAGCGGCGTGGAGCTGCGCGAACAGCTCGTGCGCGACGAACGTCCCGCTCGAGTGAGCGACGACATAGATCGGCCCCGTGCCGGCGAGCGTCTGCAGGTGCGCGCGGAGCTTGGTGTTCGCGATCTCCTTCGCGGCATAGCTCGCGTCGTCCGGACCCTTGACCGCGTAGATGTGGCCCACACCCGCGGCGCCGAGCTTCGCGTCGACCAGCTCGGTGGCCCACGCGGCGCTGTAGGCAAGGTGTGCGGTGTACCCGCCGTACGCGATCACGATCGCGGGGCCGGTGTTGACCTGCTGGTACGCGACACCGAGGCCGAGGTCCGTCCAGGCCGGATCCATCGGCAGATCCATGCTGTCATCGACGCCGGTCGGCGGCACGAAGTCGTTGCTGAGCGGCGGCTCGACGTCATCGGACCCGCAGGCCCCGAGGCCGACGGCGAGCACGGCGAGGGCGAGGCGAGCCACGGCTCGACGCTACTACAGACGCCCTCGCACGAGGCGAGCTTCCTTCTGCGCGCGGGTCAGCTGCTTGAACGCGTACTCGATCTGCTGCGCCTTGCCACGGGTGCGGCAGCGCCGGGTCAGCAGCACGCTGAGCGGGCCGCGACCTCGCGTGTAGCGCGCGCCCTTGCCTCCCTCGTGCTCGGCGATCCGCGCCGCGACGTCGAGTGCGATGCCGCAGTAGAGCGAGTCATCGGCGCAGCGCGCGACGTAGACGTACCACCAGCTCACGCGCTAGGTCAGCCGACCTTGTGCTGGATCTCGGGCTCCGACGCGAAGAACCGGTTGCGCGTCGGATCGTTGAACCGCTTGTAGTCGATCAGCCACGGCGTGACATGCGCGGTGCCGTTCTCGAGCCGGATCGTCGCGGCCATCGGCGTCACCGTGCGGTAGCTCGAGTCCTCTGGCAGGTCGTTGTTGTCGGCGCCGCCGGCGGAGAACAGCGTGATCAGCGAGGTGCTATCCGAGTACATCGCGCGGATCCCGGAGTCGACCTTCTCGTGACCGCGGACCATCATCGAGCAGCCGAGCTTCTGCATGAACGCCTCGAACTGCAGCTTGCCGAACGGGAAGCGCGCGTTCTGCGCCTGCAGCTCGTCGGGGATGTAGTCGGCGGTGGATGGATCGCTCCACAGCATCTGGAACCGCAGGTCCGGGTCGTTGAGCGACGCCATGTCGTGGACCTTGGCCTTGATGTCGGCGTCACGCGGAATACCCGCGTGTACGAACATCAGGTCATCGAAGAACAGCATGTTCGGCAGTTCCTCGAACATCTTCATGTACTCGGCAAACACCTCGCCGGACATGTGACCGATCAGCGTGTTGATCGCCTCGGCGGGCTTCACGCCGCCGTAGATGCGGCCGCGATACTCGATGTAGTACTCGTGGTTGCCGCGCAGCGGGAACACGTGCTCGGGCGCCGCGAGATAGAGCTGCATCACCGCGCGCAGCACGCCGTTGTAGCTGAACCGGCCGCGATCGATGTAGTCGCCGAGCAGGATCAGCTTCGGCTCGGGCCTTCCATGATCGAGCTTCCACGCCTCGAGCTTGGCGAAGAAGTCGGCCTGCAGCAGCGCGCCCTTGAGGCAGCTGTAGCAGCCGTGCAGATCTCCGAGCACGGTCAGCTCGTAGACCTTGTTCGGGTCCGCCGGGTGCACGTAGATGTGGCCGTCGAGGAACGGCGTCTCGCCGGCAAAGTCGACGATCGACGTGCGACCGGCGAGCTTGTTGGTCCCCGCGAGCCGCTGCTCGGTGAGCTTGGCGACGAACCGGCGCATCAGGTCGAGGTCGGCGTTGACCTGGTGCTGGATCCGGCCCGGATCCGCGGAGTAGTGCTGCTCGAAGCCGGCGAAGAACGGGTGATCGTCGAGCCGCGATTTGGCTCCGGCGATCGGCTCCGCGATCGCGACCCGGCTCTGGTCGCGGAGGATCTCGATGTCGCTGGGGGACAGGGCGGACGTCGAATCGAGCAGCGCCTCGAGCTCGTCGCGGAACTTCTTCTCGGCCGGATGAACGCTGCCGTCCGCGTAGATCAGCTCGTCCACCGTGGCGAGCAGCTCGTGCTGGTTTTCGCGCTCGAAGGTCTGGAAGATCTCGTAGCTGCGCAGCTTGAGCTTCGCGTAGACGAACTTCTCGACGTCCTCGCCATCAGCCACGGCCTCGTCGAACAGATCCTTCACGCTCTGATCGATCTGCTCGAACACCTCGTGGAAGTGGCCGACGAACTTGTTGACGATCTCCTCGCGGGTCTTCGGATCGGCGTCGGGCATCGCGGTCCTCGCGCGCGCGGTGACCAGCTGCCGGATGTAGATGCGGACGAACGTCTTCTCGGTGAAGTCGAACTCGCCATCGATGTACCCGAACGCGGTCAGGTAGAAGATGATCGCGTTCATCTGCTGCTCGGCGACGTCGGGATTCGTGCTGAAGGTGAGCATCACCTGTGAGGGTGCCCCGTCGATCCAGGTGGGAGCAAGAGCACGGAGGCGCGGCCTGGGATATGATTTGACGGTGCGACCTGGGGTCATCGCCACGTTCGGTGTGCTGGGCACCGTTGCCGCCACCGCGCGCGCGGAGCCGAGCTTCGAGGCCAGTGGCTTCGCCGGCGTCGCCTTCCTCGGGGCCGACAGCGAGCTCGGTGATTCGTGGGCGCCCGAGCAGGTGCCCGGCACCGCGCCGCTGCTCGGTGCGCGGCTCAACATCCTCGGACCGCCAATCGTCGAGCAGAATGATCTCAAGTTCCAGATCGGCATCGAGCTCGAATTCACGGTGGCCGCGTCGTTCACCGGCGGCAGCGCGATCGCCGACGGTGGCCGGATGTCTTACTTCGCACCGGTGTTCGGCTGGCGCGGCCATCTGTTCTCGCGCGTGATCACCAGCGACAGCTTCCAGCTTCACCTCGTCGCCGGGGCCGGCGGAGCCACCGTGGCCTCGTCATCGCCGTTCATGAGCAAGGAGACCGATCCGCTGCTCTACTGGGGCCCCGGCTTCGCGATCCCGGTCGGTGAGAACGACTGGCAGGTGCGCGTCGACCTGCGGCATGGCCTCATGCCATCGCGCACGGAGGGCTTCACCTCGACGCTCGAGCTGCAGCTCGGCGTCTCCACCTCGTTCGGCTTGCCGGTGAAGAAGCGGATCCTCCCGCCGCGCAAGGATCTGCCGCCGCCGCAGCCGATCGTCGACGAGCATGACTCCGATGGCGATGGCCTCCCCGACCGGATCGACAGGTGCCCGCTCGAGAACGAGACGCCGAACGGCATCGCCGACGAAGACGGCTGCCCCGAGCCCGACCCGGATGGCGATCACGTGATCGGCGCCGCCGACAAGTGCCCCGACGTCGCCGAGGATCTCGACGGCTTCCAGGATGACGACGGCTGCCCCGATCCCGACAACGACGGCGATGGCATCGAGGACGTCCGCGACAAGTGCCCCGCCGAGCCGGAGGTGCGCAACGGCTTCGAGGACGACGACGGCTGTCCCGACAAAGTTCCCGTGGAGGTGGCGAAGATCCTCACCGGCACCGGCAAGCTGACGTTCGAGCCGAACCGCGCACGCGTGACCGACAACGCGAAGCAGGCGCTCGCGAACGTGGTCGCCCTCATGAACCAGTACGGCACGCTCAGGATCGTGGTCGTCGGCCATCCAGCAAAGGCCGGCCGCGACGAGCTCGCGAAACGCCGCGCCGAGGCGGTGAAGTGGCACCTGATCGACGACGGCATGATCGCCGCCGAGCGCATCGAGACCCGGCTCGGCGACGTCAAGAACTCCCCGGCGGTCGAGCTGCAGCTGATCGTGCGCTGATCGATGCCCTGTTGCTAGAACGCTGCCGGTTGGACGAGGGGGTCGCCAAGCTTGGGGTTACCGAGAAAAGATCGGCGCGGCGTTGACGTATCACGGTGCTCGGCCCGCGGGATCAGACCGACGGTCTCCAGCCCCCGCGGGGTCAAAGTGCCGACCGGCGGAGCCGCGGGAACCGGGCCGCTGCTGACGCGAATCGCGGCGGAGATCGCGCGGGTCAATGATGATCTCGATAATTTGAGCTCCAAGATCTCGCGTGCCCCGAGCGTGCTCCAAGGTGTGTCGCTCAAGGTCGAGCTTGGCGCGATTCACGGCGCCTTGCACGATGCGTGGGCACCGGCCCTGGGCAAGGTGTATGGCTTCACGCACGACAAAGACCACAACCTCCTCCCCTTCGCAGAGTGGACGAAGCTTGATGTCACGGCGACGCAGACCAAGATGAAGAGCATCTTCAACGCCGCTGGTGTCGACGAGAGCACCGTCACGGCTGTCTACGCACCTCGAGTCCCCGAGGCAGCAGCCTCCGAGCAGCGCGAGAAGGAGCTCACGGCGGCGGAGATGCAGGCGCTGGGCGACGGCGTGGCTTCCGTACAGGTTTCACTCGACCTGATCCATGCGGATCTTCACAGCTCCGTCTCGGACCAGAGCAAAGAAGCGCTCGATCTGACCGTGTCCGTGGAGCAGCTGGTTTCTGTGCTCGGTCCCATCGACCCGTCTCACATCGGGAAGATGGTCAAGCTCCCCGCCGTGATCAAACAGGTCGAAGCGCTGCAGGCCGAAATCATGAAGATGAAGGACGCGGGCGAAGACAAAGGCAAGGCCCTCGCCCCGAAGATCGGAACCAACACGCCGCTCTCGGTAAATCTGTCCCGCCTCCACGCCAAGATGAGGGAGATCAGCACGGTTCAAAAAGCGAACAAGCGCTGAGGTCCGGGCTCCCCGACCCGACGCACGTTCATCCCGCGGGTCGTGCGAGTACGACGCTGACCTTCACGCCGCGTGCGAGGTCGAAGACGAGCGTCGTGCCGGGTGGCGCGGCCACCGCCGCATCCCAATTGTCGTAGCCCGGACCACTGAGATCGATGTCATCGACGCGGACGATCACGTCGCCCTCTCGGAGCCCGGACTGCGCGGCGAGACCGTCGGGAGCGATGTTCCGCACCTTGCACGTGCGCTTCGAGGTCGGCTCGCGCGACGCGTCGAGGTCAAGGTCAAAGCCCACCACGCCGACAGGATCGTCGCCGGTCACACGTGCCTTGACCATCGGCACATCACCAACGTCGACGGTCCCGGTCGTTCGATCCGCAGAGCGCACGGCGGTGGCGCCCGAATACGGGTCGACGCCTGCGAGCTCGAGCTCGAGCGGCCCCGGTGACATGCGAGAGATGCGGAACCGGCCGGTGACATCGCTTGTCGCGGACCCGCCGTACGATCGTGAATTCTGCGTCGAATAGGCAGTCGCCTTGACCGCGGCGAGTGGCGTATGCGCGCGCAGATCGACCACGCGCCCGGTCACCGTGATCAGAGGGTCGAGCTCGAAGTCGACGCGCTTCGATTCACCGTCTTTGAGCGCGACATCAATGCGCTTCCGGCCGTGTTCTGCGCTCCAATCCACGGTGTAGCTCCCACTCGGCAAATCCCCGATCGTGTACTTGCCTTCCGTGGCAAAGAACCGCTCGGCCCTCGCGAAATCGGCCGCGACGTCGGTGACATTCACGACGAGCTCCTGGATCGCGCCGCTGCGATCAGTCACCGTTCCCGAGATCGTCGCGGTCTCTCTGATCTGGAGCTTGATCGAGGAGCCGACCGGTACGTGCTCCGCGATCGCCTCGCCCCCACCCCTGCGAAACGCGCGCACGAACTGTGATCCCGCGGCAAGCTTCGTCAGTCGGTGACCGGCTTACCGAGCACGTCGACGACCTGTCCAGTGATCGCACTACGCTTCGGCGCGGTGACGACCTTCACCGTCGTTACTTGATTCGCGCGTACGCTCACCGTCGGCTTGCGAGACGCGGGGGGGCCCTGCGCGTCAACGCGGTGACTGTTGCCGTAGTACTGATCGCTGGCCTCGACCCGGTAGTCGCCGGGCTTGAGCCCCCTTACCAAGAACACCCCGGCCTCGTTCGATCGCGTGTTCGACGACGTCTCGCGATCAGGATCGACGACGACGACGAATTCGTACGGTACCGGTTGTCGGTCCGCATCGACGGTCGTGCCTTCGATGCTACCGGCGTCGTCGAGCACGAAGTCGTGATCGAACATCCGGGGTGCGTCGATTGCCAGCGCGTAGACCTGGCCGCGGTCGACCACGGCTTTGTCCGTGCGGACCATGACCTGCTGTCCGCCAACCGCGAGACCGGCGAGCTCGTACGAGCCGTCGTCGCGTGACCGCGTGGCTTGGTTGGCGCGCTTTCCAGCCTCGTTGTAGATCCAGGCGCCGCCGATCGGCGTGCCGCCTCGCGTGACGACCTTGCCGCGAAGCGTGGCACCCGCCGTGACCTCCCACGTCAGCCTGGAGACGTCGCTCTCGCCAACGATGATCGGTTCGTAGCTCTGAGGTACGAAGCCGTGGCATGTGATGTGCGGCGTGTACGTGCCCGGAAGCACACCATCGGCGACGAGCGAATCACCGGCGCGGTCGAGCGCGATCCAGCGATCGTTCGAGTCGTCGCGCAGCGAGGCGGCTGGCTCCCCGCACGGCGCGCCACCTGGTGTGACGACGACCTTGCCGCGGACCTGGCGAGCCGGAACCATGCGGATCAAAACGCCATCGACGTGCTGGCCGAGCCCGACGAGCAACGACCCGGCGCTCCGCCCGTAGCGATGCGCGCCGCGAGCGACGATCGTGAAGCGATCAAACAGGAGCCGCTCGAACCGGAACACTCCGAGCGCATCGCTCGTGACGACCTGGTCCGCGTCATCACCCCAGTCGCTCGTGGCGATGCCGACGCGCGCACCTTCGATCGGCGCGCCGGTGGCGGCGTCGACGACCTTTCCCTCGATCGTGGACTCCGGCGTCAGCAGGATTTCGGCGTTGCCGGGTGTGTCTGCGTTCGCGTGGCCGTCGGCGTAGCCTTTCGCCGCGGCGGTCAGATACTGCGCGCCTGGCGCAACCCACAGCACGAACTGGCCCTGGTCGTCGGCCTCGACCGTGACCGCCGCGGAGTCGACGAGGGTCGACGTCATCGCAGTCACACGCGCATGCGCGATCGGGCCAGCGGTGATGTCACCGACGACACCAGTGAGCTCGACGCCCGAGCGCATACGCGTGCCTAGTTCGCTTGGCTGATCGTGTTGTTCGAGCCCATGCTGGAGGCCTTCGCCTTCGCGCCGAAGAGCCCCTGCTCCCACGTGATCGTGTTCTCGTTGCCGATCGCACTGCTTTTATCGGCCGCTGCGATCGTGACCGTGTTCTTGTTCCCGGCGACCACGATCGACTTCGTCGACGTGACGGAGAGCGTGTTGTCGCTGCCCTCGGCGTTGACGCCGAGACCGTGACCGCGATCGTGTTCTTGTCGCCCATGACCGATGCGTCGGGATCCTTGTCGCAGTCGTGCGTTACGGTCAGGCGGTTGTCGGCGTAGTTCCCTTTGGCGAGCCGAGGGGCGAGACGGCATCGAGCTTCTTCACCAGATCTCCTTGCCGAAGGTGCCGTAGCCTACCTCACGTGCCTCACCGCGGGTCGACCGTAAGGGATGTTCGCTGCGTTTGGACACCTCCCAGGTATCAGCGGTAGCCATCCGCGATCGAGCTCGCGCGCCAGTTCTCGAGGGCGACCTAACCACCGCGCAGGAACAGCTTCGCCCATGCGGCGTACTCGCGGACGAGCCAGCGTACGGCGCGACGACGATCGGAGTATTCGACGCTGTCGGCGATATGCCAGACGTGCGGATCGAGGCCGGCGGCGCGAAACAGGCGCGCGGCGCGGCGCCCATGAAACGGCTGGGTCACGATCCACACGCGGTGCGCCGCGATCGGCGCGAGCAGTGCGGCGCTGAACCGCGCGTTCTCCGCGGTGGTCTGTGCCTCCGGCTCGACGAGGATGCTGCCGACGCCAGCGGCACGCAGGGCCTCGGCGATCACCTCGGCCTCGGGACGGCGCGCACCGTGGGTGATGCCGCCGGTGGCGAGCACGAGCGGCGCACCGCCGGCATGAAACAGCGCCGCGGCGGCACGCACGCGCTCGGCGAGCACCGGGCTCAGCGAGTCACCGCGGCCGAGGGGGGCGCCGAGCACGACGATGGCGTCGAGCGGCTGCAGCGGATCGTCGACGACCAGCGGCGCTTCGAGGGCACGCGCGAGGCGGTCGATCATCTCTCGGGCGCGTCGAGGCGATCCGGCATGTCGGCGACGACGTACGCGAGCACCGCGACCGCGGCCACGGCATCCGCGAGCTGCGCCGGGTCCACCTTGTCGAGCGTGTCGGCCTCGGTGTGGTGGATGTCGAAGTAGGTGCGGTTGTTCGAGTCGAGGTTGAGCGTGGGGACGCCGCCTTCGATCATCGGCTCGACATCGGTGCCGGCGTGCTCGGAGGACGTGATCCGCGCGGCATCGATCGTGCGCAGCAGCGAGCCGATGTCGCCGAGCCGGCGCAGCACGCGGTCCTTGATCGCGGGCTTGCTCGCCAGCGAGAACCCGCGCGGCGAGAACCCACCGCCATCGCTCTCGACGGCGAGCACGGTGTTCGCGAGCTCGGCAGCGTGCTCCGCGGCGTACGCCTTGGCGCCACGCACGCCGTTCTCCTCGTTGGTGAACAGCACCACGCGGATCGTGCGGCGCGGCTGCAGGCCGAGCTGCTTCAGCACCGCCATCGCCTGCATCATCGTCACGCAGCCGGAGCCATCATCGTGCGCCCCCTGCCCCACGTCCCACGAGTCGAGGTGCCCGCCGATCACGACGATCTGCTCGGGGAGCTCGCGCCCGGTCAGCTCGCCGATCACGTTGGCACTCTCGGCCTCGGGCAGCTGCTGCGACTCGAGCCGCAGCTTGACCTGAACCGGTCCCTGCGCGGCGAGCCGGGCGATCAGCTGCGAATCCTCGACGGTGACGGCCGCGGCCGGGATCTTCGGCTGCGCGGGGTCATAGCTCAGCGCGCCGGTGTGAAGCGTGTGCAGGCTGTGCGGCGTGACCGATCGCATCAACACGGCCACCGCACCGAGCTTGGCGGCACGCGAGGGACCGCGCGAGCGATACGCGACCGCGATCCCGTAGCCGTAGTTGCCCTTCTCCTCCGACCACGGCGGCATCGCCACGTCGTAGAGCACGATCGCGCCCTTCACCTCGGCGGCGCGGGTCTCGAGCTCGGCGAAGTCGTGGATCACGACGACGTTCGCGGTGACCCCAGCCTTCGGCGTGGGCACGGTGCCGCCGAGGCCGAGCACCGGCAGCGGACGAGCCACCGGGGCGAGCAGCGATGCCTCCTCGGTGCCACGCACCCAGTGCGGGACCATCACCTTCTCGGTGCGGGTCACGAGCCCGTCGTCCTTCATCGTCTGCGCCGCCCATGCAACGGCGCGCTCGAGCTCGGGGGAACCGGCGAGCCGATGGCCGATCCGGTCGGTCAGCACGGCGAGCTTGGCGTACGCACCGCGATCCTGGCGCGCGGCGGCCAGGATCTTCGCGGCGACCTCGCGGTATCCGTCGGCGATCGAGGATGTGGGGGCCGCCGCGGATCCGTACGAGCTGGTGTCGGAGACCCATGCCGGGATGTGGCTCCCGCCCATCTGGGGCTCGGCGCACGCAGCCACCGCCAGGAATACGAGCGCGCGCTTCACGAGGCCTCGAGCTCGGAGGGCTCGGCGAGCGGCGTTGCCGGCAGCGCGCGACGGCCGATCTCGACGACCAGACCGACGACGACGACCAGCCGCTCGGCCTGCGTGGCGGAGCGACCGAGTGCGAGATCCGAGAGTGGCATGGGATGATCCAGGGGTGCGCCGCGGCCGGGGTACACGCGGTAGCGCAGGCCTTCCTGCTCCCAGTAGGCCAGCCAGCCGTCGAGGGTGGTAACCGCGCGCGTGCGCAAATCCTCGTCCATCAGCGCGCTGAATGCGAGTGCGCTGCCACGGGTCTTGAACCGCTCGTCGAACTGCGCGTCACCGGTCCGGAACAGCGGCGCCGCCGGTGGCCCCGCGGGGTTTGCGCCAAGCGCGCGCGGAGCGATCGCCCACATCGTCAAGGTCGCGCCGCGCAGCTCGTCGATCTCGCGGCCCACGACGACATCGAGCGCGAGCACGCAGCCATCGATCCGCTCGATCCGCACGCGCACCTGCGTGCCGGCAGAGTCGCCGATGATCACCGTCGAGACCAGCCCACCCTCGCCGCGGGTGGTGAGGCTGTGAACATCCTGGAGCTCGCGCTTGAGCCCCTGAACCACCGCGCTGGTGTACGTCGACCACGTGGGATCCGGAATCGGCGGCGTCTCGCTCGCGATCGGCATCCCGGCGAGCTCGTCCTCGCGCACGCGCTTCGACGCCTCTGCGATCAGGAGCATGCCGAGGAGCGGCAACAGATAGTGGTGGGACCAGTGGAAGCCATAGCCCCCGAGCAGCACCAACGCGAGCCCGGCGCCCACACGACGGCGCGCCTCGCTCGCCGACCACGCACACGACGCGAGCGTCCACGCCAGCGTCGCGATCGCGAGCAGGTACAGCGCGAGCCGCGGATCGGCCTGCGCCTCGTTCATCTCGACCCCGATCGCGAGTGCCGCGGCCTTCGCCACCATCGGGTAATACGCGCGCGCCAGCACCGCTCCGAGCGCCGCGGCCCCCATCGCGATCACCACCGGACCGGGCCGCGTGACGGAACGCGCGAACGGCCGCGGAGCGAAGCAGTACGGCGAGATTAGCGCGGCGAGCGCCAGCGCGATCACCCCGGCGTGCGCGAGCTGCGTACCCGGGCCATCGAACGCATTCTCCGGCCAGAAAAAGACAGTGCCGAGCGCACTCGCGGTGTGCAGCAGCAGCGGCACCGCGATCACTGGCAATCCGATCTGCACCCCGAGATCACGGTCTCCGCCGACGGTGCTCGCGCACACCGCGATCACCGCGATCGCGAACATGCCCTCGAGCAGCACGGTCAGCGTCGATGGCGCCGAAATGACCAGCGGCACCGCGGCGAACAGCCCCGCGATCCCGACGAGCGCCACTGCCACCAGCTCGCGGAGCTCGTTGCGTGACTTCAGGACCTGCAGGCAGCGCATCCCGATCGCGAACGCCGCGAGTACGCCCGCGAAGTAGAACAGGAACAGCCCGAAGTAATCGAGGGCGGTGTGCCACGTCGGCGGCTGCCCCGCTGGCCGCAGCATCGGCACCGCGGCGCGGTTGATCACGACCTCCAGCAGCGCGACGACCAGCAGCACGTGGATCAGCGTGATCCGATCGAGCAGCGGCGGCCTCGGTGCGCGCGCCTCGGCCTCTGCATCGCGCGGCGACTCCGCGGCCTCGCGTTGCAGCCGCGAAAATCCGAGCATGCCCTGCAGCACGAGCATCACGCCGGTGCCGAACAGCAGGCCGTTCCGGAGGTCGACATCGCCCTTCATCACCGCGATCCAGGCGGCCGCCGCGATCACCACGACTCCACCGATGGTCACGGCCATCGGGCCTGGGTAGCGGCGAGCGGACAAGTCCGAAAAACGTAGCCGTATGGAGCAGTTGGGTCAAGGTCGGCGCCGAAAACTGGGTCCACGCTTCGCTCCAGGCGATACCTACATGTGGTGAACCCTTCGAGAGCACTCGGGTTGTTCGCGTTGCTCGCCGGCGCCAGTCCGGTGCTCGCCTCGCCCATTGTCGTGCTCGATCCGGGTCACGGTGGCTCCAACCCGGGCACCCGCGGGGCCGGTCTGCACGAGAAGCAGTTGACGCTAACGATCGCGAACCTGGTCGCCATCAAGCTGCGCGCATCGGGCCTGACCGTGGAGCTCACGCGCTCGGACGACCGCACGCTGACGCTGCGCCAGCGCGTGGCGTACGCGAATCGCCAGGCCGCCGATCTGTTCGTCTCGATCCACGCCAATGCCTCACCAACTCGCACGCAGCGCGGGTACGAGACGTTCGTGCTCACGGCGCGAGGCGTCGACATCGATGCGCGCGCGCTGCGCAGCGATACCACCACGCCGCGACCGGGCGTCGACCCGGAGATCGGCCTCGTGCTCGATGATGTCGAGCGCGGTGCGTCGCAGTGGGAGGCCGCCGACCTCGCGGCGCGGATGCAGCGCTCGCTGCGCGATCGGCGCGGCAAGGAAGGCGATCGCGGCGTGCGCCAGGATACGCACCACGTGCTGCTCGGGGCGACGATGCCCGCGGTGCTCGTCGAGGTCGGCTTCCTCGATCATCCGGTCGAGGGCAAGGAGCTCGCGGACCCTGCCGTCCAGCAACAGGTCGCGAACGCGATCGCCGAGGCGATCAGCGAACAGCTCGCCGACTGATCAGTGACCCTTGCCGCCGATCAGATCGAGCATCGGTGCCTCGAGCCGCCGGCAGCGATCATGGCGCATGACCGCGCCGCCGAAATGACGAAGGGCCCCAGCGAGCTGGAGCCCAGGTGCCGAAGATGCTGACGCCTACGGGGCGATGGGACGCGGACCGAAGGGAGCCGCGGGCGGGTGCTCCGGGTTCCAGATGTTGGTCTGCTGATACTGGCCGCTGTCCATGAGCGTGAAGCCGACGAACAGCGAGGCGGCGAGGATCGCGCTGGCGAACACGACGGTGTGGAAGATCTTGTCGTACTTGAGGTGCATGAAGAACAGCACGACGAGGGTCGCCTTGATGACGGCGATGAACATCGCGAGCGCGAGGTTGATGTTCGCGCCGAAATCGACCTTGGTCGCGAGGACGGTGACGATGGTCAGGAACAGCAGCGAGCCGCCGGTGCCGAGGAGCACCTTCACCGAGGCGGTGTGAGCGATCCCGTGGTCGTCGTGATGGTCGTCGTGGGTGGTGCTGGCCATGGGGTCCTCAGTGGATCAGGTAGAGGAGCGGGAACAGGAAGATCCAGATCAGGTCGACGATGTGCCAGTAGAGGGCCGCGAAGTCGACGGGACCGAAGTAGTCCGGGCTGAAGTGGCCCTTCACCGCGCGGATGAGCAGCCAGATGAAGACGAACACGCCGAACAGGACGTGGACACCGTGGAGGCCGGTCATCGCGAAGTAGATCGTGAAGAACATGTTCGTGTGCTCGGGCGGAGGGCCCGCGGCTTCACGCTCGTGCGCTTCGTGGGTGGTGACCTTGTGCTTGGGGCGGACCGCCTTCTGGCCGAGCACCAGCGGGTTGTCCCGCTCGGCGAGGGGGTCAGCGACGGTGACCGGCGGCGGCGGACCCTTGCACTCGGCCTTGATCCGGATCGTTTCGCCGCGCTCGGCGTGATCGCCGTACTCGACGAGGATGCCGGCACCATGGCCTTGGGCGCAGTCGGAGACCCAGGGGGTCCCTTCGCCTTTCAGTGCGGACTCCTTGCCGGAGCGCGAGCTGCTGCACTTGTCGAGCGAGTCGAACGGACCCTCGCCACCGGCGGAAGAGGTGCACAGCGGGCCCGTGCAGCTCCACGCAAAGAACCAGCCATCCTTGCAGACGGCGGGCTGTATCGCGGGCTTCCAGCACGGGAACGCTTCCTTCGTAGCGTGCTCGCCGCCGCCCTCGGCGTGGGGCGTGGCGGTCTCGTCGGCGTCCTCGTGGCCGAACGACTCCTCGACGCAGCGGTTGGCGATCGGCTTGTGGGACTTCTCGACCCACTCCTCCTTGCCGTCCTTGTTTTTCACCATCGCGCCGGTGGCCTCGACCACGGTGCAATCGGCTTGGATGCCTTCCTCGTCGCGATCTGTGTCGATGCCGACCGCCGCGAAGCAGCCGGCGACCGGCTTGGCGGTGCCGTAATCCCACTGGACCGTGGACTTGCTGCCGGGACACTCGTTGTTCTTGGTCAGCAGCTCGTTACCGCCCGAGCTCACGCACGGATCGAAGTAGCGGCCGAACAGGATGTGCTCGTGAACCTTGTGCGTGTACTCGAAGTACTTGACGACGAGGAACGTGCACGCACAGCCGAGCGTGACCACGAGGCAAAGGATCAAGCCCTTCCTCTGATTGAGCTGGGCGCAGCGAACGGCCCATGCGGCCGTGAGCGACGAGAAGATCAGGACGGCGGTGTTGATCGCGCCCATCTTCACGTCGAGGTACTTGTGCGCGTACGAGTAGATTTCCGGGTGGTGGTACCGGTAGAGGGTGTACGCGACGAACAGCGCCGAGAAGAACAGCACTTCCTGCGCGAGGAACAGCCAGATTCCGAACTTGCCGGAATCGAACTGGTGCTGCGCGTCGTCGTAGTGATGCTGGATGAACGGCGAGGCGTCGCCGTGCCCGTGCCCGTGATCGTCCGTGCCTGCGGCGTGCGCCTGCTCGCTCACTTGTCGTCCTCGGACTTCTTGGAGTCAGGATTGACCGGCGGGGGCTCCACGGCGATGGAGATCGCCGGCCGCTCGGGCTTGGTCTTCTCCTCGGAGGACTCCGAGAGACCCGGCTCGGCCGTGGCTTCGTCCACCGGGACCATCGGCGCGTGCGCTCCCGGCCGGGCGTGGGCGTGCGCATCACCGGGCACGATGTGAGCTTCGGTCTCGGTCGGCGCGCGGCGCTCCCATACGTACTCCTCGACTTCCACGAGGTCGTCGTAGTTGTAGAGCTCGTGCAGGATCGGGGGCTTCTCGAAGTTGTAGAGCGGCGGCGGCGTCGGGGCCTGCCACTCGAGCGAGCTGCCACCCCACGGGTTGCGGGACGCGCGCACGCCGTGCTTGAAGCTCCAGAACAGATAGATGACCGTCACGAACAGAGAAATGCCGAGGACGAACGCACCGATCGTCGAGAGCTGGTGGAAGATCGTGTACTGCGGATCGTAGTCCCAGTACCGGCGGGGCATGCCGCGCGAGCCCATGATGAACTGCGGCAAGAACGTCAGGTTGAAGCCGAAGAACACGCCGAGCGAGCATAGCTTCGCGAGCTGCTCCGGGTACATCCGGCCGCAGATCTTCGGCCACCAGTAATGGAGCGCGCCGAGGAATGCGACCAGGGTCGAGCCCATCATCACGTAGTGGAAGTGGGCGACGACGAAGTACGTATCGTGGAGGTGGACGTCGACCGAGAGGATGCCGAGGAACAAACCGGTGAGGCCACCGATCGTGAACAGCAGCAGGAACGACAGCGCGTAGAGCATCGGCGTCTTCAGCCGGATGTCGCCCTTGTAGAGCGTGGCGACCCAGTTGAAGACCTTGATCGCGGACGGGATGCCGACCGAGAACGTCAGCGCCGAGAACACCATGTTCGCGAGCCGGCTCTGGCCCGAGACGAACATGTGGTGCCCCCACACGAGGAACGACAGCAGCGCGAGCGACACCGACGAGTACGCGACGAACCGGTAGCCAAACAGCGGCTTGCGGGCGAACGTCGAGATCAGCTCGCTGATCACGCCCATGGCTGGGATGATCATGATGTAGACGGCGGGGTGCGAGTAGAACCAGAAGAAGTGCTGGAACAGCACCGGATCGCCGCCCAGCGTCGGGTCGAAGATGCCGATGTGCGCGAACCGCTCCACCGAGAGCAGCAGCACCGTGATGCCGAGCACCGGCGTCGCGAGCACCTGCATGATCGCGGTTGCGTAGATCGCCCAGATGTTCAGCGGGAGCTGGAACCAGCCCATGCCCTGCGGGCGGAACTTGTGGATCGTGACGAGGAAGTTGAGGCCGGTGAAGATCGATGAGAATCCGAGCAAGAACACGCCGCTGGTCGCGACGAGCACCGCGGTCTTCGATTCCAGCGAGTACGGGGTGTACAGCGTCCAGCCGGTGTCGAGACCACCAAACGGGATCGTGAGCACGAGCAGCAGCGCGCCGGCACACCACAGATAGAACGAGGCGAGGTTGAGGCGCGGGAATGCGACGTCGGGCGCGCCCAGCTGGATCGGCATGATGATGTTGCCGAGCGCCGCCGGGATGCCCGGGATGATGACGAGGAACACCATCACCGCGCCGTGCAGGGTGAAGAACTTGTTGTAGGTGTCCTGGTCGACGATCGTCTTCCCGGGGAAGAACAGCTCGGTGCGTACGAGGAGCGCGAAGAAGCCGCCGACGATCAGCGCTCCGAGGATGCCGAACAGGTACATCAACCCGATCCGCTTGTGATCGAGGGTGAACAGCCAGCCGAACAGCCGCTCCTTGAATGGCCTGCCCTTGTGCGTGCTGAGGTAGTCGGGCTCGTTGACGGGCCCGTCGTTACGCTCTTTGATCTTGGTGTTGGTCGCCATGGGTTCCTACTTGAGCGACTTGATGAAGGCGATGAGGCCTTCGATCTCTTTCTCTTTGAGCTGGCCTTCGAACGATGGCATCGACGGCGGGTATCCCGGCCGAGCCTTGGCCTGCGGGGCCAGGATGGATTCGCGGACGTAGTTCTCGTCCATCAGCACCTTGGACCCATCCGCGAGCGGGACCTGGGTGCCGAAGTCGTGCAGGAACGACGGACCGACGCGCGCGCTGCCATCGATCGTGTGGCAGGCCACGCAGCCCTTCTTCTCGTAGAGCATGCGACCGAGCTTGTCGGGCTCCATGTTCGATGACGCGGCGTTCTTGTCGGCGAGGTAGCGCTCGTAGCCGCCTGGCTCGTGGACGACGATGACCGCACGCCGGCCCAGTGGGTAGTCCGGGGTGGGCGCCGAGATGCCCATCTGCGAGTGGTTCGTACCGCAGTACTCCGCGCAGTTGAGCCGGTAGGTACCCGGCTTGGTCGCGTTGAACCAGATGTACGTGTACCGGCGCGGGATGATGTCCTGCTTGGTGCGGAGCACCGGGACGTAAAACGAGTGGAGGACGTCCGTCGACGTCATCACGAGGCGGACCGGCGTGTTGACCGGCACGTGGAGGTCGGAGTCCTGCACGCCATTGGCGTGCGTGAAGCTCCACGACCAGCGCTGCGCGAGGACGTTGATCTCGACGGCCTTCTGGGGCGGCGTGACGATGCGGATGTATGCGTGCCAGCCGTAATAGAACAGGAACACGCAGATGATCGTCGGGATCACGGTCCACGTGACCTCGAGCGCATCGTTGTGTGCCGCCGACGGCTCGGCCTTGTGACCCGGGCGGTGCCGGTACTTGATCGTCAGGTAGATCACGGCGACCGCGATCGCGACGAAGAAGAACGTCGACAACGCGAGGACCGTGATGAACATGAAGTCGGAGTCATCGGTGACCGTGTTCACCGACTTCGGCAGCCAGTAGTTGCCGCGCTCTTCGACCGGCTTGTTGACGAGCTTGTCGTACCAGGCCATCTCGACCGGAGCCGCGGAAGCAGCCGCCGAGCCCGACCCTGCTCCAGCCATCGGAGCCGCCGACCCTGCTGCTGGAGCCGCCGAACCTGCCGACCCTGCTGCCGAACCGGTAGCAGGAGCCGCGGAACCGGCCGCCGTCGCGGGTGCAGCCGCAGAACCTGCGGATCCTGTGGCGGGCGGTGCCGCGGCTGGTTTCGCCGCGGAGCCCGCGGAACCGGTGTCGGCCTGAGCGACCTGGATCGGCTCGAGGGTGACGTTCGATGGCGTTACCGGCTCGGCCTGCGCCGACGGAGCACCAAAGATCTTGACGACGAACACGGTGGCGATGACCGCCGTGACCGCGACCGTCGTGATGAAGCGGGTCATGGACTTCATGATTCTCCCGGGACGCGCCGGCGCCGACGAGCATGGACAATGCCAAGCCCCGACATCAGCAACACGAGGAACCCTGCAGCACCGAGCCGCAGGGCGAGCACTCCGGCGCGCGTGTGACTGCTCGCGTCGGGGTCAAAGTGATAGCAGCGGTTCATGAATCCAACGGCGGTCGCAGGCTCGGAGACGCCCGCCTTGACGATCGACTCGCGCATCACCGCGGGGTCGAACTCGATCCCGTAGACGTAGCGGGTGACGACGCCGGTGGTGCTGAGGAAGATCAAGGCGGCTGGGTGCGCCCATTCGGCGCGATCCTCGACGTAGACGTACTTGAAGCCGACGCTCTCGGCGACGCGTCGGATCGCCGCACCATCGCCGGGCGTCGCCGCCGCGAGGTAGGTCCAGCCGGTCCGCGCCGAAGCGCGCTGCGCCTCGGGGAGCTTGGTGATGTAGCGCTCCTTCATCTTGGAGAGCTTCTCGAGCGACTCGTTCGGCTCGAGGTCGATCGTGATGATCCGCACCTGGGCGCCGACCTTGAATGCCACCGGCTTGTCGCCGGCGACCATCGTCACCGGCTCGGCGATCTTCGGCAGCGCCGCCGACAGCCCGTTGAGCTGCAGGCTGCACAGCATCGGGCAGTCGGAGTAGTTGAACGTCAGGATCGTCGGCAGCTCACCCTGCAGGAGCTCGCCGAGCGTGACCCGGTTGCCCTCGGGGGTGCGGAACGCCGCGTCCAGCGGAATCCGCGCGCCGACATGCTCGTCCACCGTGACACCGTTCGCCTTGTAGGTGGGCGGAGGCGGCAGCACCTGATCGTTCAGGGTCGGCCGGCTGGGCGGGTCCTCGCCCTGCGGGTGTGCAACGGCCGTCCCCGAGAGGAGACCGATCGCGATCGCCGTTATGTGCGTGCTACGGAGCATTGCCCTTCTTGTTGATGGAGCTGCCGACCGGAACCCCGCTGCCCGAGCCCGCGCCGATCTTCGATGCCGCGCCCGTGCCCGTGGTGTTCGGAAGGTTGATCGGGGGCGCGGGTGCCGCGGTCGACCCGCTGCCCGAATTGCCTCCTGCGGTGCCGCCGGTTCCGCCTTGGCCGAGGCCTCCGGTCGGAGCGGTGGGTGCTGATCCGGATGCCGACCCTGCGCCGCCCGCGGGAGGCGAGTCTGCCGCCGAACCAGAACCAGAACCAGCACCAGCACCGGCCGGTACCGGCGCGGGCTGCGCGACCGGCTCGGGACGGCCGAAGATCGGCTTGATCGTCGCCTTGTCGGAGCGGCCGACCGTTGGAACGAGCAGCGCCGGATCCGCCTTCGCGCTCTCGACGACGAGCTTCATCGCCTGGTCGATGTTGACGTGGTAGGTCGCCGGCTTCGCCGCCTCGTTGGGCTTGGGCGGAGCCGCCGGGTTCGAGCCGACATCGGTAATGTTGTGGATCTGGGCCGTCCGGATCGAACGGGCACTGGTGTCGTTGCCGCCGTAGTCGGCCATCGTCTGAATCTCCGAGGTGTCGTTCATGTAGAACGCCTGGAGCGCGACGATGGTGACGTAGACGAGGACGGCGCCGCAGATGCCGACGACGACGACGCCGATGGTGTTGAGCGTGTCGGGGTTGCGCTTGGGTCCAGACATAAAGCTCCTACTGAACCTCGTGGGCCAGCGACAGCGGAAGGGTCGGGTCCTTGATCGGGATCAGGTTGCCGGTGAGGTTGCGACCAACGCCCGCGACCCACAGACCGATCAGCCCCAGCCACACCGTGACATCCACGGGCGAAAAACCAACGTGATGGAGCTCGGGATTGCCGGTGAGTGGCCCTGCGACGATCCGCGCACCGCCGTGATAGACGACCTCCCAGTCGTAGCTCGGCATGATGTTCCAGTAGATGTCGATCCAGTGGAACACGAGCTGCCACACCGCGAAGAACACGAGGGACGGCACGATGCGCTTGGTCCACCGTGACAGCAGGAACACGAACGGGAACGCCCAGTAGCCGACGAGGATGGCGATCGAGACCCATTGCCACTCGCCGAACATCCGGTACTTGTACCAGTGCGTCTCCTCCGGCATGTTGCCGTACCACTGCAGCATGAACTGCGAGAACGCCGTGTAGGCCCAGAAGAACGTGAAGGCGAACATCCACTTGCCGATGTCGTGATAGTGCTCGGCGTTGATCGAGTGGGTGAGGCGGCCCGAGCGCTGGATGCCGAGCACGAGGAGCGCGAGCGCGGCGAACGAGCCGATGCACCCCGAGCCCCAGAACGCGACGCCGTAGATCGTCGAGAACCACTTCGGCGCGATCGACATCAGGACGTCGAACGCGACCATGCAGGTGACGACCGCGAACAGGATCATCGCCGGAGCGGAGGCGATCCGCAGCGTCTCGGAGATTTTCGGATCGCCACTTGAGTCCTGCTCGATCGACTTGTTGCGGAAGAACGCGGCCATCGCGCTGAACGCCACGCCGTAGATCACGTAGCGGACCGCGAAGAACGAGGGGCTCAGCCAGCCGAGCTTGTGCAGCAGGTGATGGTTGAGCTCGGGGTTGTGGGCGTCGGGATGCGCCCAGTAGTAGAGATCCTGATACCCCGCGAGCAGCGGGATCACGAACCCGAGGCCGGCGATGAAGATGATCGGGAACGCGTTGGCCATCGCCTCGGCGATCCGGCGCACCGCCGTGAGCCAGCGACCGCGCACCAGGTAGTGCAGGATCACGATCCACAGCATGCCGAGCGACAGCGTGAAGATGTAGCTCCAGCCGATCACATAGGCGTGAAGGAACCGGGACCACTTGCTGACGTGACCGCTGTTGGCGCTGCTCGCCAGCGTCAGCACGATCGAGAGCCCGAGGAACACGACGGCGACCGCAAGACCTACCTTGGTCAGCGTGCTGCCGACCTTGCCGGCCTTGATCTTCTCGTCGGGATGGAGCGTCTTTTGTAGGGTGCTCATGATTTCCTCCGCCTAGCGGATCGATCCGCGCTGATCGGGGGGCACGTCCTCGAGCGTCGCGTTCTGCGAGCGCTGAAGGGCGCGGATGTAGAGCACGATCGCCCACCGATCCGCCTGCGGGATCTGGTTGGCGTAGCCCATCATCGTATTGAAGCCGTTGGAGATCGTGTTGTACAGCTGGCCGTTCGGCATCGTCACTGCGACGCTGCCTGCCTCGACCAGATTACGCGCCTGCCATGCACCGCCCGACGCGGCGACCCGCTGCGGGACCGCGCCGTTGCCGCGGCCATCGTGGCCGTGACACGCCGTGCAGTAGATGTTGAACCGGCCCTGGCCGCGCTTGATCAGGGCATCGTTGATCTCGAGCTGCTTGGGGAAGCCGGTGGTCCAGGTTCCGTTCTCGAGACCGCGGTAGAACGTGTCGTCCGCGTTCAGCGAGCCGCGTGCGATCGTGCCCGTGATCTCACCCCGGTTGGTGCGGCCATCGGCGAACAGGTCGATCGCGGTATCCGACTTGAACTTCGGCTGGAAGTCCATGTCCGGGAAGATGTGGATGTGCGGCGCATTGGAATGCGAGTTGCGCGCCTTCGCGGCGATCGCGAACGGGATCAGCCCGAACGCGGTACTCGCCACGATGAACGCGACGATCCACTTCGGCATCGTCCGGCGTGCCGGATCGCCTTCGAGGTAGACATCCTCGACACCGATCGCGCCGGCGTCCTTCAGCAGCTTGCTGGTCGCCACGCGATCGAACCGCTTGTCCTTGGCCTCGATGCCAAGCACGAACGCATCATCGGTGACGCGCGCGAACCGGTCGGAGCGGAAGAACGGGTGCCACATCTGCGGCAGCTTGTTCAGGATCCACATCCCGAAGAACGACGCGAACACCGAGAACAAGATCGTTCCTTCGAACGCGATCGGCACGTTCGCGGGGATCGACCAGGCCGGCTTGCCGCCAATGTTCCACGGCCAGTTGTAGGCGTTCATCCACCACTGCAGGAAGATGCCGCCGAGCAGGCCGATCGCGCCGCCGCCGAACACGATCAGCGGGAGGATGGTGCGCTTGATCCCCATCGCCTCGTCCATGCCGTGGACGGGGAACGGCGTGTAGCAATCGAACTCGGAGTAGCCCGCGTCGCGAACCTTGCGGGCCGCTTCGAGGAGTTCACCAGGGGTGTCGTACTCGGCGAGGACGCCATAGAGCGGGCCGTCCGCATAGGCGGGCGACTCGTGATCGTGATCGTCGTGGTGTGTGTTGTCCATGACGGCCTCTACTTGGCTCCACCGGCGGTGACGATGGGGTTAGGTCCCTGTGCTCCGTGGCCACCGGCGTGGGCCTCGGGCATCGCGCCCTTGACCTCGCCCATGGCGATCACCGGCACATAGCGGAAGAACAGCAGGAACAGCGTGAAGAACAGGCCGAGCGTTCCGACGAACAGGCCGACGTCCCAGCGCGTCGGCGTGTAGTAGCTCCAGTTCGCCGGCAGGAACGAGCGGGCGAGCGAGGTCGCGATGATCACGAACCGCTCGAACCACATGCCGATGTTCACGAAGATGCAGAGGATGAAGATGATCACCGGCCGGGTCCGGATCGCCTTGAACCAGAAGAACTGCGGGATCAGGACGTTGCAGGTGATCATCGCGAAGTACGCCCACCAGAACGGTCCGAGCGCGCGGTTGGCGAACGCGAACTTCTCGTAGAGGTTGCCGGAGTACCAGGCGATGAACAGCTCCGTGCCGTAGGCGAGACCGACCATCATGCCGGTGGCCAGCATGATCTTGCACATCGCCTCGACGTGCGACTCCTTGATGATGTGCTGCAGGTTGAACAGGTGCCGCAGCGGCAGCATCAGCGTCAACACCATCGCGAAGCCGGAGAAGATCGCGCCGGCGACGAAATACGGTGGGAAGATCGTGGTGTGCCAGCCCGGGAGCTGGGAGGTCGCGAAGTCGAACGAGACGACCGAGTGGACCGAGAACACCAGCGGCGTGGCGAGACCCGCGAGGATCAGATACGAGCGCTCGTAGCGGTGCCAGTTGCGAGCCGAGCCGCGCCAGCCGAGCGCGAGCACGCCGTAGATGATCGCCTTCAGCTTGTCGCCCTTGGCGGCGAACCGATCGCGGAACGTGGCGAGGTCGGGGACCAGGCCCATGTACCAGAACAGGATCGACGTAGTGGCGTAGGTCGAGACCGCGAACACGTCCCACATCAGCGGGCTGCGGAACTGCGGCCACATGCCCATGTCGTTCGGATGCGGGAACATCCACCACGCGAACCACGGACGGCCGGTGTGGAGCAGCGGGAACAGCAGCGCGCACATGACCGCGAAGATCGTCATCGCCTCGGCAGCGCGGTTGATGCTGACGCGCCAGCTCTGGCGGGTCAGGAACAGCACGGCGGAGATCAGCGTTCCGGCGTGACCGATACCGATCCACCAGACGAAGTTGGTGATGTCCCACGCCCAGCCGACGGTGTTGGAGTTACCCCACACACCGATGCCGGTCGTTACCAGGACGTAGATGCTGTAAACGCCGATCGCGAGCATCACCACCGAGATGGCGAGTGCGACCAGCCACGCCTTGTGCGGCTTGGGAGCTTCCGCCACCCACGCGACATCGCGGGTGACGGCGCGGAACGCCTCGCGCGCCTTGCCGGGTTCGTCGTGGTGCTCGGGGTGCTCGGCAGCGCCCTCCCCGGTCATCGTGGTCGTGCTCATCAGTGGCTCCCCTCGCTGGCCGGGGCCGAGGCGCCTGCCGACGATGTCATCGCGGGGTTCGGGTTACGCACGCGGCTCAGGTAGCGGTTGCGTGGCTTGGTGTAGAGCTCGGGAAGCAGCGAGTACGAGCGGTTGTCGTCGAACAGCTTCGCGACGCGGCTCGTCGAATCGGCGAGATCGCCGAACACGATCGCCTCGGTCGGGCACGCCTCCTGGCACGCCGTCTCGATCTCGCCGTCGGGAATCGCGCCGCCGACCGTCCCGGGACGCATGCCGCTGCGGATCTGCGCCTTCGAGCGGATCTTGCCGTTCTGGATCCGCTGCACGCAGAACGTGCACTTCTCCATCACGCCGCGCATGCGGACGGTGACATCCGGGTTGAACAGCAGCTGGCGCACGCGATTGCGCGCGTCACGCCACTCCTTGTTCCAGTCGAGGAAGTTGAACTTGCGGACCTTGTACGGACAGTTGTTCGCGCAGTACCGCGTGCCGATGCAGCGGTTGTAGGCCATGTCGTTGAGGCCTTCTTCGGAGTGTGAGGTCGCGCCGACCGGGCACACCTGCTCGCACGGCGCCTGCTCGCACTGCTGGCACGCGACCGGCTGGTGGACCACGCGCGGCTCCTCGGGGCTGCCACTGAAGTACCGGTCGATCCGGATCCAGTGCATCTCGCGGTTGTTCATGACCTCCTTGCGACCGACGACCGGAACGTTGTTCTCCGACTGACAAGCCACCATGCAGGCGTTGCAGCCGGTGCAGGTGTTGAGGTCGGTGACCATGCCCCAGCGATGGCCGAGGTAGTCCTTCTCCTTGAACAGCGACTGGCCGGCCGCGCGCGTGGCGCCGTCCTGCACACCCGCACGGCGCGGATCGGTGAAGAAGCCCGACGGCTCCTCGGCCACGTACTCGGGAACGGTCTCGTTCTTCTTCGCGGCCTCGGCGGCGAGGATCGGATCCTTCGGGCCCCGCAAGGTCGATGCCGTGGTCTCTCGGATCAGCTCGGGCAACCGCTCCTGCAGGCCCTCGCGATTGACCGACGGCTTGATGCCGGAGCGAATGTCCCAGTGCTCCTGCACGCTCGCCAGCTCGTAGCTGCGACCGGCGGGCGTGACGCTCGCCTTCTGGACGATGTCGAAGCCAGCGACGGTACGCACCTTGTTGGTGTCCCAGCCGACGGTGTCGCCGTTCTGGCCACCGACGCGACCGGCCGCGGTGCGACCACCGCCGAGCACGAGCCCGATCGAGTAGCGCGCCTGACCGGGGATCGTGTGGCACGGCAGGTCGATCGACCGACCGTCCACCTTCACGGTGATCATCGTGTCGTTCTCGAGCCCGAGCGTCGACGCGGTCTCGGGACCGACGAGTGCGTAGTTGTCCCAGGTGACCTTGGTGAGGAAGTCCGGGGTCTCCTGCAGCCACGCGTTGTTCGCGTAGCGGCCGTCGTAGCTGAACGGCGAGTGCTGGAACACGACCTCGATGTCGCCGTTCGCGCGCTTGCTACCGCCCTGCTGGCTCGGTGTCAGCGCCGGTGCCGCGAACCCGGCCACGGTGAGCTGCGCGACCGGGAGCTGCGTGTTCGGAACGAAGCCATCGTGAACGCTCTGGCGCCAGCTCGCGGTGACGCCGAGCTTGGCGTGCGCCTCCTGGACGAGGACGTCGCCGAGCTTCTCCTCGCCGAGCAGCATCGAGAGCAGCTCGATCGTTGACAGACCGCCGTAGAGCGGCGCGATCAGCGGCTGGGCGACGGTGATCGTTCCGTCCCAGGTCCGCGCATCGCCCCACGCCTCGAGGAAGTGCGACTTCGGCACGTGCCAGGTCGTCTTCTTCGAGGTCTCGTTCTGATACTCGTGCAGATGGATCGACATCGGCGCGCGCGCGAGCGCCGCCGCGAAGTCGACATCGGCCGGTGCGTCATAGACCGGGTTGCCACCGAGGATGATCAGCTGCGGAACCCGCCCCGCGGCGAGATCCTTGCCGAGTGTGGCGATCGACTCGACATGCGGACGGCGGTTCGGCTCGGGCTCAGCGTAGTAGTCGAGCGTGGCGCCCGGTGCACCGATCGCCTGGTTGATCCGCGCGACGATCGCGTGGACCTCCGCCGGCTGCCGGCGACCCGCGACCATGACCGCGCGGCCGTGGTTCGCCCGGAGCTCGTCGCCGAGCACCTTCACGAACTCGGCGATCTTCTTCTCCTTGAGGAACTCCGCGTTGGGAGCTGCGCCGTTGCCGAGCGCGGCGTCGAGCGCCATCACCAGCGGAAGCGCGTGCTCGGACCGCAGCCCGAGGCGGTGATCCGCCATGGCGCCGGTGTTCGAGAGGTTGCTCTCGACCGCCCACAGCCGGTTCATCTTGCCGAGGCCAAGCGTGCCGTTCATCCGGCGGCTGCGCGCGAAGTCGCGGCTGTAACGCATCGCGGCCGGATGCTCGGTGAACACGTCGCAATCGATCGTGACGATCGTCTCGGCCTGGTCGAGCCGCGCGAGCGAGCGCACCGGCTGGTTGAACGCCTTGCGGGTGCCCTCGCGCTCGTTATCCCACGACAGCGGCTCGTACTCGTGCCACTGCAGGCCCGGGTTGGCCTCCATCAGCCGAGCCTTGAGGTACGCCACCGTCGGTGACGAGCTCGCCTCGCTGAGGATGCGGGTGGTCGCGAGGTTCTTGCGGATCTCGGGGAGCACCGCGCGGAACGCCTCCATCGACGCGCCCTTGCCACCCGACGTCGGGTTCTGCGAGCGATCCGGATCGTAGAGGTGGAGGATCGACGCCTGCGCGAAGGTCGACAGACCCGCGTGGCGCTGGGTCCCCGGCACGGCGCCGCCGGAGGCGAACGGATGCTCGGGGTTACCGTCGAGCTTGATCGGCCGGCCCTCGAAGGCGGTGGCGAGGATCGCGTGGCCGACGCCGCCGAGATCGAACGCCGTGGCGTACTGCTGCGTGACGCCCGGGACCTGATCCTCAGGACGGCGAGCGAGCGGGACGATCTCTTCCTTTTCGTAACGGCAAGCGCCGACGCCGGCAAGCGCCATCGAGGCACCCATCAGCTGGAAGAAGTTGCGGCGGTGCATCGGATCGATGGTGCGATCCGGCGCGACCGGGAACTCGTTCAGCGCCGAGGCGGGATCGAGCTGGAAGCTCGCGCGTCCCTCGAGCTCCTTCATCGAGCGCCAGTAGCCGAATTGCGTCGGCAGCACCGGGGTCACGACCTCGTCATCGTGATGCTCGTGCGCGTGGTCGTGATCATGACCGGTGTGGTCGTGGCCGTGGTCGTCAGGTTCTTTGGCGGACATCCTCGACTCCTAGCGGTGGCAGGTCGAGCAGTTGATGGGCGGGTGGACGTTGTTCGCCTTCTGCACGGCGGCGCCTTCATCCTTGCCGGGCTGGTAGCCCATCGTGGTGACGGCCTCGGCCTTGCGGAGGTAGCCCTCGGGGTTCCGGTGGCAGTTGATGCACCACTCCATCGTCAACGACTTGGCCTGATAGACCTTGACCATCTGGTCGATCCGGCCGTGGCATGACTCGCAGCCGATCGCGGCGTTCACGTGCGCCGAGTGATTGAAGTAGACGTAATCCGGAAGGTCATGGACGCGCGTCCAGTGCACCGGCTGGTTCTCCGAGTACGCCTGGCGGATCGGGAGTAGCGCATCGGACTCCTTCTTCACCTGCGAGTGGCAGTTCATGCACACCGCGGCAGGCGGGACCGCGGCCTTGCCGGCGCGCTCCACCGTGGAGTGGCAGTACCGGCAGTCCATGCCGAGCTCGCCGGCGTGGAGGGCGTGGCTATACGGCACCGGTTGGTCGGGCTGATAGCCGATCCGGATCGCCTCCGGCGTCACGCCATAGGCCACCAGTGCGACCAGATAAACGGGCGCACCGAGGACCAGGAGGCTGATCCACTTCTTGAGGACGTCGGTCCACTCGGGGAATGTGAAACGCGGCATGTAGGTTCCTGCGTTGACGCGAACAAAAAACACGGATTCGCGCGAGTTCCTTGAACCATTACCCGACACCATTTCGCAAGGTTGGCGGGTGGTTTCTTGGGGTGGCGTGTCGTCGCACTCGCGCGCATGAGAGCTGATCCCTCGGATGCTGTTATCGCCGCATCCGTCGAGAAATCCGGTGCGGCAAGACTTCGCAGCGATCTGCGCGACAAACTGCCGCACCGCGCCTCTGCCGAGAGAAGCTTGCCCTCCCCCACTCCGTGACGCCCACTCGGCAGGGCCGGCGTGGCACGCTGTGCCGTCGTGCTGACGCTGCTCGTCATCGCGTTGATGGTCGCCCTGTTCGTCGCGGCCCTGCTGGTCGTCCGACATCGCCCACCGCCGGCGGCGACGATCGTCGCGACCCTCGAGCGCCCGATGGAGGGCGTGGTTCCCCATCCGGGACCCCCGCTCGCGCGCGATCAACCGCTCCCGGTGGTCCTGGTTCACGGGTTGTTCGGCTTCGATCGGATCGGCGTCCCGGGGGCGCGGTTCGACTACTTCCGCGGCATCGCGAAGCACCTCGACGCGCTCGGCTGCCACGCGCACGCGGTGAAGCTCCCGATGGCGTCCAGTGTTCCTGCGCGCGCCGCGCAGCTGG
The DNA here is from genome assembly GCA_043753855.1 of Myxococcales bacterium. Taxonomy (GTDB): domain Bacteria; phylum Myxococcota_A; class Polyangia; order Haliangiales; family Haliangiaceae; genus JABFXX01. The sequence continues at coordinate 83,362 of JAYUVX010000081.1, read as the reverse complement.
TCGCTGCGATCGAGGCACTCCCTCATGACCGGATCGATCTGATCGCACATAGCCTCGGCGGGCTCGACGCTCGGTACGCGCTCGCCAAGCTCGGCCTCGCGAGCCGCGTGCGCTCCCTCGTCACGATCGGAACGCCGCATCGCGGATCGCCGATCGCGGATCTGATGCTGCGCGGTCCACTCGACTGGCCGCGCCGGCTCGCCAGGACCGTGGGCCTCCCGGTGCACGCGCTCGAGTGGCTGTCGACGCAGTCGCTCGCGCGGTTCAACGCGGAGATCACCGATGTGCCCGGCGTGCGTTACGCCTGCGTCGTCGGCGGCATGCGCCAGTCCACCACGCCGGTGCCGCTGCCGCTGATCGCCGCGCACGCCTACTTGAAGAAGGTCAGCGGGCCCAACGATGGCCTGGTCCCGCTGTCATCCCAGTACTGGGGCGAGACGCTGGCCGAGATCGAGGCCGATCACTTCGCGCAGGTCGGGTGGCGGTTCACCGTCGGTGGAACATTCGACGCGGCCGGGCTCTACGCGTTCATCGTCGCGCGGCTCGGCGACGCACCGGCTCAGTGGGGCACCGGGGACACCGGTGGCACCTTGGGCTCCGACGGTCCGACCTTGGGCTCCGACGGTCCGACCTTGGGCTTCTGAACATCATCGTCGGGCCCGTCGTGGAGGGTCTCGTCGGGCTCGACCTTGTTCTCCGGTGCGATCGGGGTCGTGCGCTCGTCGGGTACGCCGTTGACCTTGGTCGTGACGTCACCGGCGGCGTCCTTGGTCAACCGCAGGGTCTCGATCTCCTTGCCGTCGATGTTGATCGCGCGCATCGCCAGCGTCGTCGCGGTGACCTCGAACGCGAGGAAGTGATGAACGGTCGCCTGCTTGAGCGAGCGCGCGGTGCCGAAGAAGTGGGTGAGCTGCCCGCCGCCGCCGCCGCTGATGACGTAGTTGACGCCGCCGACCTTGAATCGCTCGTAGCCGTGCTCGTGGCCGGTCAGCACCAGATCGACGTGATGCTGGGTGAGGATCTTGGCGAACGCCTGGCGGATCCACAGCTGAGGTCCGCGCAGCGAGTTCGTGTACATCGGGTGATGGCCGTAGACGATCACCCACGGCAGCTTGTTGTTGGCGAGATCCGCATCGAGCCACACCAGCTGCTTGGAGTCGCGCTGCGTGGTGTCGATCGCGACGAAGTGAATGTTCGCCCAGTCGAACGAGTAGTAGCGCTCCTCGCCCGGCAGCACGAACGCCTCGAAGTACGGATTGCCCTTGCGCGTGAGGCGCTCGTGGTTGCCGATCGCGGGATAGATCGGCACGTAGCGCAGGAACTCGCGGTAGATCGCGAAGAAGTAGTCCTGCAGCTGCTTCGCGGTCCCGGACTCGTAGGCGATATCGCCGAGGAACACGATCAGCTCGAACGGTACGGTGCTCATCTGCTGGGCGATCGCACGCTGCGCCGCGCCGCCGGTGCCGGTGTCGCCGAGCGCGACGAACTGGACCTTCGCGTCCTTGCCCGGCGCCGTGGCCGTGGTCAGCGGCGCGAGCTCGGTGAGTGGCTTGCCATCGGCGACCAGCTGGTAGCAGTAGAGGTGGGTCGGCTCGAGGCCATCGAACGTGGCCTTCACGACATAGATGTCCTCGGCGGTGAGACCGAAGCCCGCGCTCCGCTGAGCGGCTAACCGGGTGCGCGCCTTCTCGGGATCACCGGCGTAGGTTCCAGAGACGGTCTTGATCACGTCGCCAGCGGGCTCGCGAAGCACCACCTGGCTCTGCGGATCCGTGGTGCCAAAGGCGACGGTCACGCTCGTCGTCGTGGTGCTCTGCAGATAGGGCTCGCGCGTCAGGTGGGTCGCGCCCTCGGGCGTCACGGCACCCGTGCCGCACTTCGAGAGGCTAGCGCGATCGAGCGCCTTGACGTGCACCTCGCCCTTCCACAATGGGAGGTGGTAGCAGGACGCATAGCAACACAGCAGCGGCAGACTTCCGAGCAGCGCGACGACGAGCGGAGTGCGCACGGATCTCGAACGGGTGCAGCGTGCGTGCCGCGAAAAGCCGTGAGCAATTTCTGCACCGGCGCACCGGCCGGGCGGTAGCGCCCAGCCTCGAGCGCTGATGGCAAGAAGCCAGCGAACTTAGCGTGGGCAGAGGTCTGTACGGGATTCAGCGCGTGCTCCCACGCGCTGTCGTGACCCGCAGCTGATCACCGTCAACGCGGCCCACGCCAACCCCACCGCGCGCCCGGTCGCGGGTCGCTATTCAGGCAAAGGTCTCAGTCCGGACGTGCGGGCGCCGAGTCGCGCGGCGGAACTTTGCGGGTCGACTTGATGTTGCCGGCCTTCACCATCACCGGCACCGGCGGGGTCATCTCGTAGAGAAAGCCGCGAGTCGAGATCTTGGCGATGAACGTGCCCCGGTGGCGCACGACGCGACGGTAGACCTCGGGCGTCTCGCCCTTCACGAGGTGCTCGCGGTGATGCAGCAGGAAGTCCGAGAGCCGCACCGCGAGCTGGTTGTAGAGGCGGTGGCAGCCATGACTCGTGCCGTTGACGATCGAGGTCACCGACGCGGAGCCGTGCGTGCCGATCCCGTTGTCATCGAACCGCTCGGTTCCGTCCTTGAGCTTGACCACCTGCTCGTGGACCAGCAGCGTCATGCCGAACGCCGCGTGCGGACCTGGGCCCATGATGTCAGTCTTCAGCGACCAGGTGCCGTTGTAGTTGTTCTTCACGAGGTCGCGATCGGGCGTGGTCGGTGGCGGCATCCAGGTCGGCGCCGCGTACAGGTTGCGCCACACGCGCGGACCAACATCGGACTCCTTCCACTTGCGCACCACGCTGTCGCCGTTGCGCACGTCGGACCAGCCGCCGATCGTCGTCGGCCACCGGATCAGCGGCCGGCGCTTGCCAGCATCGTTGACGAACACGGTGAGCGTGGGCCGATGCTTGATGTTGCGTGCGATCGGAACCTCGTCGTACCAGACGTCGCCGCGATCGACCTCCGCCGACAGATCCATGTGCGCGGAGTGGTACGCGGGTGCGGCCGGCAACGCGATCGCGACGCGCATGCCCTGCGGATGGCGATCGAAGAACGCCCGCAGCTCGGCGGGGCCGGTCCAGCCGAGCTCCTTGGCGGCAGCCTCGGTGGCGGCGCCGATCAGATCGGGCGCGCCGTCGGGCAGCGGAGCCTCGCCGCCGCGCGCCGCGCGCATCGGACCCGGATCGAGCATGCGGCCGAGCACCAGCTGTGGGCCGCCGCTCGCGGTGCCGTCCTCGATGAGGCCGGTCGCATCGACGACACGCTCGCGAAGGATCCGCAGCGCGAGCCGGAAATCGAGCTCGCGGCTATCGAGCTGCATCGCCTCGCGGGTCTCCGGATCGAGTCGCTCGTTCGGCATCAAGAAGTTGCGGCGCTGGAACAGCTCGACGCCATTCGACGTGCGCCACGTCATGCTGCCGTCCGCATCCTTCTCGGAGAGGAAGTGCTCGCAGACCAAGCGCTGCTGGGCGGCCATGATGCCGCGGTGCAGGTCATCGAGCTTGTTCCAGCGCGCGTAGATGTCCTTCAGCTCGGGGACCGCCGCGAGTGCCGCGAGATCGGGGAGGTCGCGCTTCACTCGCGCTGCTTCGAGTCGCTTCTCGAGAATGCTACGCGTCGCGTTCATCGCAGCGATCACGTCCTTGTGATCCTGCGCGTACGGCTTGTCGAGCACGAGGACAGGCGCTGCGTCGACCTTGTCGTTACACGCGTGCCGCTCGTCATCGGCGATCCGAGCACGTGCGATCGCCAGCGAGGGCACCACGCCGTAGAGCTCGGCGAGCTCCTCGGTATCGGGGAGCGGCTTGCCATCGACGCTGCGATCATTCGCGAGCGCGAGATACGTCGCGCGGAAATTCGGAGCACTGCCATCGGGCTGCGCGCCGAACAACGTCGGTGTCCACTGATCGCCGAGGTCGACGATCGTCAGGCCCTGCGCCTTCGCCTCGCTCGAGCAGATCAACGTTCCGTCGACGCGCACCGCGGCATCGGGACACGTGACCTGCGTGGAGACCTCGCGCGTCGCGAACCGCAGCTCTTCGCTGGCCTGAGCCGTCGGCGGGTTTGCACCCGTCGTACGTGCCACGCGTGGCGTCGTTGACGAACCGGTGCATCCGAGTAACACGACGGCGAACAGCTGCCACCTCATCTCCCCATGATGACGTCAGCGACGACAAACCGCGATATCGAAGTGGTCCGGGGTGATGCCTGCCACGTGTGGTGCGGCGCTCGCGCACATCGCCCACGCGTCCGAGCGAGCCCGCTCGGCGGCGCCGGCGATCACCGGCATCGATGTGCCGCGAAGCCACCAGCGCCACGACCGATCGCGTTACCTACATGGAGGTCGCGGCGGACGGGGCGCCCGCGCGCCAGGGCTCCTTGATCCTAGTTCTGGGAGCAGCTCCAACTTCCACTGGCCGGGTGCTTGCAGTGCTCGTAGACATGCGCTGGGACAAGGGATATCAAAGCAACAACATTGACGATCGTCGTGGCGAGGGTCCCGCCCGCGGGGTCGGCTTCGGCGGCGGCGGCATGGGCGGCATCGGTTCGATCCTCGCGATCGCCATGAGGTTCGGATGGAAGGGCATCCTCGTCGCCGTGGTGGTCATCGGCGCCATGACCTATGGCGGTGGCATGTGCACGGGCGGAGGTGCAACACACCAGTCCGCCGTGCACAACGCGCCGACCAAGGGCCAGGCCGACGAGATGTCGAGCTTTGTCGGCTACACGCTCGATGATGTGCAGAAGACGTTCGCGCGCGTGGTCCCGGGCTACGCGCCGGCGCGGATGACCCTGTTCCGCAGCTCGATCGACTCCGCGTGCGGCACCGCGACCTCCGCGGTCGGACCGTTCTACTGCCCGGTCGATCGCAAGGTCTACATCGACCTCGCGTTCTACGATGACCTGCGCGAGCGGTTCGGCGCGCCCGGCGATTTCGCTCAGGCGTACGTGATCGCACACGAGGTAGGTCACCACGTGCAGAATCAGCGCGGCCTGCTCGGCCGTGGCGAGGTCAACCAGATCGAGGTCGAGCTGCAGGCCGACTGTCTCGCCGGTGCGTGGGGGAAGGACGCCAGCGCACGCGGCCTCGTCGAGATCGGCGATGTCGACGAGGCGCTCAACGCCGCGTCGCAGATCGGCGACGACACGATCCAGCGCAAGACCCAGGGCCGCGTTCAGCCGGAGACCTGGACCCACGGGTCGGCCGCGCAGCGCTCGGGCTCGTTCAAGAAGGGCCTCGAGGGCGGCGTGGCGGCCTGCGGGATCTAAGGCGTCGCGGCCGGTGACACCACCGCGCCGAGCATCTGATCGGGTGACGCGACACGGATGAAGCCGACGCCACCGCCGCCGCCGCCACCACCACCGGCCTGCGCACCCGGCGGCGGGTCTCCGGCGATCATCGCGCCTGCGCCCCCCTTGCCACCGTCGCTGCCGGTCGAGCTGCTGCCGGCGCCACCGTTCGCGCGCATGATTCCGACGAACGCCGCAGCCCCCGGATTCCCGGCGTCCCCATTCCCCGAGGCTTCGCCACCGCCACCGCCATTGGCGGCGAGCACACCGGCGCTGCGCACCCGCTTCGCCTCGAGCAGGATCATCCCGCCGCTGCCGCCACCGCCGCCGCCCGCATCTCCAAAGATCGTCGACTGCCGCTTCCCTCCGGCGCCGCCACCGCCACCGGCGTTGATCGCGGCGCCAGCCGCGAGCTCGATCTCGACGGCACTCGCGATGTAGATCGCGCCACCGGCGGGTCCGCCGTCGCCGCCCTGATCGTTGCTGTTGCCGCCGCGCGCGCCGGGACATCCTCCGCGGGGGCCCGTGGGCTGCGCGAACGCCACGCCAGCGATACCACCCGTAGAGCGGCTGCCGTCGCTATTGCCATCACCGCCATTGCCGCCGGGCCCACCGTACCCACCGCCACCGCCACCGCCGGCGCCTCCCGTCTCATCCTGTCCCTTCGTCGGGCCGCCGGTGCACGCGGCCAAGGCACCCGCGCCGCCGAGCCCGACATCGATCAGCGCGCCGGTGGAGAGCGTGACCTTGCCGGTCGCCACGAACGCGAGCGGCTTCGCGCCCACGGCACGCAGCTGGGCGTTCGGCCCGAGCGTCAGCGCTCCGACGTAGATCGCACGCACGTCGACGCCGTTGGTCACCGTCGTCACCACCCGGGTCGTCACCGCGATCGGATTGCCCGCTGCGGTCAGCACGCCGGAGTCGGTGTCGATCAGGTTCATGCCGGTGAGCGTCAGATCAGCGCCGCTCATCCCGCAGGTGTCGAGTTGCGTCGAGAACGACGCGCACGCATCGGGCGGGGTATCGACGCGCGCATCTCCTGAACCATCCGCGGGAAACTGCGATGGCACGGAGAACCCGCAGCCGACGAGAGCGAGCGCCAGGACTGCGCGCATCGCTCGAGTATCGCAGACTACGGACAGGACGTGGGGGTCGGCTGTTCGCTCCCGGGCGGTCGACGAGAGTCACGTGTGCCTCGCGCGTCTCACGGGGTGAGGACGAGCTTGCCCTTGACCTTGCGAGCATCGAGCCGCGCGAGCGCATCCCCGGCCTTGGCGAAGGGAAGCACCTCGTCGATCGCCGGGCGGAGCTTGCCCTCGGCGACCCACTGGAAGATCTGCGCGCAGTGGGCACGGTTGTTTGCCGGATCGCGCATCGCGAACGAGCCCCAGAACACGCCGACGATCTGACAGCCCTTCAGCAACACGAGGTTCAGCGGGATCTTCGGGATCTCGCCCGAGGCGAAGCCGATGACGAGGAACCTGCCCTGCCACGCTGTGCCGCGAAGCGCGACCTCCGACAGCGCACCTCCGACCGGATCATAGACGACATTGACGCCGTCACCCCTGGTGAGCGCCTTCAGCCGTTCCTTGAGATCCTCGGTCGCGTAGTTGATGACATCCATGGCTCCGTGCTCGCGGCAGAACGCGAGCTTGTCGTCGGACGAGGCGGCGGCGATCACGCGCGCGCCCATCAACGCTCCGAGCTCGACCGCTGCGATTCCAACGCCGCCGGCCGCACCGAGTACGAGCAGGCTCTCGCCGCGCCGCAGACCCGCTCGATCGTAGAGTGCGTGATAGGTGGTCGCGTAGGTAAGCAGCGTGGCCGCGCCGATCTCGAAGCCGACACTATCGGGGAGCTTCACCACCGCGGGCTCGGGCGCGACGACTTGCTCCGCGAACCCGCCGTGCAGGAGCGTGACCGCCACGCGATCACCGACGGCCACCGACGTGACGCCGCTGCCGATCGCGCGGACGATGCCCGCGGCCTCACCGCCGGGCGAGAACGGCAGCGACGGCTTGAACTGATACGTCCCGCGGGTCAGCAGTATGTCGGGGAAGTTGACGCCCGCCGCCTTGACGTCGATCACCACCTGCCCGGCTCCCGCGGTGGGCTCGGCGACATCCTCGTCGACGCGGAGGGCAGCGGGTCCAGTGAGCTCGTGAATACGAACAGCGCGCATGCCGCGGTTATACGCCGAGAGCGTCAGTCCGCGCGCTTGAACACGAGTCGCAGCGACAGCGGGAAGCACACCGGTGACACCTTCTGATCGGCGTTGACGTACGGCTTGTAGCGCCAGGTCGCGAGCGCACGCTGCAGCTCGCCGGCGACGTCGGCGGTCGATTGGACGATCTTCACCGACGTCACGCTCCCGCGCTCGTCGATGCACATCTTGACCAGCACGTCGCCGTTCGACTCGCTGCCCTTCGCGCGCAGCTGCGGCACCTCACCGGAGAGCTTGCTGACCGCCGTCGAGGCGACCACCGGCGTACGCGCGGGCTTGCCCGGCGTCACCGGCGGCGTGACGGGCACGGTGACCGGCGGAGTCACTCGCGGAGTCACCGGCGGGGTGGGAGCCGGCTTCGTCACGGTGACTGCCGGCGTGGGATCCGGTGCAGGCGGCGTCTCGACCCGGCGAATCTCGGGCTTGGTCCCACCCTTCTTCGCAGGCTTCGTCGTCGGTGTCGGCGGTGGCGTTGGCCGCACGGAAGGCGGAATCGGGGTGGCCGGCGGCATCTCGATCGCCACCACCTCGCGTTCGAGGACGACCTGCACGGTCTGCGGCTGTCCCGTATGCACGGTGACCGAGCTCGCCCAGCCGCGATACCCCTCGCGTCGAATGCTGACCGAGTACATGCCCGCGGCGAGCTCGCCCGTGGCGGGAGCGACCTTGCCGTCGATCTCGACGATCGCATCCGCCGGTGTCACCGCGAACGCGATCACCGCGGTGGTCGGCACCGGAGCGCTGGACTTACTGGTACGCGTTGCCAGCAGATACGTGGCGAGCACGCCAGCGAGCCCCGCGAGCACGAGGAGGGTGATCAACGGGGTGCGGCGACGCTGCGATCGCACCTGCGAAGGCTGCGACGTGATCACCGGCAGCGGCAGCGAGCTCGGCGCGAGTGCGACGGTGGCGGCCAGCGGCTGCGGCGGTGCCGGCGTTGGCGACGGCGTCGCGACCTGGTGGCTGAAGTCGCCCCCCGGTGGTGCCGCTGCGGCGGTCATGATCTCGTCGCCCCAGATCTCGGCCGCGAGCTTGATGTCCTCGGTGGATCGCTGCAGCCGCGACGAGGTTCGGGTGATCGGCTTGTCGGACGCAGTCGGCAGCTGGGGGGGGAGCGGCAGCCGGCGACCCGGTGTCGACGTCGCGGAGTGCGCCCACGAATCGCTGGGCTGCGTGTACTGCTGGCACCACTCAGCCACCGTGCGCGCGTTGGTCTGGACGCCGGCACGCGCCGCGATCGTATCGATCGCGTTACGAAACGCCGCAGCCGACGGCAGCCGGCGATCCGCATCGCGCTCGAGCGCATTCAGGATCACCCGATCGAGCTCCGGCGGGCAGCTCGGGTTGCGTTGCGACGGCGGCATGACATCCGCCTCGCGGATCCGGCGCATGGTCTCGAAGTCAGTGCGCGACGAGAACAGCGGCGAGGCGGTGACGAGCTCCCAGGCGACGACGCCCACGGAGAAGATGTCGGCCGTCGGCGTGAGCGGGATCCCGAGCGCCGCCTCGGGGGACATGTAGCCAACCTTGCCCTTCACCAGGCCGCTCTCGGTGTGCAGCTGGCGGCTGCTTGCCTTGGCGATCCCGAAGTCGATCACCTTGAGGTGGCCGGTGTGGGCGATGATCAGGTTCGACGGCGAGATATCGCGATGGATGATCTGCAGGTGCGTGCCCTGCTCGTCGACAAACCCATGCGCGTAGTCGAGCGCGTCGCACAGCTCACCGAGGATCGACAGCACCACCGGCAGCGGGATCGATTCGTTCGCCTTGTTTGCGTAGCGCAGCAGCTTGCGGAGATCGAAGCCGGAGACCAGCTCCATCGCGATGTAATAGACGCCGGAGATGCGACCGAAGTCGTAGACCTGCGCGACATTCGGGTGCTGCAGCAGCGACGCGAGCTTCGCCTCGCGGATGAACGAATCGACGAACGATCCATCCTCGGCGAGGTGTGACAGCATCCGCTTGAGCGCCACGATCCGCTCGAAGCCCTCGATGCCGCGCTTCTTCGCGCGATGCACGGTCGCCATCCCGCCCAGACCGAGGCGCTCGTAGAGCTCGTACGGTCCGAACTCGTCGGCGCGATGTTCAGAGGGGGCCGGCATGAACGCGCTCGCTCAGAATAACGTCAGCTCCAGCTTTCCGTAATAGAAACCACCGTTCTCCCCAAACTGACTTACGCTGCGGCTGTACCGGAAGCGGCCAAAGCTGGAGTTGGCGGCCTTGGACACCGGATCGGGGAACGTGTTGAGGAGATTGTCGGCTCCGACCGAGATCAGGACGTTCTTGGTCACCTGATATCCGACGTCGAGATCGAACAGGACCTTGGCTCCAAACACCTCGTCGGCCGCCGGATCGTCGGCGCGATAGCGAACCCGCCCGTAGTAGTTCGCGCGGACCAGCGCCGAGAGGCCCGCGATCGCGTAGCGCAGGCCCGCCGTGCCCTTCTGGTGCGGAACCGAATCCTCGAGCCGGTTGGTGGCGAGCCGGCCGAAGAAGAACGTCCGGAGCTGGTCGAGGTTGCCGGCGAACCGCGACTCGAGCGAGGGCGGGGTGTTGATCCGCTTCACATGCGTGGTCGTGAAGTTCGCGGACGCTGTCAGGCTCAGGATCCCGGCGCCGACATCGACGGAGTAATCGACGACGACATCGATCCCGCGCGTGTTGGTGTCCACCGCGTTCGCGAAGAACTGCGCCTGACTCACCCCCGGGAACGGCTTCAGGATGTCGGCGACGATCGGATTGGCGTTGGTGAACTGGCTGGTGAGCACGATCCGATCGCGCAGCCCGATGAAGTAGCCATCCGCGGTGATCAGCAGGTTCTCGCGCGGACGAAACGACAGCCCGCCGCTGAAGTTCAGGGAGCGCTCCTCGCGCAGCTTCGGGATCCCGAACGCCTTGGTCACCGGGCTCTCGTTGTTGCTGGTCAGCACCTGCGCGGGTTGCAGCACGCCGGTTGCGTCGGGCAGGAACAGCGTCGAGATGTTCGAGAACCACAGCTGCTGCAGCGAGGGTGCGCGAAATCCCGTGCTGGCCGCGCCACGCAGCGAGAAGCCACCGCCGAGCTTCACCCGCGAGGCCGCCTTGCCGATCAGCGAGCGGCCGAAGTCGGAGTAGTTCTCGAATCGTCCGCCGAGATCGAACGCGACCGCCTTGTTGAGCTCGCTCTCGAGGCCCGCGTAGACGCCGATCGAATCGCGCGTGCGATCGACCTCGTTGCTCGGCTGGTATCCCGGGAACACCTGCGCACCGGGGAGCTTCGGCTGCGGCGGGTTGCCGAACGTAGCTCCGCCGAGCGTGTAGCTCGCCTCGTCGCCGGCATGGATCTGGTAGTTCTCGACGCGCAGCTCACTGCCGAGGACGAGTGACACCGCCTTGAGCTCCTGGACGTCGAGCTTGTGCAGCAGGTCGAGGTTCGCGACGGTCTCGGTCGACGTGAGCGTGCCGGCATCGAACGTGGTCGGGCTCGAGGTGCCGAGCGAGGCGTTGATCGTGTTCTCGATGTCAAACTGGAACGCGCTGCGGCCATGCGTGAGGCTCGCGTCGACATTCCACGCGCCCTTGCGGCGCAAGCCGATCGTGATCGCCGAGTCATCGATCGTGGGATGGATCTCGGGGAGAAACCCGTTCGGATAGAACTCGGCCACGTTCTGCGAGGTCTGCTTGGGGAACCGGTAGAACCCCGCCGCCGCGCCGCGCCGGTGCGAGACATCGCCGAAGCTGTAGAACTGCGCGACGTCGTTGACCGGCAGCATCAGGTTGTACTCGCCCATCCCCGCGGTGACCGAGGACTCCCCGATCTTCATCCGGAAGTCGTCCCGCGTGAGCCCATTCGCGGCGAGCAGCTGATCGTCCATCGCACGATCTTCGGAGTACACGGTTCCGTTGTACGCGCCGGCGCGGTTGGTGGCGTCGCGCTGGAGAAACTCTCCGGTGACGTTGACGAACCCCTTCTCGCCGACCTTGAACCCGTAGTTCGCCGAGCTCTTGAGCTGGGCACCATCGCGCGACGCGGTGATCCCGGTCTCGGTGGTCATGTCGACAAGATCGGTGATGTCCTTGGTGACGATGTTGATCACGCCGGCGATCGCGTCGGAGCCGTACTGCGAGGCGGCGCCATCGCGCAGGATCTCGATCCGCTTGATCGACCCGGAGGCGATCGCGTTGAGATCCGTGCCGACGGTGCCGCGCCCGAACGTGCCGTTGATGTGAAGCAGGGCGGTGCGATGGCGGCGCTTGCCGTTGATCAGGATCAGCACCTGATCCGGCCCGAGGCCGCGCAGGCTCGCGGGATCCACGTGATCGCTGCCATCCGCGATCGTCTGCGGCGTCGAGATGAACGAGGGAGCGAGCGTGTGGAGGATCCGGCCGGTCTCGGTGCGGCCGCTCCGAGCGACCTCCTCGGAGGTCACGACGTCGACGGGGACCGGGGAATCGACGTTGGTGCGCGGTGTGCGCGATCCGACCACGACGATCGTCTCGTTGAGCAGCGGGATCGTGGTGAGTGCGATGTCGAGCGTGGCCGGCGCACCGAGCACGACCGTCACCGCGTGCTCCTCGGTCTTGAATCCGGCGAACTCGGCGCGGAGCTTCGCGGGCCCCGGCGGCAGCACGAGCTCGTAGTGCCCTGCTTCGTCGGTGACTGTGATGAGCTTGGTGCCGACGACGGTGACGGTCACGCCGGCGAGCGGCGCATCGAGATCCGGGGCCTCGATGGTACCGGTCACGGTTCCGGTGGTCGGCGCCGGCTCCACGGGGGGGGGCGGTGCCTCGACCGGCGGCGGCGTTGCTTCCTCCGGCTGCGCCGCAGCGGGCACTCCGGTCGCGACCATGACCGCGACACACACGACACGGGAGACCCTCACGCGCGGAGTATCTCAGAGATCCTGCTACGCGGCCGGATAGGTACCGAGGATCCGCAGCTCGGTCGTCAGCGGACGGATGTCATCGAGCGCGGCGTGGAACGGCTCGCTCGCGGCGTGCCCGATCACGTCAGCATAGAACCGGTAGGTGAATGGTGCATCGGGAATCGGCCGCGATTCGAGCTTGGTGAGCGACAGCCCGCGGCCCGCGAACCGCATCAGGATCTCGCCGAGCGCACCCGGGCGATCGGCGAGGGCCAGCAGCAGCGAGGTCTTTGCCACGGTGCCCTCGGCAAGCGGCGCGGGGCGCAGCGCGATCTCGACAAATCGCGTCGCATTCCCCGACGTGGTCTGGATCCCGTTCGCCAGGATCGCGAGGCCGTAGCGCTTCGCGGCCGCCGCACTCGCGACCGCCGCGTGCGTGCGCTCGTTGCCTTCAGCGACCTTGCGCGCCGAGCCCGCGGTATCGAGCTCCGCGCGCGGCGACAGCATCGGGTGCGACGCGAAGAACCTGCCGCACTGCGCGAGCGCCTGGGGGTGCGACATCACGATCCGGACCTCGTCGAGTGCCACGCCCGGCAGCGCGAGCAGGCAGTGCTCGATCGCGCTCACGACCTCGCCGGTGATGTGGAGCGAGCCGCCGGCGAGTAGATCGTAGGTCTCGTTGATGCTGCCGGCGGTGGTGTTCTCGATCGGCAATAGCGCGAGGTCCGCGGTACCCGCGAGGACAGCTTCCGCAGCGCCGCGAAACGAGTCGTGACCGGAGAGCAACGCGCCACCCGGGCGCCCCGCGTATCGCTGCTGCGCGGCGAGGTGGCTGTAGCTGCCCTCGACGCCCTGGTAGGTGATCCGCAGCGGAGCGTCCTCGCGGCTGCGCACCGTGGCCTCCTGGTGCGCGACCGACATGTCCATGATGACGCGGTACATCCGCTCGACCTGATGTGGGTCGATTTTCGCCGCGGTGGCCAGCGCGCGCAGCCGCTGCAGCAGGAGCTCCTCGCGCTCCTTGTCGCGGAACGGCGATGCGCTGGTCAGCTTGGCCGCCGCGACGTCCTCCACGATGCTCAGGCGCTCGGCGAGCAGCCCGATGATCTGGAGGTCGACCGCCTCGATGCGTTCGCGGAGCGATGACAGATCAGGAGCCGACATGGCCGCACTGTACTAAGCTGTGGAGGTGAAGGAGCCTCCGAACACCGAGCTCGTACCCGACGGCCCGGCCGAGATCGAGGCTGCCAACGAGCCTCCCGTCGTCGCGCGCTTGATCGTGGAGATCCGCAGTGATGGTTCCCGCACCATCGCGCGGGGTGCGATCGAGGACGTCCAGAGTGGGCAGCGCACCACCATCGAGGCCCGCGGAAACTCCCCGCTCCAGCTCGCCCTCCAGCTCGCCCGCGCCCTCACGCAGCTACCGCGCCTCGGCGCACGGTCGGCCGTGCGCGGACTGCTCGGTTTCCGTCGCGACAAGCCCGGAAATCGTTAGGGATTCTCGAGGCACGGCCCCTGCAGAACGTGGGGTGATTATGGACGCCCGCTGGCTGCAGCTGAAGGAGATCCTCGTCGAGGAGGGCTGGGTGTGGCGCGAGGACACACTGGTGTCCCCTCACCAGACGATGTGGTTCCAGACCAACACCGCCCACCCGGACCACGCACTGTTTCGCAACGCGATGAGCGAGGCGGTGGCGGCGGCGGCGGCGGATGCAGCCGCCGCGGAGGCGACGGTCGATCAGCAGGCGCTGCACGCCGACCTGGTGTCCTTGGTCGCAGCGCTCGACGCGATCCTCCACAACTGATCCGCCGTGCTCAGCCCGGAAGCCGGGCGCGCACCAGCGGTAGCTCGCGGACGCGATCGCCAGTCAACGCGAACCACGCATTCATGACCGCCGGCGCCACCGGTGGGACGCCGGGCTCGCCGATACCGCCAGGCGGTCCAGAGCTCGGTATGACGTCCAGGTGGATGTTCCGCGGCGCCTCGGTGATCCGCACGATCGGATAGTCGCGGAAGTTGCGCTGGACCACGGCGCCGTCCTTCACCGTGATCGCGCCGTGCAGCGCTGCGCTCAGACCGAACACGAAGGCGCCCTCGAGCTGCGCCTTGACGCGATCGAGGTTGACGATGGTGCCGGCATCGGCCGCGACCCACGCCTCGTCGACCCGGAGCTCGCCGCGCGAACCGCGCGAGACCTCGGCGACCACGGCGATGTAGCTGAGGAAGCTGCGATGGACCGCTAGGCCGAGCGCGCGGCCCGATACGCGAGCAGTGTCCCAGCTCGCGGAGGCGGTGACGCGTTCGATCACCCGGTGGAACCGCGCCACATCGATCGGATGGGTCTCGAGCTTCGCGCCGTAGTTGCCGAGCTTCGCCACGCCCTGCTCCGCCGGGGTCAGGGTGCGCGCCGGACCGAGCACCGTCATCAGCATGTCGCGCGGATCGCGCTTGGTCGCGTGCGCGAGCTCGTGGATGAACGACTGCACCGCGAATGCTTGCTGGATGTTGCACACCGAGCGCATCCAGCCGATGCGAACATGCGCCGGCGCGCTGCCGGTCTCGACGCGAACGTTCGGGATCGCGAGCGGGAGGTCGAGGATGCCCTGGCCGAGCTCGCCCGCGCTCGGATGCATGGTGCTCGCGTCGAACGTCGCGCCGATCGATGGGTAGGCGAGCCGATGTCGCCACGCGACCACGTTGTCACCGGCATCGAGACCCGCCGAGAGCTGCTGCGCGCTGACGGTGTGATAGTAGGAGTGGCGGATCTCGTCCTCGCGTGTCCACTGCACTCGCACCGGCGCCTTCGCCGCGCGCGACAGCAGCGCCGCCTCGATCGCATAGTCGGGGATCGACTTGCGGCCGAACCCACCGCCGAGGAACGTGACGTGGATGACGACATTCGCCTCGGGAAGTCCGAGCGCCTTGGCGACGTCCGCGCGCGCGCCCTGCGGATCCTGCGTACAGGTCCAGATCTCGGCACGATCGCTGGCGACGTTCGCGAGCGCCGCCGGCGGTTCCATCGGCGCGTGCACGAGGTGGGGCACGAGGTACTCCGCCTCGATGACCCGCGTGGCATTCGCGAGCCCGGCCGTCGCGTCGCCCGTGGATCGCTGGACGAGACCCGGCTGGCGCACGGCGGCGAGCAGCAGCTTCTGGTACTCGTCGGAGTCGTAGTGAGCGTTGGGGCCACCGTGCCACTCGATCGCGAGCCTGGCGCGGCCGCGCATCGCGCCCCAGGTATGATCTGCGAGCACCGCGACGCCGCCGAGCGGCTTGGAATCCGCGGGCGGTGATGGAGCAGGTAGCTCGATGATCTGCCGCACCCCGGCGACCGAGCGGGCGGCCGTGGCATCGAGCTTCGCGACCTTGCCGAACACCGCAGGAGGTCGCGCGATCACCGCGACCAGCATGCCGGGCAACCGAACGTCAGCGCCGAACTGCGCGGTGCCGGTGACATACGCGGGGCCGTCGCGCAGCGGCAGCGCGGTGCCGAGGTGCGTGAGCTCGCGGATCGGGCGCAGCGTGGCGGTGTTCGGTACCGGCAGGAGGCCCGCCGCCGGAGCGACCTCGGCGAATGACAGCGATCGCTTGCGCGCGTGATCGTGGACCGCATCGTTCGCCGTGGTCAGCGCCTCGGGCGCGACACGCCAGCGCTGGGCCGCGGCGGTGATCAGCATCGTGCGCGCCACCGCGCCGGCCATGCGCATCGCATCGAAGAAGTTGCGGATGCTGGTCGAGCCATCGGTGTTCTGATCGCCGTAGCGCGGGTCGCCGTCACCCTGCACGACCACGATCTTCGCGGGGTCGGCGCCGAGCTCGTCGGCGATCAGCACCGGCAGCGAGCTGCGGATGCCCTGCCCCATCTCCGAGCGATGGCACGTGATCACCACGATGCCGTCGTTGCCGATCTGGATGAACGCGTTCGGGATGAACAGGCCCTTGTTCGAGGCATCCGCGAACCGCACGCCGAGCGCGAGCCCTGCAGTGGCGGCAGCGATGCCGGCAAGGAACGTGCGCCGCGTGACGTCGAAGGTCACGGCTTGGCCGCCTTGCGGACCGCGGCCCGGATCCGTAGGTAGGTCCCGCATCGGCACAGGTTGCCCGCGAGCGAGCGGTCGATCTCGTCGTCGGTGGGCGATGGATTCTCGGCGAGCAGCGCGGCGGCGGTCATGATCTGACCCGCCTGGCAGAACCCGCACTGCGGGACGCCGAGCTCGACCCACGCCTTCTGCAGCGGATGCTCGCCGGTCGCAGACAGGCCCTCGATCGTGGTGATCGGCTTGCCCTGCGCGCGGCGTAGCGGCGTCACGCAGGCGCGCACCGGCTGCCCATCGAGGTGGATCGTGCATGCACCGCAGAGCGCTTCGCCGCAGCCGTACTTCGTCCCGGTGAGCCCGAGCAGATCGCGGATCACCCACAGCATCGGCATGTCCGGATCCGCATCGACCTCGCGGCGCGTTCCATTGATCTGGAGCTCGATCACTTCACCACCTCCTGCGGGCACACCGCGCCGGTATCGATCCATGCCTGGAACAGCGAGGCGAGCTGGGCCTGCGTCCCGGGCGGGGGCGTGCGATTCGCGCCCGGTGCCCAGCCCCACGCGACGAGGCCATCGTGCGCGAGGTGATCGTGCAGCTGCGCGAGCGTCTTGCCCCCGTTCTGCGCCGGATCGACGAGCTGCGTGCAGATCTGACCGATGGTGCGCCCGAGCCACACCATCTGACGTGGCGCGAGGTGCCAGTCGGGGGCGCCGGGAACGCGCGCGAGCTCGACGTTGCGATCCTGATGGCAACCCATGCACGGCAGCGCCGGGATGCCGCGGCCACCGGCACCTCGCACGACCGGTGGATCGTGCATCGCGTGCAGCTCGCCCTGGCGCGGCGAATCGTCGGCGGGGTGGCAGTTGACACAGCGCGGATGGGTGAGCACGCGCCCGATCTCCGTGAACAGGGCCTGCGAACGCTCGGTCGGATTGGCGATCACCTCGAACGATGCTGGCGCGCGTAGCTCGCTGGCAGGCGCCGGCGGCGGCATCGAAGCGGGCCCTGCAGAACCGGCGCGGCCACAACCGATCAGGGCAACGAGGACCACCGCTCGCATGGCGGCATCATGTCACCAGCGACGGCGCCAGAGCACGTCACCACCATGGATGTTTCGATCACCCGCGGTGACATCGAGCTCCCACGCTGGGCGGAAGTGCCACTCGACCGCGCCCTCGCCGCTGTTCTCGTCATAGCGTGCGTTCGTCCGCTGCTTGTACGACAGGAACACCTTGTGGGTCAGCCAGGTACCGAGGGTGCACGAGGCTCCGGTGGTGCCGCCGCCAGGATCGCAGCGCAGCACGTCGAGGTTGATCGGCAGGTAGCGCTTGAGCCGCCGGCCGATCGTGCTCGAGGCAAGAGCCGCACCGAACCCGGCCGCGGCCTCGCGGGTCTGCTTGGTCGGATCGCCGCCGGGCTCGCCACCGAGGAAGAAGCCGAGCAGCTGGCCCTGCGAGTACACGCCGGGCGAGCTCGAGAACTCGGGCTCGTTCGTCGGTAGTGCGCTCACCCGGCCCGCGAACCGCACGAACGTCGTGACCGCGGGGAAGTCATGCGCGAGCTTCAGATCGAGCCGGCCATCCGTGGTGCCGTCGAACTCGAGCTGACCGAACTCGACGCGATAGCGGTGCCCGAACAGATCGGCACTCCCGCGCTCGATCGCCACCTCGCCGACGAGACCGACGGTATCGCCCACCGAGACCGTGACCCGGCCGTGCGCGACCGCATCCACGACAAACTCGGGAATGTTGATCTGGGTCGAAGCCAGCGAGACGTCGGCGATCAGCCACGGATTCTCCGGTGCGCCTGCGAACAACGGGATCCGCCGGATCGGGAGATCGATGAACACCAGATCCACGGGGACGACGGCGTCTAGCAGGGCGTTGCCGGGCTGGGTCGGGACCGTGACGGTGGCGCGGGTGATCCCGATCTTTCCGATCCACGCCGTACCGGTGCGCTTGAACGAACCGTGGACGGTGGCATCGACCACCGGCTGCAGCGCACCGATCGGAGACACCTTGGCCAACGAGGCATCGAACGTGGTCTCCACGACCCCGGGGTCGGAGCTGGCCTTGAGCTTGACCGAGCCGGCGCCGAGCTTGCCGTCGAGGTTGGCGGTGAGCCCGGCATCGGTGATCGCGATCGACACGCTCGCATTGCGCAGCGTTCCGATCGTCGCGGTGAGCGGCACGCGGCCGTCCATCAGGTTCAGCGTGCCGCGAATGTTTGCCGTCAGCGGATCCACGCCCTTCATCTTCAGGTCCGCGGCGAGCACGCCGCTGGTACCGGCGAGCTGGCCCGGCAGGAACACGACGACCGGTGCGAGATCGAACTTGTTGATCTTGATCGTGGTGGCGACCGACGCGAGATCCGACGGGCTGCCCTGGACATCGACGAGCAGCGTGCCCGTGCCCTCCTCCTCGCCTTTGATCGTGATGTGGCCGGTGGCGCCGTCCCATGCGGCGTCCACGTGCAGCGCGGTCAGCGCCTGCGTCGGCTTGGTGGTGTACCGCCGCGCGATTTGCACATCCTTCAGGTCGAGCGTACCCGAGCCGGTCGGAACACCGAGGGTGCCGCTGATCGCGAACCTCCCGGCCACCGTGCCGCTCTCGATGTCGTCACGGCCGAGCAACGCCAGCACCGTGTTCGCACCGACCTTTCCGATCGTCAGCGTCCCGGACAGCGCAGAGGTCTTCGCGGTCTTCGCTCCCGCCATCCACTGCGCGAGCGTGATCGGGGTGGCGAGGTCCGGAAGCTCGGCGAGCGTCGTCGTGTCGGAGCTGACGCGCACCACTGCGCGGGTGCCTGCAGCATCGGCCGTGGCCTCGACATGCACGTCCACGCCACGGACGACCGGGCCTCCGATCAGGTTCCTGATGTCCGCGGTCACGGTAGCCGTGGACGCGCCGTCGCCGAGGTCGAGCTTCACGGTGGCCTTGCCGGTCAGCGGAGCGTCGAGGTGCAAGAGCGTGAGGAACGCCGGCGTGATCGCGACCTCGTTCACGGCGATCGTCGCCCCATGCACGACGCGCGGTCCGAGCGCCTTCCACTCGGCAGGATCGAACGGATGATCCGGGATCACCAGGCGGACTCCGACCGCAGTGGCACCGATCGCGCCGACGTTCGCCTTCAGAACCGCCTCGACGAGGCCGACATCGTGCACCGCGAGCGTCACGTCCGCATCGGCAACACCGACGGGTGTGGGTACTCCGCGGATCTGGAGCTTCCCGGTCGGAACACCCTCGCGGAGCTCCACCGTGCCGTCGAGCGTTCCCGCCGTCCTGCCCTTGCTGAGCGCAGCCGCGTCGACGTGGTCGAAGCCGATCGTCACCGCGCGCAGATCGGTGCGGGATACGCGGAGCCACTGGTCCTGGTCGAGGAGGTCCTTCGGGCCATCGACCTCGACCGCGATCCGCGCCCCCCCGAGCTCGGAGTTGGAAGCATTGAGCCCGAGCGAAACGCGGCGGCCGTCGACGCTGGCGGTGAGGCTGGCATCGAGCTGCGGCAGATCGTGGCCGAGGACCAGCGCGGTGCCGTTCACAATGCCACCGCCTGACCAGTGCCCACGCGCTCGGGTCAGCGTCAGCGCAGCGCTCACCGAGCCGCCGTAGTGGGGATCGATCGCCGAGACCGGGACCGCGTGCGCCTCGACGGCTGCAACGATCCCGTCGCTGCCTCGCCGCACCGTCGCATCGACCTTGACCCAGGCATCGCCTTGCGTGGGGCGGATCCCGGTGATGTTGATCGCCGTCCTCGTGATCTGCACGTGCCCGCCGCTGCCGGTCCAGCGACCGGCGGGGGTGTCGAGCCGATAGCCCGCCAATGCGATCTCGATGGCCTTGCCGAGCGTCACCGTGGCGCTGGCATCCGCGATCACGGGAGCCACCGCCATTCGCGCGTGGGCACGGACCTCGATCCGCCCGTCGCTGCGGAGCTTCGCATCGGCGGTCACCGCGCCGATCGGCTTGCCGCCGATCACGATGCCGGTGGTCGTGACATGCGCGTTGCCGAGCGGCGGCTGATCGAGCGTCATCTGGAAGTTTCCGGCGAGGCTCTTGATCGCGAACCGGTCGTAGACGATGCGCGAGGCATCCACGGTTCCCTGCACCGCGAGCGCGGTCACCGGCCCGCTCGCCGCCACCTTGACCGCCACCGCACCGTGCGCCCGGAGCCTCCCGCCACTCGCCACCATCGGATCGCTCACCGCTGCGCCGAGCTGCGATCGATCGACGATCAGGAGCTGGTCGACGCGCTTGACGTGGCCGACCGCACCGACGCGCGCGCCACCGGCACCCTTCGCGAACAGCAGGACCTCTGCCTGGTCGACCCAGCCATCGAGCGCGATCACGGCCTGGCTCTCCGGCAGCTCCTGTACGCTGCCCGAGGTGATGACGGTCGCTCGCGCGTGGCCGTCCTCGACGGTTCCGGCGATCACCGCACGACCGCGCCCGCTGAGCTTTCCACCGGTGACCGTCGCGAGCTCGACCCCGCTTCCGGCGAGCACGCCCCGCGCTCGTCGCGCGTCGACATCGACGAGCACCGCGCCATCGAGGCGCGCAGGGCCGAGCTGCGCCGAGAGGGCCAGCTGGGTCTCGCGCAGGATCGGCCTGGCGTGGACGATCAGCAGCGCATCGCCGAGCGCCGGCAGTCGCGGCACGCGCGCCGCGAGCTCCGCGGCCGGGACACTCGCGATCACCGTGCCGCGCTTCGCGAACACGCCGATCTCGTTTGCCACGACGAAGGCGGCGCCACGCCCGAACGAGGCGAACGGGATCGTGACGTCGTCGGCGACGCGCACGAGCGCCATGCCGCCAAACCGCTGACCCTCGAACATGCCACCCAGCTTGGCCACCGCCCTGATCGGACCGAGCGGCATGATGTTCGCCGATGCGCCGATGTCGACGTCGGTCAGCGTCATCCCGGTCTCCTCGATGATGATCTTCGCCTGATGGACCTCGACGCGATCGAGCTCGACAAACCAGCTCGGCGGCTGGTCCACCGGGAACGGTGGCAGCGCGCGCGCATACGCGGTGACGCCGGTGGCGCGCAGCAGATCGAGGTGCGCGGTCTTGCTGATCAGCGACAGCAGCGAGATCTGGATCTCGAGCGTGTCGACATCCGCGAGCGGCTTGTGATCGAGCGCGACCAGATGCACGTCGTGAAGCACCAGGGTGCCGAGCACGCTGCCGGTGATGCTGCCGATCGTGGTGCCCGGGAAGAACGTCTGGATCTGCGAGACGACCTGGTTCTTGAGCACCCTGCGGCCCCAGGCGGTGTGCAGCACGATCACCACGGCCGCCACCGCGACCACCACGAACGCGAGGAGCCCCACGACGATCCGCCGGAGCCATCGGAATCCTCGTCGGAGGCCGGGTCGCATCAGTACGTATCTCCGACGCCGAGGTGGTACGCGAAATTCTGGCCTGCCTGAGGTTCTCCGGGCCCGGTGCGGTTGAGCCGGTAGCCGACATCTGCACGGACCTTGAGCCCAAACACCTTCAGATACAGGCCGAATCCGGCCGCCCAGTGCAGGTTGGCCGGATTCAGCTCCGCCGGGGTTGCTCGCACGTCGCCGCCGTCCAGGAAGATCTCGGTTCCGAACGGAAACCCGACGGTCCCCAGCGGCACCCGCAGCTCGACGCCGGTCTCGACCGACGCGGCTCCGCCGATCAGGACGGTCCCGTTCATGCTCGGAGCATCGAAGGCGAGGTGGCGCTCGGGGAATCCCCGATGACTGTTCGCCCCGCCGGCGAAGTAGCGCTCGGTCACCGGCACATCGCCATAGATCGCACCCGCACGCGCACGCGCCGCGAGCACGATCTGGTGCGGCAGTGGCAGATAGCCACGGAGCTCCGGCGTCACCTGGAGGTAGGTCAGCGCACCGAGGGCCGCCGGCGTGCCGTAGCTCGCGCGCACCTGCGCGAACACACCGCGATGCGGCTCGATCGAGTTGTCGCGCTTGTCGGCGACAAGCGAGATCTCGTAGGCACCGCGGCGCTGCGGGTCGTCGAGACGCAGGGCGGCTGCCTCGGGCTCGATCACCTGGATCTTGGTGAACAGGATGTACTCGATCAGCCAGCCGGCGCGGAGCTGCAGCCACGACGCACCGAGCGGCGTGCTGATGCCTGCGCGAAACCGCGGCCCCTTCGACGTGTACGCCTCCACCGTGAGGTAGTCGGCAGACAGTTCGAGCTCGCCACGAATGCGCGGCCGGAACAGGTCGAGCCGGTACGCCGTGACCAGGGCGCGGATCTTGAACTGGCGGTTGCTGAGATCGTGCTCGGAGGTGATCGCCGGCCGGAGGTCGGCACCGAACGTCCACAGCGGATGTGCCTCGTTGATGTAGCTGCCGCCGACGCGCGCGCGGAGCTCGAAGTTGATCGGATCGTAGCCGGCACCACCGCCGAGCTTGATCTCGTGGCGGCTCGCCATCGACACCGAGATCCGCACGGGAACCACGGTGCCCGCGGTACGATCCGGTTCGATCCGCACCGTCGAGAATCGACCGAGCTCGTAGATCGCGGCCTGCGAGTCGGCGAGCGCGGTCGCGGAGAACGGCTCGCCGGTGTGGAATTCGAGGCGATCGGTGATCGCACCCGCGAGCTGGCCGTCGGCCCCTGCGATCGAGATCGGGCCAAACGCTGCAGCGGGACCGGCATCCACCGAGAACCGCGCGGTCGCGAGGCCACGGACCTTATCGGCGAGCACGACCGCATCGAGCTTGACGTGCGGAAAGCCCGCATCCTCCACGAGCTGGACCATCGGCTGCTTCGCGAGGTCGAACGCGTCATAATCGAACGGGGCCCCGTCCTTGACCTTGATCAGCGCGCGCGCCGTGTCCACGGAGACTTCCGGCGGGAGCCCGGTGATCTCGACCTTCAAGGTCGAACGCTTGCCTTCCACGATCACGAACACCACGTGCTGCGCGCCGTCCTTGAGGTCGACCTTCGGCGTCACCGAGACCTCGAAGAACCCGCGCTTGAGGTAGGCCGCGCGCAACCGGTCGCGATCGACCGTCAACTGATACGGGTCGAGTGACGACCCGGTGTCCAGGGTGCGATGCAGCGCCAGACCCGGGGTCAGATCGCCGGTTTTGACCGAGTCATTGCCCACGAGGTCGAGCGAGGCCAGCCACTCGTCACCCGGCTTGTGAACGCGCGCGGACTTGCCACAGCCGACCACGGCGGTGAGGGCAAGACCCAGGATCAGCGGCCATCGCATCCTCGACGTGGAATGATCTCGCGCTAGTAGCGTTTACGCCAGAGCAGGTCGACACCAGTGAAGCCCCGGTCCCCGGAGGTCCCCTGGACCGACAATCTGCGGGTAAGCCAGTACTCGAGCTCCGCCTCCGAAAGGTTCTGATCCACCCGCGATTCCAGGTGCTGCCTGTACGCGACAAACAGCGATCGAGAGATCCAGGAGCCGACGGTCACGGCAGCGCTGCTGGTCGAGCTCGCGGCCTCGTACTTCAGGACATCGATGTCGACCGGGAGTGCGTTCTTGACGTAGCCACCGAGCTTGTTCGCGACAAACGAGGTGCCCGCGGCAGTCGCCTTGTCGCGCGCGCTGCCCGACTGCGGAGCGCCATCCGGCTCGCCGCCCAGCAGGAAGCCGAGCAGCTGGCCCTGCGAGTACATGCCCGGGTCGCTGCCCATGATCAGCTCCGGCTTGCTGAGCCGTCCGCGAACCTGGGTGATCGTCGAGGTGTCGGCGAAGTCGTGGGTGATCACGACATCGAGCAGCGGGTCCGTGGTCCCGTCGAAGTGCACGGCCGCACGATCCACCTGGTAGCGGCGCCCGAACAGATCGAGGTCGCCCTGCTCCGCCATGATGTTGCCCACCACGCCGACGGACTGCGCGTCGGTGGAGATCTTCAGATTGCCCTTGATATACGTACGGAGCTCGGCGGACTTCACGTGCGTCGAGTGGAGCGTGAGGTTGACGATCAGGCCGGCGTTCTGCGGCGCGACCGGCTCCTGCTTCATCGGGCGATCGGTGACGCGCTTGCCATTCGCGAACACCATGTCGATCGGCGCGCCGACCGGCTTGAGCTTCTCGCCGCGACCGCTCGGAATGTCGATGCTGCCGCGACGCACGTCGACATCTGCGATCCACACCAAACCCTCATGCTTGAGCTTCGCGTTGACGTCGGCGTCGATCACGGGCTCGACCGTGCCGATCGGAGACACGTTGCGTAGCGTGATCTGGAGATCACCTCCGGTTGGCAGCGCACCGTCGATGCCGATCGTGCCGGCCAGCTTGACGTCGCCGCTGCCCATCCGGCCCGTGACATCGATCTTCATCTGCGTCGCGCCGATCGTGACGTCGACCTTGGCCCGGTGGAGCGTGCCGACCTGAGGTGCGATCGGGAGCCGCGCATCCACGAGGTGGAGCTCGCCCGCCACGCGCGCGGTCCGCGGGTCGAGCCCGGCAAGCTTCAGGTTGGCGTCGAGCCGGCCGGCCGCACCACCTGCCGGTCCCGGCGCGAACACGAGGAGTGGCAGCAGATCGAACGCCGTGGCCTGGATCGTCGCGGAGCCTTCGGCGAGCCGGTCCGGATCCAGCTGCGCGACCACCTTCAGCGATCCGGCCTGCTGAACGCCGTTGATCGAGATCCGCGCCAGCGCGCCGTCGTAGCTCCCTTCGATCGTGATCGTATCGATCGTCTTGATCGGTTTGTTGCGCGCGCCCGGCGGGACCTCGAGCTTGGAGCCGACAAGCTTCGCGGTCACGTTCGGCTTGCCGAGGGTGCCGGTGACCTCGACCGTCCCGTTGATCGTTCCGCCGATGATCTCGCTGCGGCCGAACACGCCGAGCAGCGCAGGCGCCGACGCCGATGGAATCGTGGCGGTCACGGCGAGCGGCGCGGTCATCAGGGCCTTGGGGTTCGCGCGCACCTGCCCGATCGTCATCGGGACCTTGCCCTTGACGTCGAGCAGCGTGATCTTGCCGGAGGAAATCGCGAGTGTGGTATTCGCGCCCTTGTCGTCGATCGCCGCCGCGAAGTGCGCGTCCACCGGCTGGGCGATCGGATTGCCGCGCAGGTCGCGGATGTCGATGGCGAGCTGCGCGCTGCTGATCGCCTCGGTGACCTCGGCCGACAGACTCAGCCGGCCGCGCAGGCTGGTCACGATGCCCAGCCTGTCGAGCTGCGCGGGATCGATCGGCACATCGACGAGCCGGGCGGTCAGGCCGTGCAGCGCATGGGGACCGAGCGCGGCCCAGGCTTTCGGATCGAACAGGTGCTCGGGGATGCCGACCCGCGCCGCGACCTGGAACGTGCCGAACGCGTCCACCCTGCCGATCAACGAAGGCGTCAGCTCGTCGGGGCCAGACTGCGCGATCGTGAGGTTGGCGTCGATGTCGCCAGTGCCACGTAGGGCCGGCATCATCACATCGCGCACCTGGATCATGCCGCCGGTCGAACCCGCCGAGAACTGGAGGTCACCGTCGAGGCGACCCGCCGTGACCTCGCCAGGATGGCCCGCGAGCTCGGCGATCTTGGCGACGTCCACATCCTGGAACACCAGGTGACCGGTCCGGATCACTTCCCGGTGGAGGTGCTTCCACATCTCGACATTCGTGATGTCCTTCGGCGCGTCGACATCGAGCGCGAGCTTGGCGCTGCCCAGGTTCGTACTCGACACACTCGCATCGACCACCAGCTTGTCGGCGGCCGCCGCGATCTTCGCATCGATCTCGAACGTGTGCGGCGAGGCCTCGAGCGCCAGGCCCTTGCCGTGCAGGTCCACGGTGCCCGAGATCCGGCCGCGCCTGCGGACGACGTCGATGTGCGTATCGACCGTGCCGCGGAACGTCGGGTCGAGGTTATCTAGAGTGAGACGGGTGGCATCGATGTTCGCGGAGAAATCGCCGTTTTGCCGGTTCAGCTCGCCCGCCACCGCGAGGGCACCGCTGAGGCTCGCGCTCTTGAAGTCCCGCACCAGGATCTGACGCTTACCGATCTGGATGTGGCCCGTGGTGCCGGACCAGTTGCCGCCGCTGCCCGCGCGCACGTGATGACGCTGCACGTCGATCGTGACGGTGTCGCCGCCCCCTGGCGGTGCCACCAAGGCATCGACATCGAACAGCCACGGGTTCTGCTTTGGCTGCGAACGCGCGGACACCTGGATCTTGCCGTCGGGCCGGCTACCGGCCGTGACCTTCAGCATTCCGAGATGCATCTCGCCGCGCACGATGCCATCGAGCGCCAGCTCGGCCTTGCCCACGGGCTGGCTCGGAAGCTGGCGGGCGTCGATCGCGAGCGACATCGACGCGATCGACAGGTCGTTCATCCGCAGCTGCTTGCCATCGATGCGGCCAGCCACCGCGACGCTTGGCTGCGGCAATAGCGCGCCACTGGCAGCGAGCCGCACCGACAGCGCTCCACGCACCGGTGCCTTGCCACCGCTGGCTGCCGACGGATTGCTGGTCGAAGCAACCACCGTGCCACGCTCGAGCACCAACGCGTCGCCGACTTTCTTGATGCGACCCTCGACCATCGCGCGCACGCTGGGGGCCGCAGCACCGGCCGCGAGGTTGATCCGGTCGCCACGGGTATCGAACGCGATCGAGGCACGCGCGTCGTTGATGTCGAAGATGTCACCCCACGTCGCGACGATGCCGCTGGCGATCGGCAGCTGGCCCGTCTCGCCCGGCGAGGCCTGGAACATCACCACCGCGCCGCCGCTGCCCTGCACCTTGCCCCGCGTCAGAGCGACGAGGTCGAGCGTTCCGGTCGCGATCACGCCTTGCGCGTGACGCTTGTCGAGATCCGCATCGACCATCATCCGCACCGGTGCACCGCCGAGCTGGCCGAGCAGCGACAGGTGCATCCACGGCGCGACACTACTACTGATGTTCACGGCGAATGCGATGTCGGCGGGCAACTGCACGCTCGGTACGAGCTGCGCGACCGCGACCATCGGCGCGTTGACGATCAACGTACCGGTGATGACCGGCGTCGCGGTGGCGGCCGCGGGTACTTTCTCGATCATGCCGGTGAGCGGCGTCTGCTGCTGTGGCGTGATGATCGTGAGGTCTGCGCCCGCGACGGTCATTGCGCCCAGCCGGGCGATCACCGAAGGAATGGTGGTGACGTTCTGATCGATCTTGACCACCGCATCGATCGAGATGCCCGCCACCTTCTCGCGCCAGGCGCCGCGAACCGAGAGGTTCGCCTCGAGCGGCTTCTCGTACGGCATGTGAGCGGCACCGAAGATGTCGATCGCATCGATGTTCATCCACTCGGTACCGGTGTCATACGCGACGTGGCCACGATGCAGCCGGACGTCGGGGATCTGGATGCTCCAGCCGGTCGACGGAGACGGGCGGATCATCTTGGACATCTGCAGCGTCCCGTCGGCGTCGCGCGCGATCCGCACCTCGACATCCTCGAGCACGAGCGACCGCATCCGCGCTTGCTTCGAGAACAACGGCAGGATGCCGAGCCCGAGCTTGACGGTCTTCGCGGAGATCGCCGGCTTGCCATCGGGGCCGTTGAGCACGACGTCCCGCAGGGTCAGGGTTCCGAAC
Organism: Myxococcales bacterium; assembly: GCA_043753855.1. GTDB lineage: Bacteria > Myxococcota_A > Polyangia > Haliangiales > Haliangiaceae > JABFXX01. The sequence continues at coordinate 55,400 of JAYUVX010000081.1, read as the reverse complement.
GGGCTGCCCTCGACCTTACCGATGGTGCCACCGCCATAGAACATGTCGTTGACCTTGGCCTCGATCTGCTTGCGCACGATCTCGCGGCCAAAGCTGGTGTGCAGCACGATCAGAACGCCAACGACAGCGACGACGATCAGGCCAAGGAGGCCCAGGGCGCCACGCTTGATCCAGCGACGGACCCTCATCAGAACGCCTCCCCGAGGCTGAGGTGAAATGCGAACTTCGAGCTCGGGTCGGGCTCCATGCCACCCGTGCGATTGAGCCGATAGCCGAAGTCGGCACGAACGGGACCGACGATGGTGTGGAGCCTGAGCCCCACGCCTGCGGCCCAGTGGAGGTTGGTCAGGCTGAGCTCGGCGGCGGTCTCGGTGACATCGGCACCATCGAGGAACAGCACGCCGCCGAGTGGCATCTGGTTGATGGTGGTGATCGGGATCCGGGCCTCGATGCCCGTCTCGATCAATGCGGTTCCACCGTAGGGCACCACGCGCGTGGAGCCTTTGACATCGCCGATCACGGACGGCGCGAGCTTGCGTTCGGAGAAGCCGCGCTGGCTCACCGAACCACCCGAGAACAACCGCTCGGTGACCGGCACATCGCCGATGAATCGGCCGTGTCGCGCGCGCGCCGCGAACACCACGGGGCCGAGCGGTACGAAGCCGCGCAGCTCCGGGATCAGCTCGATGTAGTCGAAGTTGCTACCGGCGTACTTCGTACCTTCGACGACCCGCATCTCACCGTACGCGCCCAGTCTGGGCTCGATCGGGTTATCGCGAAGGTCGACCACAAGCGCCTGCTCGTAGGCGCCGATCCGCTCGGTCTTGTCGAGGCCGATCTGCATCTTCAGGGTCTCGTCGATCAGCGGGCTGATGTTGCGGAACTTGAGCTGCTCGATGCCCCAGCCGACCCGGAGCTTGAGCTTGTCGGTCAGCATCGGAGTCTCGTACGCGAGCCGGGCCCGCGGGCCGTAGCTCGTGTACGCCTCGACGGTGAGATAGTTGTAGCCGACCTCGACCTCGCCGCGACCGTAGGTCCACAACAGATCCTGGCGCTCTAACTTCGCCAGCGCGCGGATTCGCGGCTGGTACTCGTGGGAGTCGCGTAGCAACGCATAGGCGGGACGCAGGTCCAGCGTCGCGGTATCCATCGCGAACGGCCAGCCGCTGATCGTGTACCCCGCGCGGCCCCGCACCTCGTAGCTCGATGGATCGATTCCAGCGCCAACGCCGAGCCTGACCTCGCGGCGCGCGCTCTCGGCGACGTCAACCTTCATCGCGACGACCGCACTGCCATCGTCTTTCTCCGGCTGCACGCGGACCGTCGAGAATCGGTTGAGCGCGTAGAGCTGCCGCTGGGTCGCCGCGATCGCCGCGGTCGAGTACTGCTGGCCTGGCGTGAACTGCAGGCGATTCTCCACCGCGCCTTTCAGCTCGTCGTCGACACCGTGAATCTCGATCGGACCAAACGTGCACTTCGGTCCTGGCGTGTAGGTCAGCTGGACCACCGCGGTGTGATTCGCGCGATCCGCGATCACCTGCGACTCCAGCTTGACGTGCGCATAGCCGGCATCCTCGACCACGTTCTTCAGCGCTTCCTTGGCGAGCTCGAACTTCTCGTAGTCGAACGGAGCGCCGTCAACGAGCGGCAACGCCTCGCGCACCTTCGAGATCGGCAGATCGGGATCGTTGGTCGGCAGTCCGAGGATCAACACCTGGGTGGTGGCGCGCACGCCCTCCTCGACGGTGTAGATCACCGTGGTTGCATCGCCCTTGCGCTCGGTGCGCGAGCGCACATCCACGTCGAGATAGCCGCGTCGCAGGTACTCGCCACGGATCCGGTCGGCGTCGACCCCGATCAGGTACGGATCTGGAGCGCGACCCTTCTTCTCGGTGCGATGCAGTGCAAGGCCGCTGGTCAGCGTGCTGTTGCCGACGGTCCGGTTGCCTTCGAACTTGATGTCGCTCAGCCACTCATCGCCCGGGCGGTGAGCGAGTTTACCGGTGGAGCATGCGCTCAGCGCGGTCAGCGCCAGGAGCCAGCGTCGTGCTTCGACCAACATCGTAGACCAGACCTCCGCAAGAACAGTACCGATGGATAACTGCGTGATCCGCGAACTCCGCATGACGAACCGGGCGCCGACGCACCATGCTCGATCGAGCACGCACGCCGGCGCCCGAGGGCGTAGCACGCCGCGCGTTCAGCGCGACGGATGCTGGTGATCGCGGTCTCGCTCCGCCTTCTTGCGCAGCGAGCCAACGAGCACCGGGATCGTCATCAGCGCGATCAACACGGCCGCGCCCTTCACTACCGTACCGCCGGCGACGAACATGAACGCGACGAGCATCGCGAGCATCACCGAGAACAGGGCGGTGAGGCCCACGACCGAGTGAGGAACGCCGTCGGGCTCGCGATCGAGATCCTCGGTGGGCGCCAGCTTGCGATCGTCGCGGACCGGGTTGTGAGGCTCGTGCCCCACGTCGGGGGGTTGGATCAGGGCGGCCATGACAGGCCTACACGGCCCTGTGATTACGGCCGACCACCATGCGGTAGACCGCGAGCAGGATCACCGCGCCAATCACCGAGGCGATGATGCCCGGACCCTCGCCGACATTGTACCAGCCTAGTGAGTGACCGAGGAAGCCCGCGATGAACGCGCCGGCCACACCGAGGAGCATCGTGACGAGCAAGCCGCCCGGATCCTTGCCGGGCATGACGAGCTTCGCGAGACCGCCGCAGATGAGACCGACGATGAGAGTCATGAGGATGTTCATGGTCGTTTTCCTGTCTGGCTGGGGTTACCTGGTGAGACGTGACTTGACCCGGTCAACCACCCGCTCGACGATCGGACGAACGCGGTCGATGACCGTACGTCCCCTCGCGAGCAAGCCGTCGACCGAGACCTTCGTGGGTCGGGGGCCACGCTTGGCGCGCTGCTCGGCGCGCTTCGCTTCCAGGGGCTCGGCCTCGACAAATCGCGCGGCGTCCCGGGCTGCGTCGTCGACCTTTCCGTCGGCGACGAAGTCCTCGACGCCCCGGTTGTACTCGCGCGCGGAGGCCTTGTCGCCTTCCCCCTGATTGGGGTCCTTGTCCTGGGGCTTCATATCGGGATCGATGAGCACCCGGCGTGCCATCCGCCATCTGCGCTTGAACGCGCTGGTTTCCCTACGCCCCCCGTGCGCTGGTGCACGCTGTGCGGTTCGCGCTACCTCTTCTGCGGGCGATCCTGGGCGCCCGTCCCTGGCGGACGCCCCGCGGTCGCGCCCGGGGCACCGGATCTAGGCCCCGATCGATCCGCTCTCGACGATCGCCACGCCCGCAGCCTTCAGCTCCATGATCGCACGCTCACCGTCGCCGGCCGCGAGATCGACGGCGCGGCAGCCGTCCTCGACCAGCCAGACATCGAACCCGAGCTGGCGGGCATCGAGCGCCGTGTATTTCACGCAGTAGTCCGTGGCGAGGCCGAGGATGTACAGCCGTTTGACCCAGCGCTCGCCGAGCCACACGCCGAGCCCGGTCGCCCGCGTGTGACCGTTGTCGAAGAAGCCGCTGTAGCTGTCGAGATCGCGGTCGGTGCCCTTCTGGAACACCTGCGTGATCCGCCTGCCATCGAGCTCCGCGTGGAGCTCGGCGCCGCGAGTTCCCTGGACGCAGTGCGCGGGCCACATCACCTGACGGACCGCGCCGAGGTCGATGACGTCCCCCTCGTGGGTCCCGGGATTATTCACCGCGAAGCTCTTGTGGTCGGCGGGGTGCCAGTCCTGGGTGGCGACGACCGTGCTGAAGTGCGGCAGCAGGCGGTTCGCGATCGCGATGGTCTCGTCTCCGCGCCGTACCGCGAGAGCTCCGCCGGGGCAGAAGTCGTACTGAAGATCTACGAGGACCAGCGCGCGCATACCTGATTCTACGCCGATCTAGATCGACAGTTCGAAGCCCTGCTTGGCCAACCGGTCGTACTTGCGACGATCGAACCGGTACAGCCGCGCGGCTCGGTGACGAACGCCCTGCTCGACCTCGTCGGTCTCGACGATCAGATCGAGGGACAGGATCTTCTTGCGAAAGTTGCGCTTGTCGAGCTCGGTGCCGAGGATGATCTCGTACAGCCGCTGCAGCTGCGTCAGCGAGAACCGCGGAGGCAGCAGCTCGAAGCCGACCGGTGCGTAGCGCACCTTGCCGCGCAGCCGCTCGTGCGCGCGCACCACGATCTCCGAGTGATCGAACGCGAGCTTCGGCAGATCGTCGAGCCCGAACCAGCCCACGCCCATCGCATCGGTGGCCGCGCGGATCCGATGATCGCTCAGCTTGGCGAGGGCGTAGTACGCCACGGTGACCACGCGCTCGCGCGGATCGCGATCGAGCGTCCCGAACGTGTAGAGCTGCTCGAGATAGACATCGCTGACGCCCGCCTCCTCCTCGAGCTCGCGGCGCGCGGCATCATCGATCGTCTCCGCGACGCGCACGAAGCCGCCGGGGAGCGCCCACGCGTGCTGGAACGGCGTCAGCTTGCGCTGGATCAACAGCACCTTGAGATCGTTCTCGTCGAGGCCGAACACGACGCAGTCCACGGTCAGCGCGGCGCGCGAATACTCGAACGAGTGACTCATCGATCGGCGGCCCCGGACGCGACGTAGCTGCGCAGCTCCGCGAGCTCGCGCTCGAAGCCACCCGACACGATCGGGAACCGGCACCACGAGCGCGGATCGACGTTGCGATCGTCGAGGTGGAACGACGGCGCGAACCGCTCGCGCTTCCACTGGTTGCGGCACCACAGCCGGAAGAACCGCTCGATCCAGGTCGCGAGCTGGAGCGGCGTCTGATCGGGATACCGCGGCGACAGCTCCTGCAGGACCTCGAGCGGCGTGTGCTTGTCGCGGATCGCCGAATCCTCGACCGCCTCGAGGAACTCGTACGGCATGAGGTCCGCCTCGTCGGTCTGCGCGGCGCCATCCTTCGTCGCCGACGCGGGTCGCAGCTCCGCCGTGGGCTGCTGCTGGTTGATCAGCCGCAGCGTCGAGATCGGCGTGTGGCCAACCGGCCCCTTGGTCTCCATCCACACCAGCCACTGGCGCAGGTACGTCTTGTCGATACCTCCGAGTGGCGCGAGCCCACCCGCCGTGTCGCCGTCCATCGTCGCGTAGCCGACCGCGGCCTCGGAGCGATTGGAGGTGGTGATCAGCACGGCGCCGCGCAGGTTCGCGAGCATCCAGATCGAGGGAGCACGCACCCGGGCCTGGATGTTCTGCAGCGTAAGATCATCCTGCTCCCACGTCAGCTTGCGTCCGATCGCCTGCTCGAGCGAGTAGATGTACGCCTTGTACTGGACGTCGACGTCGATCACGTGGAACTCGGCACCGACCGACTTCGCGATCATCTCCGCCGCGTTCCGCGTGACCTTGCCGGAGTTCTCGGTGGGCTGATACGCGCACGCGAGCAGCGCGCCGACGGCAGCGTTGACGTTGCCACCTTGGTCGAGGACCTCGTGGAGCCGGCGACAGGTCGGCAGGTGCTGGCGCACGCCTCCGGGTCCGAGCTCCGCGAACGCCATCTGCACGGCGAGTGCGACGAGCACTGCACACGCGGCGGAGTCGGCACCACCGGACAGCGAGATCACGTAGCCCTGTGCGCGGCTCTTGCGGAGGTAGTCCCACAGGCCGAGCGCCACGGCGCGCGCGAACTCCTCCTCGCGAACGGTCGCGCGATCCTCCCACGAGGGCGAGGTCTTCACCGGTGGCTCTGGCTTGCGTGACGGCCACACGAACGGGCACGCGATGACCTGTGCCTCGGCATCGTGGCGGGGGCGATGGCTGCCACGCCGCGCCTGCTCGCGCCGGTTGCCATCGATATCGACGACCGCGCACGACAGCTCGACGTCCTGAAACCCGAACCGCCGGCCTCGCGCGAGCAGCTCTCCACCGGAGGAGATCAGACCGCCACCATCGTAGACGATCCGGCCGGCCTCGTTGCCCAGCAGATTCGCGTACAGGTACGCCACCCCGAACGCGCGCGAGCCTTCGATCACGAATCGCTGGCGCACGGTGAACTTGCCGAACGCGAAGTGGCTCGCCGATGGATTGCACAGGATGTCGGCTCCACGCAGTGCGAGATCCATCCCGGGGCGATTCGCGACCCAGGCGTCCTCGCAGATCTCGAAGCCGATCCGGATGTCGCCCACGTCGAACAGCAGGTCTCCGATCGGAAACCTCCGGATCGAGCCATCGGGTGCCATGCGCTCGAGGACATCGACCTCACCGGCGGGCCACGGCTTGAACCAGCGTGGCTCGTAGTGAATGCCGTCCCCGGCGAGGAACTGCTTCGCAACGAACCCGACGATGTTGCCATTCGCGAGCAGGGCGGCCGCGTTGTACAGCGCCTTCTCGTGATAGATTGGTAGCCCGACGACGACCACCATGTCGTGGGTCAGCGCAGCGAGCGCGTCGAGCTGGGCGAACGCGGTGTCCTGCAGGCCGTCCATGAAGAACGCGTCCTCGCAGCCGTAGCCGGTGATCGCGAGCTCGGGCAGACACAGCAGCGTCGCTCCCTCGGCGCGGGCGTGGTCGATCGCGTTCTTGAGGTGAGCGAAGTTGTCGTCCCAGGCGAACGGGGTCTGATTGACACAGGCGACGGCGAGCTTGACGAGTCTCATGGCGACCTACCGGTTGGAGATCAGATGCTCGGCGAGCAGCGGTGCGGTGCTCTCGACCTGCAGATAGTCATCGGCGAGCGCGACGGCGCGCGGGTGGCTATCGGTGACCACGATGCGGCCGAGCAGACCGCTCGCCCGCAGCTTGGCCAGCGAGTCTCCGGGAAACAGCCCGTGCGTGGCGATCGCATCGATCGCGACCGCGCCGGCGTCCCGGTAGGCCTCCGCCGCACCGAGCAGCGAGCCGCCGGTGCGGATCATGTCGTCGTAGATGATGACGCGCTTGCCCGCGACCTGCGCCGAGACGCCGGTGACGTGGGTCTCGCTGCCATCGACGCGGCGCTTGTAGACGAACGCCGCGGCGACGCCGAGATCGTTGGCGAGCGACTCCACCCACTTCGCGCGACCCGCGTCCGTGCAGGCGAGCACGAAGTCACCGCCGCCCAGTCGCCGCGCCGCCGCCATCACGAACGACTTACCATAGACGTGGACGGTGCGGATGCCGCCCTCGAAGTAGTGCGCGATCGAGGCGACGTGCAGATCGAGCAGGAACACCTGCGTGCCGCGGCTCGCCATCGGGATCGAGGACAGGATCCGTGCGCGGGTCTTCGCGGTGACGATCTCGCCGGGGCGCACCGACCGCTCCATGGTCGAGTAGCCAAAGAACGGGATCACCAGGCGCAGCCGGGACGCTCCCTCGGAGACGAGGCCGCACGCGAGGTCATAGAGCTCGAGTGTGGAGCGATCATCGGGTGTGCCACCGATCAGGACCACGTCGCGGTCCGAGGGGTCGGTGACGATCCGCAGGTAGCGCTCGCCATCGGGGAACGTCTTGTGCTCGACCTCGCCGTGATCCCAGCCGGTCGCGGTGGCGATCGCGGAACCGAGGTAGGCATACGGAACGGTGGAGAAGATCAGAGGAGTGGTCACCGGGTCTTGTCCTCGGCGACGGCCTGCCGGGCCGCCGCGATCAGCTGCTGCTTGCGACCATGGACGTGAGCATCGAGGCCCACGGGGTACGGCTGCGGATTCATGAACCGTCGCGTGCGCGGCGACAGCGCCGCGAGCTCGGCAGCCGCGCGCGTGCGGCAGGCCTCGACGTCATCGGGGGTGCGCACGGCGACGCCGCGGTCGAGCATCGTCACCAGGAGATCTTCGCCCGTCTCGAAGGCCGGCGTGAATGCGGGGCGGGTCGGATCTTCGATGTCGTGGAGCGCGGGGCCCTGGAAGCCGACCTCGGAGTCGTAGATCACATCGCCGACGATCTCTCCGGCACGGCGCAACCGGCGCACCTGCAGCACGCCGGGGTTCGAGATCTTGATCGGCTGCTCGCTGAGCTTCAGGACATCGCGCCAGCTGCCGTCGTCATTGCGCGTGGCCCCCAGCTTGTAGACTCCGCCGAGCGCGGGCTGATCGTACGCGGTGACCAGCCGCGTGCCGACGCCGTAGATATCGATCTTCGCGCCCTGCTCGAGCAGGCTGCCGATCACGACCTCGTCGAGATCATTGGAGGCGACGATCTTGGTGTCGTGGAATCCAGCTGCGTCGAGCATGCGGCGGCCTTCGATCGACAGGTGGGCAAGGTCGCCGGAATCCAGGCGCACACCGACCAGCGGGTGGCCACTCGCGCGGAGCTCGCGGCCGACCTGGATCGCGTGCGCGATGCCGTCGAGGGTGTCGTAGGTGTCGACCAGGAACGTGCAGTTACCCGGCAGCGCGTCAGCGTAGCTGCGAAACGCGGTGAGCTCGTCGCGGTGAAACATCACCCAGCTGTGCGCGTGCGTGCCGCCGACCGGGATCCGGAACAGCTTGCCGGCGAGCACGTTGGACGTTCCGGACGTGCCGCCGATGTACGCGGCGCGCGATGCCGCGAGCCCGCCATCGATGCCCTGCGCACGACGCAGCCCGAACTCGAGCACGGGTGCGCCGCGGGCGGCAGAGACCACGCGCGAGGCCTTGGTGGCGATCAGCGACTGGAAGTTGATGATGTCGAGCAACGCGGTCTCGACCAGCTGCGCCTGGAGCACGGGGCCGCGCACGCGAACCATCGGCTCGTGCGGAAACACCAGGCTCCCCTCGGGGACCGCGTCCACCGTGCAGGTGAAGCGCAGCGCGCCGAGATAGTCGAGGAAGCCGGTCGGGAACAGCGGGCGCTTCATCGCATCGAGCAGCGTCGCCAGGTAACCGAGGTCATCCTCGGTGAACCGCAGCCGGCGCAGGAACGCCAGCGCGGGCGCGAGACCGGCGGCGATGGCATAACCGCCACCGAACGGCGGCTTCCGGTAGGTCAGATGAAACACGCTCTCGCGCTCGCTGTGGCCACCCTTCCAGTAGCCGCAGGCCATCGTCAGCTGGTACAAGTCGGTCAGCAGCGCCAGCGAGCCGCCGTACATGTCGTCGAGACCGTCGGTCGAGCGTTGCTCCGGCATCTTTAGAGTGTAATATTTACACTAACTGACCGATGTCAACAAGCGATGAAGCAGTGGTGATCTGGGGCGAGCTGCTCTGGGACCGGTTTCCTGACGGAGACCAGCTCGGCGGAGCTCCGGCCAACGCCGCCTATCACCTCGGTCAGGCCGGCGGCTGGGCGCGGCTGATCACCCGGGTCGGCGATGACGAGCTGGGCCGGCTCGCCGTGGCGCGGCTGTCGGAGGTCGTGGATACCGCGCTGGTCCAGGTCGATCCCGAGCGCGCCACCGGCGAGGTCGGCGTGACGATCAAGGCCGGCGAGCCGCGCTACATCCTGTTCGCGGAGCGCGCGTGGGAGCGGATCGCGTGCACGCCCGCCGCGAGCACCGCGATCGCGGAGGCCGGCGTGCTGATGTTCGGCACGCTGTCCCAGCGAACGACCGAGGGACTCGCCAGCTGGCGCCAGGCGATCGCGGCGGCGGGCGAGAGCTGCCTCAAGGTCTGCGACGTCAACCTGCGCAAGGCGCCGGCGCTACCCGAGACGGTCGCGGTGCGCGAGGCCCTCGACGCCGCGGACGTCGTGAAGGTCAACGATCGCGAGCTCGCGGTGCTTGCGAGCTGGTACGGTTGGCGCGATCCGCTCGCGGCGCTGCGCGAGGGACGCAAGGTCGTCGCGGTCACCCACGGTGCGGAGGGCTCGACGTTGTACGGCGATGGCGCCCCGATCGAGATCCCCGGCGTGCGCGCCGCGGTGCGAGGTGACAACGTCGGCTGCGGCGATGCGTACCTCGCGATCCTCGTGCTCGGGATGACGATGGGCTGGGACCTCGAGGCGTCGGGACGTGCGGCGAGTCGGTGGGCCGCCGCGGTGTCAGAGGTGCGCGGCGCCACCCCGATGTTCGACGAGGCGCGGATCGCCGAGCTGCTCGGGGACGACGCCGGATGAACCGATCGGGACCGAAGCCGCCATTGCCGGCCACGCCCGATGCACCCGATGCCTGGGATCGCGGCGTCGCGTGGCTCGCGTCGCACGGCGCGTTGCCCGCGCTCGCACTGCTCACGATCGGGATGTGCATCGTCTACGGCGGCATCTTCCGCGGCGAGGTCGCGGGCGATGACCTGACGTTCCACATGGCGGAGAGCCGGCGGATCGCGGACTGCATCGCGAACGGAGACTGGGACTTCTGGAATCCGAGCGCGAATGGCGGCTATGCCTCCGCGTACTACTACCAGGTGATCCCGCAGCTGGCGTCGGCGCTGCCAGCCGCGCTGTTCGGTCATCACACGTTCTGGTTCCAGCTCAGCGTGTTCCTCCCGCTGGTGCTCGCACCGATCGCAGCGTATCGCGGGATGCGGCTAATGGGTGCCGTACCCTGGCAGGCCGTGACCGGGGCGTTCGTGCTGTCGTTCACGATCGGTCAATCGCGCTGGGGGTTCTCGGCGGATGGCACGTTCTCGGTCGGGCTCTACACGCAGACCTGGGCGCTCGCCGCGTTCCCGCTCGCACTCGGTCACGGCGTCCGCTGGCTGCGAGACGGCAACGGGCTCGCACCGGCGATCGCGTGGGGCGCGTTCGTGGGGCTGTGTCATCCCTTCGGCGGCGTGTCGCTCGGGCTATCGCTGGCGCTCGGCGTGATCGGCGGCGTGCTGATCCATCGTGCGACGTGGCGCTCGCCACGGCTCACCTTCGTCGTGCTCTCGCTGCTCTCCGGCTTGATCCTGGCGGGCTGGTTCGTGCTCGGTCGCTCGTCGCTGATGACCGGCGCGATGCCGATCGCCATCGCGCTGCTCGCGTCCGGCGTGCGGCTCGCGCTGCGATTCCGTAGCGATCCCGGGTGGCGCGCAGAGCTGCGCACCGTGTTCGGCGAGCCGGTGCGCCTCGTGATCCTCGGCGTCTGCCTCGGGCTGGCGACGGTGCCGGGCTGGATCACGATGCTCGTCGATGCGAAGGGCTTCGGCGGGTTCCCGCATCGCGTCGACGACGAGGTCGGGCCGGGCTTCACGCAGCTCGCCTCGTGGCACTGGAATGGCCTGATCCTCGATTTCGGTCGCGTCACCGTGCTCACCTGGGCACTTCCGATCACGCTGATCCTCGGCCGCGCGAAGCAGCTGCGCTGGCTGTGGATCCCGGGCATCGCGTTCGCGCTGCTGCTCGGCGCCGGCCCACACATGCCGAAGACGGCGGATGATCTGATCCCCGCGGTGCGGTTCCTCGGATCGATGCAGATCGTGTTCGCGCTCGGGATCGGCACCGGCGCCTACGCCATGGCGATGGCGCTGTGGCATGCGCCCGAATCGGGCCTGATCATCCGCAGCATCCGCGCGGCGCTGCGGCTCACCGGGCCGTGGGTCGACAAGCAGCCGCTGCAGTACGGCGTGCGCACGGGCGTCGCCGCGGTGGTCGCAGGGCTGGTCGTGCTCATCGCGGTGCCGGGTGCGCGCATCGAGGCAGGACGCGTTCACGTGCTGGCCGATCAGGCGAACGACGTGCGCGGGCAGATGATGACGATCATCACCGCCCTCGAGACCGCGCCGCCGGGCCGCAAGCAAGTCGGGCCGGGTTGCGAGAACCACTGGTGGAACCTGCTGAGCTACGTCTATGGCCGCGTCCCGTCGCTGTTGCAGATGGGCGGCGGCGGCCTCCAGGCGAGCCCGAACTACGACTACCTGTGGACGATCCGCGACTTCGTGAAGAATGCGTGGCTCTACGACGCCCCGTATCTGCTGTTCGAGAAGGCCAAGGCATCGACGATGCCGATCGGCGACGTCGTGGTGGAGACCGAGGGATACGTGGTGCGACGGCTCCCGACGCCGGGCTTGATCTCGCCGATCCAGATCACGGGGACCTTGCCCGAGGGTCCCACCGATGCTCGCTCCGAGGCGCGCAAGGCCGCGATCGCGTGGCTGCGCACCGACATGCCCTACAACAATCGCCACCTGGTCTACGCCGGGTACGGCCTGCCCGGTCCTGCGCCGCAGGGCACCACGTTGAATGCGTGGCGCCAGGACTCTCCAGGCGATCAGGCCGATCTCGCTGCGATCGTCGAGGCGAGTGCACCGACCACGTTCATGGCGCGCGAATCCTGGCACCCGCGCTGGCACGCGTACGTCGATGGCAACGAGGTCCCGATCCGCCGCGTCACGCCTGACTTCCCAGCGGTCGACGTGCCTGCCGGCCATCACCTGCTGCAGTTCCGCTTCGAGCGCCCGTGGTGGGCGCAGGCATCGTGGCTGATGTGGCCGGGCGTCGCGCTACTCGCGTGGCTGTTGACTCGCCGAGCGGCGCTCTCGACCTGATCACCGCGTGGTCGGCTTGGCAGCCTTTGGTCTCACCGCCGACCCAGAGCCGATTCCCGGAGGCACGGCCGATCCGGGCCCGGGATGCGCGTCGTACGCTTCGCCGGCACGCGGCATCGGCATCACCGTCTTGAAGCTGCGGAGCCTCCACGGCTGGATGCGCGAGACCCGGTAGAAGCCAAACGTGACCGCGACGCCGGAGGAGTGGGCGTACTCGGTGATGATGTCGAACGTGGCGTAGCTGCCGCCGATCACCTTGGCCTCGGTGACCTTCAGGATCCGGACGTAGGGTCCGAGCAGGGTGCGGTGATCCTCCTGCAGCAAGGTGAACCGGCCGCGCTCTTCCTGCTTCTGGAACACCTGCGACGCGTTGTCCCAGACCTGGTCGGCATGACCATCGCGCAGCTGCTCGAGAATGACGTTGGCCAGGACGTAGAGGTCGCAGCTCTTCGCCATCGGATCCTTGCAGGCCTGGACGCGCTCCTCGCGCTGGGCCTCGGTGATCTTGAGCTCGCGCGGCAGTTCCACACCGATGCCGAGCAGCTTCCAGACGCCGTTGTCCTCGTGGAGGCTGACCGATGCCTTGCAGGTCGCCTTCTCGTACGCGACGGTGAGCGAGACCCGCCCGATCCGGCCGGTGGGGCCGCTGGTGACCAGGGAATCGTTGATCGCGGCGATCTCGAGGAACTTCCCGACGGTGGCGGACAGATCGTTCATGTCGTCGATGAACCGCTCCTTGCGGACCATCTCCTGGAACCGCGGCGAGGCCCTGTCGTAGACGCCTTCGATGCCGCTCTGGTTCTTGCTGAGGTCGAGGAGCAGCTGCTCTGCGATCGGGCGGAAGTCCGGGGTCTCGTTGCCGTGCAGCTGGAGCGCGACGATCGCCGTGATCCAGGAGGCAACGAGCACGAAGCCGACGAACAGGCTGCGGACCAGGAGCCGTCCCTTGCGGGTCTTCGCGGCGCGCGGCAGGTGATGCAGCGACTCGCCCATGTGCGAGATGCCCTCGCCGAGCTTCGAGACGCTCGAGCCGACGATCGGAACCTTGCGCGACTTCTCGCCGAGCTTGCTGACGCCCTCGCCGATCCGGCCGACGCCCGCGCCGAGCTTCTCGACACCAGCATCGACGGCATCGCGCGCCGCAGACGTCATCCGACGACTGCGACCGCTCTGTTCGCCAGCGACGACCGCGCGCACCCTGCCCGACGCGACCGGCGCCGATTCGAGATCGCCGACGACCGTCGGTGTGCCGTCCGACGCCACCGGGATCCGGGTGTTCGAGAGCTCGATGTCGATCGAATCCCCTGGCGATGCCGAGGTCGGCAGCGCGGTCGAGCTCGACGTCGACACGTCCACCGAGCCCGAGTCCTCGGGCTTCGGTCTGGGACCGTCTGGATCGTCAGGCGCCGACACCGCAGCGGATCATGACACGCGGGGTCACGAGGTAAAGAACCGAGCGACGAGGTTCTCCGCGACATCGCGCCGGTAGAGCGCCGTCGAGCGCACATCGTCGATCGGCTGGATCGCGATGCGCACCGCCATCCGCGCGGCATCGGCCGCCTTCCCGAGCGCGAGACCCTTCACCGCATCCTCGACGGCGGTGATCCGGATCGGCCGATCGGCGACCGCCCCGAGGGCCACCCGCGCCGAAGTGACCACCCCGCCATCGAGCGTGATCGCCGCCGCCCCCATCACCTTCGAGATCGACTGGGCCCGCCGCGTTCCGACCTTGCGCCAAGTGGTCCGCATCGCAGGCGACGGCAGCGGCACGTGCGCGGCCACGATCAGCTCGTCTGGGGCGAGCTGCGTCTTGCGATAGCCCGTGCAATACGCATGATACGGGATCGAGCGCCGCCCGCGCACCGACGCGACCTCGATCGTCGCATCGAGTGCGAGCAGCACCGGCAGACTGTCACCGACCGGCGACGAGGTCCCGACGTTGCCACCGAGGGTTCCGCGGGACTGGATCTGCAACGCGCCGATCTCGCGCGCCGCCGCGGCGAGCGGCCGCAGCTTCTCGCGGATCGCCGGGTGGCGCTCGACCTCGTGCCACGTGGTCCCCGCGCCGATCACGATCACATCCGCCTCGACGCGGATGAACCCGAGCTCGGCGAGCCGCCACAGATCGAGGATCCCGGTGGGCGTCGGCTTGTGGTTCGCGTTGACCATCAGATCCGTGCCTCCCGCGAGCACCATCCAGTCGGGATAGGCCGCGCGCGCGACCGCCGCTTCCTCGAGCGTCCGCGGGCGCAAGTAGGCCGTCATTGCCCGACCTCGCGCGCGGCGGTGATGATCGCATCGACGATCAGCTGGTAGCCCGTGCAGCGGCAGATGTTGCCAGCGAGCAGCTTGCGGACCTGGGCACGCGCACCGGCCTCGTCGCGCCCGTTCAGCAGGCCGCGATCGACGACGTGCGCCGCACACACGGCGATCCCCGGCGTGCAGATGCCGCACTGCGCACCACCACATGCGACGAGCGCACGCTGCACCGCATGCAGCACGTCTCCGTTCGCGAGTCCCTCCACCGTGATGATCGTGCGGGCATCGCACTGTCCCACCGCGACCAGGCACGAGTTCACGGCCTCGCCATCGAGCATCACCGTGCACGCGCCGCACTCGCCCTCGCCGCAGCCCTCCTTGGTGCCAGTCAGGCGCAGATCCTCGCGCAGCACGTCGAGCAGCCGCTTCCACGGCGAGACGTCCACGGCATGCCGCGTTCCGTTGACGTCGAGCGTGACCTTCACGACAGCCCTCGCGTGGCGATCCGCACCGCCTCGGGAGAGATCGGCAGCGCATCGAACGGGAGGCCGAGCGCGTTCTGCACGGCGTTCGCCACCGCCGCCGCGGGCCCGTCCATCGGGATCTCGCCGACGCCCTTGGCCCCACTGGGCCCGAACGGGTACGGGCACTCGATGAGGATGGTCTCGAGCTCGGGTGCGTCGGCAAACGTGGGGACGATGCAGTTGGTCATGCTCGCGTTGGCCACGCGGCCGTCCTTGTACACGACATTCTCGAGCACCGCCCAGCCCAGCGCCTGCAGCGTTCCACCCTCGATCTGTCCCTTCACGATCGCCGGGTTGATCGCCTTGCCGACATCGATCGCCTGCACGCAGCGATCGATCGTGACCTCGTAGGTATCGACATCGACCGAGACATCGACGAGGCACGCCGCCCAGCCATAGACCGGATACGCCGCACCGGTGTAGGTCGCGTCATCCCACGCGATGCCCGGTGGTGGCTGGTACTGCACCGTCTCCGCGAGCTCGCCCAGGGCTCCGCGCGCCTTCGCGATCTCGAGCAGGGGTCTGCCCGCCATGCCGTTCTCCGCGGCCCAGGCCTCGAGCTTGCCGCGCAGCGCGCGCGAGCCACTCTCGACCAGGCTGCCGACCACCATACAGGTGCGGCTCGCGACCGTGGGCCCTGAATCCGGCACGCGCGCGGTCGAGGGATCCACGACGACGATCTGCGTGCCTTCGATACCGAGCGCCTGGGCTGCGATCTGCGCGAACATCGTGATCGCGCCCTGTCCGATATCGGTGGAGCTCGAGCGGACCTCGAACGTGCCCTCGGTGGTGAGGGCGATCACCGCGCGTCCCGCGAGCCGCTGCTCGCCGGATCCGGTGAACCCCGCGCCGTGAAAGTAGAAACAGTAGCCTCGGCCGCGCTTGATCGGCGAGCCCGATGCTCCCACGCCATCGCGCAGCGGCGGCGCGCCCGCGACGTTCTGGATCGCGGTGATCACCTCGTCGGTGCCCACGGAGAAGCCGAGCTGCTGGCCGGTCGAGGTGGTATCGCCCTTGCGCAGCGCCAGCCGCGAGCGCATCGCCAGCGGTTCCTCGCCACGTGCGATCGCGAGCTTCTCCATCTGCCGCTCGTAGGCGAACGTGGTCTGCGGCGCACCAAACCCGCGGAACGCACCATGCGGCGGATGGTTGGTGGCCATCACCCTGCCCTGCACGCGGGTGACCGGGCACTTGTACGGACCCGCCGCGTGCAGCACGGCGCGTGACAGCACCACCGGCGACAGCGTGAGGTACGCGCCACCATCCATCACGACATCGATGTCGATCGCGAGGAGGTCCCCATTCGCATCGACCGCCATCCGGTGGTAGGTGCGGCACGGATGGCGCTTAGTCGTGGCGGCGATGTCCTCGTCCCGGTCGTAGACCATCTTCACCGGATGCTTCGCCTTGGCCGCGAGGATCGCGACGTGTGCCGCGAGCATCGACGGATACTCCTCCTTGCCGCCGAACCCACCGCCGGTCACCGACTGCGTGATCACGACGTCATCGGACCCGCAGCCGAGCAGCGACTTCATCGCCTTGTGCACGTAGTACGGGCACTGCATCGAGCCGACGATGTAGCAGCGACCATCGACCCACTCGGCCATCATCGCCTGGGTCTCGATGTACATCTGCTCCTGCGGAGACGTGGTGTAGGTGCCCTCGATGATCTGCGCGGCGTTCGCGAACGCGGCCTCGAGCTCCGCGTCGGTTGCGTGGCCCTTGCGGATCAGCAACTGCTTGAACACGTTGTTCTGCTTGTAGAGCAGCTGGTTGACCGCGATAGCGTCATCGAGCTCGTACACCGGCGGCAGCGGCATGATCTTCAAGGTCACGTGCTTCGCGGCCTCGAACGCGAGCGCGCGCGTGGGCGCGGCAACCAGCGCCACCGGCTCGTCAACGTGCATCACCCGCGCGCCGATCTTCACGAGCGCGGGCTGATCGTCCTCGATCAGCATGATCACGTTGGCGCCCCTGATGTCATCAGCGGTGGCGACCACCACGCTCGACCAGTCGAAGGCCGGATCGAGCTCGATCGCCTCGAGCACGCCGTGCGGAACCCTGGAGCGCACGGTCGCGCCATGCCACGCGCCGGGAGCATCCAGGTCATCGAGGTAACGCGCGCGACCGGTGACCTTCGCGATGCCATCGACGCGCGGCATCGACGTGCCGACCGGTGGTCCCACGGGACGTTCCATCGCGGGATCTAACCTGAGGCAGCATCGAGAGTAAACGCGCCCGGGACGATGACTGAACGTGATTGTCGAGCGACTCGAACACCGCGCGCCCGCTCGTGCCGAGCGCAACAGACTACGATGTGGGTGTGCGCATCAGACCTCTTGGACCCGGCGTCAGCGCCGTCGGCTGCGGCGATCTCTCGCTCGCGATCGCAGCGAATCGCGGCGTCGATGCGCGCGATGTCGAGCACGCGCTGCACCACGCGATCGAGCTCGGGCTGACGTTCGTCGACGTCCACGCCGAGGCCGATGCCGAGCGCCTCGCGGGTGCCGCGATCCGGACCCAGCGCGCGCGGGATCGCGTCATGCTCGCCGTCACCATCCCGCTGGTTCCACCGCGCCCGGGTGTCGCGCGACGCGACGTCCTGCCCGAGCTGTTGCCGGCTCGCTACGTTCAGGAATCCGCGGAGGCCGCGCTGCGCACCACGCGGCTCGATGCGCTGCCACTCGCCCAGCTCCCGCTGCGCTCGGCGTGGCGCGACTCCACCGCATGGGCCGAGCTCGCCGGCACGTGTGCGCGCCTCGTCCGCGAGGGCAAGGTACTCGCATGGGGCGCGCGGCTCGACGAGATCGACGATGGCTCCGTCGGCTTCACCACCGAGCCGTGGCTCGCCGCGATTTCGGTCGTCTACAGCCTGGTCGATCGCACGGCCGAGGAGCTGTTCGCCACCAAGACCCAGATCCTCGCGCGCCAGCCGCTCGCCGGCGGTGCGCTCGCCGGCATCCTCGGCCCGGGCATGAAGCTGTCGCCGCGCGACGATCGCGGTGCGCTGTCGCGCGCCGAGCTCGAGCAGGCAGCGGTGATCGCCGCGCGGCTCGCCTGCGAGGTGCGCACCGAGCCCTCGTCGGCGCGTTCGTGCGAGGGCTCGCGTGAGGTGCTCGAGAACGGCAGGCGTCCCGAACACGTCGAGGCCAACACGGTGGCCGAGCTCGCGCTGCGGTTCGCGATCGATCGGGGCGCGATCGCGCTGCCTCGCCTGCATCGCCACACAAATGTGCTGGACGCCGTGATCGCTGGCTCCGCTCCACCGCTCAGCCGAACGCTGATCGACCGGATCCTCGACGCGAATCGTTGACGTACTGTACGCGCGTTCAGTACAATCAACGCGCGTGGATCACCGACCTGTCTCCAACCCGCTGGTCCGATTTCGCGACCTCGCCGTCAGCTATGACGAAGGCGAGGGTCCGCCGCCGGCGAAGGTCACGCTGCTCGAAGATCAGTCGCGCTCGATCCTCTCGAGCAACGACTCGCCCGATGTCGGCTTCAAGTGGAGCGCGAACCCGTACCGCGGATGTCTCCATGCCTGCGCGTATTGCCTGAGCCCCGGCACGTTGGTGCGGCTCGCGGACGGGTGCGATCGCAGGCTCGATGAGCTGGTTCATGGCGACGAGATCATCGGCACGCGCGTCGATCCGAGCGGCGTACGCCGGTACGTTCGCACGCGGGTGCTCGACCACTGGTCGACGATCAAGCCGGCCTATCGTCTGAAGCTCCAGGATGGTCGCGAGCTGATCGCGAGCGCGGATCATCGGTTCCTCAGTCAGCGCGGATGGCGCCACGTCGCCGAAGCATCCCCGCAACGCCCTTGGCTCGATGGAGATGATGTCCTGCTGGGCCTCGTTGACGGACGCAACGCCGACGGTGCACCAGTCGAGCCGCATGATGCGCTCGGGGTGATGTCGATCGATCCGATCGGGATCCGCTCGCTCGTGGACATCACCACCGGCACCGGGGACTTCATCGCGAATGGCGTGGTCAGCCACAATTGCTACGCGCGGCCCACGCACGAGTACCTCGACCTGGGCGCGGGCACGGACTTCGATACCAAGATCGTCGTGAAGCGGAATGCGGCGGAGCTGCTGCGCGAGACGTTCGACAAGAAGTCGTGGACAGGTGAGCTGGTGATGTTCTCCGGCGTCACCGATTGCTACCAGGCGATCGAGCGCGACCTCCAGCTCACGCGGCAGTGCCTCGAGGTCTGTCTCGAGTACAGAAATCCGGTCAGCGTGATCTCGAAGAGCTCGCTGGTCGAGCGCGACATCGACCTGTTCCTGGAGCTCGCGAAGCACGCGCGGTTTCACATCCACATCTCGCTCGCGTTCTCCGACAATGCGATGTCTCGATCGATCGAGCCGTGGGCGTCGTCGCCCGACCGGCGGTTCAAGACGATCGAGCGGCTCGCGAAGGCGGGCGTGCCAGTCGGCGTGATGTGTGCTCCCGTGATTCCGGGCGTCAACGACTCGCAGCTGGTCAGCGTGCTCGAGCGCGCTGCCGGCGCGGGAGCGACCTCGGCGGGGTGGGTGCTGCTGCGGCTGCCCGGCGCGGTGAAGCAGGTGTTCGAGGAGCGGATCCGCGAGGTCATGCCGCTCGCCGCCGACAAGGTGCTGCACCGGATCCGCAGCACGCGCGGTGGCGAGAAGCTGTACGACTCGTCGTTTCACACGCGCGGCCGCGGTCAGGGCCCGTACGCGGACACCATCGCGATGATGTTCGATACGACGATCCAGCGGCTCGGGCTCGACCGGCGCAACGAGGAAGCCGAGCGCGCTCCAGCTGACGCAAAGCCGACGACGTTCCAGCGCCCCGCACCGCGGACGGGCCAACTGTCGCTGTTCTGAAGCTCCGGCTCGGCGTTGTGCGCTAGCATGGGCCGGACATGGGGCAGATGCCTGCGGCGCGTGCGGTCGCCCTGCTGGGGATGCTCGCCGCGTGCGGCGACAATCAAGAGCTACCTGATGCGGGCGCGCCGCCCGACACCGAGGTCGGCCTCGTTCGCATCCGGTACCTCGGCGACACGCTTCCCTCGGAGGTGGTGTTCCAGAACGCAGACTCCTCGGTGGTCCTCGTCGGTCACTCCGATGCCGACGGCCGGGCGAATGCGTTCATGGCACCCGGAGGCTTTGTCAGCGTGGTGGTGCCGAACGGCAACACCCGGTGGATCTACACGATCGCCGACGTCGCGCCGGGCGAGGAGCTGCGGGTCTACGACCGATTCTCCACCACCGCCGCGAAGTCCACTCCGCTCACCATCAAGGTCCCGGTGGCCACCGAGTCGAGCTATTACCAGCTCAACAGCTCGTGCGGCTTCGCGGACATTCGCGGCGCCGAGCTCTCCGAGATCCCGGTCTCGCTCGACGACTGCGGCGATCACGCGGATCTACTCGTGCTCGCGCTCGGGCCGACCTACGAGTACCTGTACCGCGAGGATGTCCCCGTCGGTGCCGGCCGCAGCGTCACGTTCGACGAGCCCTACCGGGGTCTCGAACGCGCACGGATCCACATCACGAACGTGCCTCCCGGCGTGAACGAGTTGTTCGCCACGCAATCACTCATGGGCGAGGGTCGCGAGCTGTGGGGCCCGAGGACCACCGACTCCGGGTTCGGCAAGGGCAGGGTCTCGGTCGTCGATGGCCGCGGCGAGCTCGATCACGACATGTTGCTCCCGACCACCGGCACGATGCTGACCCAGCTCGATCTCGCCCGGGTCACCACGATCGGCGAGCAACACGTCCTGCGCTGGGGCCCACCGGCTTCCTCGGTGTCGCTCGACTACGGTGCGGCCCTGCTCCGCAACTACACGGCGCTGCCGCACTACCTGTTCACGGATCACACGCTGCGCTGGGCGGAGGGATCCAGCGGAAAGCTGGCCGACGGCGTGCTCGCCAGCTTTGGCTGGTACCGCGCTTCGACGTTCACCACGACACAGTGGGTGATCCTCGCGCCGCGGACCGCCGAGCCCGTGGTCCGGCTGCCCGTGCTGCCGTTCGAGGAGCTACAGCCACGTGCCGGTGACCAGATCAACGATCCGTTCCTGCTGACCAGCATCGCGATCGACGGCGGCTTCCCGCGGCTTACCAAGAGCTCGTTGATCGGCAGATTCGGTTCCGGCCAGGCCTGGCCGGTCGAGGGCGCCTCGGGCGAGGTCGGCCTGCAGGAGCTCGGCCCCACTCGGATCGTTGAGTAACCTTCGCATCGCCGTTCGCAGGGCCTTGCAACGTCAACTAGGTCGCGATCACCCAGGCGAGGCCGACGACGGCGAGGGCGGTGATCGCGGCGGCGATCACGAACGGCCAGCGCGAACGCTCGGCGACCGGTGGAGCTACGCTCGGCTTCGCCGGTGGGGGAAGGCTGCCACCGCGCAGGTGACGCTCGGCGGGATCGCGGAACCGCAGGATCACGTTGCCGAGCTGGATCGCCATCCCGTCATGCAGCGGCCTGGGCTCGGTGATCGCGACGCCATCGATCCGGGTCCCGTTCTTGGAGTCGAGGTCGCGGACCGTGACGCCGTCCCAGCCGCGGCGGAGCTCCGCGTGCGTTCGCGACAGATCCTCGTCGAGGATCACCCACGTGGCTTCGTCGCCGCGGCCGATGACCAGGGTGGACTCCGGGGGTGGCAACGCGCGCTTCGCGCCGCGCACGGGTCCTTGCTCGACCTCCATCGACGGCGCCGCATTCGCCCCGAGCAACCCCCGAACCAGCTCGAGAGCGAGGCTCGCGGTGCGCATCGGGGTGGCCACCAGGCTGCCCGCGGGCGCCGGTACGATCGCGACGCGCAGCCCGCCGAACACCAGCGTCACGCCCGCGCCGATCGGCCCGCTGTCTCCGGACGCGCGCGGTGCGCCATCCACGTCGAGCGGGGCGAGCGCGATCCACCGTCCCTGCGAGATCACGACGTGCTCCTCGCGCGCCACCGCCGCGGGCAGCCGGAGCTGGGCGGCGGGACCTGCCCCGAGGACGATCCGTGGTCCATCGAGATCCACGCCGGGAAGCTCGTCGACGGTGAACCGCAGCACTACGGGATCCGCTGGCGCGCTTCGTCCGCCTTGTACTGGTAGTAGCGCTCGAGGACCATCTTGAGGTACTGGCGGGTGTACGTGTACGGCGGCACGGTGTAGCCGAACTTGGCGAGGGATCCGAGGCCCGCGTGGTAGCCGGCGATCGTGAGGACGAGGTCGCCGTCGACGCGGTTCGCGAGCCAGCGCAGCAGCCGCGTGCCGGTCATGATGTTGGTGCGCGGATCGAACACGTCGCCCTGTACGCCCATGTCGCGCTCGACATCGGGATGCACCTGCATGAGGCCCTTGCAGTCCATCGCCGACACCACGCGTGGGTCGTAGTCACTCTCGACCTTGATCACCGCACGGATCAGCGGCACCGGGATCCGGTACAGCTGCGAGGCCTCGGCGATGTACTGGTCGTAGCGGTGGAACCGCTCCGGTGACTGATCGTTCGACGTCACCTTGTCGCAGCGCGGGCAGCCACCCCGCTGGCCCGACGCCTTGGAGCCCTTCTCCGGATCGGAGGACAGCACCTTCTTCCACTTCTGTCCCGCGGGCTTGAGGTTCGTAAAGTGAGCCACGCCTTCGGCGTCCGTGTACGAGTACACGTCCGCGCGCGCTGCAACGACCAGCCCCAGCAGCAGCATTGTAGTCAGGACGGTCCGCACGCCGCCAAAGCGTACCGCAAACCCTGTATGGTCGCCGCTTCCATGAGTGAGCCGCTCGAGACCGATTACCTGGTCCTTGGCTCCGGCATCGCCGGTCTCAACTTCGCCTTGCTCGCCGCGGAGCACGGGCGAGTCGTTGTCTGTACCAAGAAGCGACCGGATGACACCAACACCAACTGGGCCCAGGGTGGCGTCGCCGCCGTGCTGGCATCGGACGATTCGATGCAGCTTCACATCGAGGATACCCTCACCGCCGGCGATGGCCTGTGCGACCGACCGATCGTCGAGATGTGCGTCGAGGAGGGGCCCGCTCACGTGCAGCGCCTGCTCGACCTCGGCGTGCGCCTCGATCGCGACGAGCACGGCAAGCTCGATCTCGGCCGCGAAGGAGCGCACTCGCGCAATCGCGTGGTCCACTGGCAGGACGTCACCGGCCGCGAGATCCAGCGCGCGCTGCTCGCCGCGGTGAAGAGCCACGCCAACATCACCATCCTCGAGGACCACATCGGCGTGGATCTGCTGTCGATGGCCAAGTACGGCGGCGATCCGGCGTGCTTTGGCGCCTACGTGCTCGATACGCGCAGAGGCGAGGTCAAGACGATCGTCGCGCGGGCGACCGTGCTCGCGACCGGCGGTACTGGCAAGGTCTACGTCTATACGTCGAACCCCGATGTCGCGACCGGCGATGGCGTCGCGATGGCGTACCGGCTCGGTGCGGCGGTGTGCGACCTCGAGTTCGTCCAGTTCCATCCGACCGTGCTGTTCCACCCGCACGCTCGGAACTTCCTGCTCTCCGAGGCGATGCGCGGCGAGGGCGGCATCCTGAAGCTCGCGAATGGCGAGACCTTCATGGAGCACTACCACCCGATGAAGTCGCTGGCCTCGCGCGACATCGTCGCCCGCGCGATCGACAACGAGCTCAAGAAGTCCGGTGCGGATTCGGTGTTCCTCGACATGACCGCGCTCGATCCCGCGTTCGTGCGCGGGCGGTTCCCGAACATCTACGAGCGCTGCCTTGGCCTCGGCATCGATATCACCAGGCAGCCGATTCCCGTGGTCCCCGCGGCGCACTACATGTGCGGTGGCATCAAGACCGATATCCGCGGCGAGACCACGGTCAGAGGTCTGTATGCGATCGGCGAGTGCGCGTTCACCGGCCTCCACGGCGCGAACCGGCTGGCGTCGAACTCGCTGCTCGAGGGCATGGTGTACTCGTCGCACGCGGCCGCGGCGGTGAAGGAAGCGCCGCGGACCTGGCCCGCGCAGATCGCACCGTGGTCGTCCGGAGACGCCACCGACTCGAACGACGCGATCGTCGTGGCGCTGAACTGGGAAGAGATCCGGAAGTTCATGTGGTCGTATCTCGGCATCGTCCGGACTGACAAGCGGATCGATCGCGCGCTGCGTAGGATCGACGTGCTGCGCGACGAGATCCGCGAGTACTACATCGACTTCAAGATCACCGGCGACCTGATCGAGCTGCGTAACCTCGCGCTGGTCGCTCACCTCGTGATCGAGAGCGCCCGGCGCCGCAAGGAGTCGCGCGGCCTCCACTACACGCTCGACTATCCGAACCACCTGCCCGAAGCGCGGCACTCCGAGCTCCAGCTGACCAACGGCCCGCGCGGCTGATCGGCGAGTAGACGGTTCCGCGCCAGGAACCTTCATCGCGATTTCGAGAGCCCTGGCGCGTAGTTCGGCACTAGCGGGGTTTCACACCCGGCGTATCAACCGCCGTTCACACGGGACTCCCGGCGCGACCATGCTGCGCGCACTTGCGGGCCCGCCGGCGCCACCGCGCAGCTGGCATCTGCCTCGCACTACGTCTCGTCATACTCCTCGCTGCCGGATCTTGACGGACGGCCACGCAGCAGGGAGGGGCCGCCGAGGCATGCTGCCTCGGCGGCTTAGTCTTTTCGGCGTGGTTTCTAGCTCGCGAGCTGGAGGCTTCGTCCCGCGCTGCTACTGTTGCGGGATGCGCCGCCTCGACCTCATGGGGACCATCCTCGCGCTGGCCGCGTGTGGCGGACCGGCCGGGCCATCTTCACCCGCGGCCGATGGCGTAAAGATGTATGTATCGGCGCTGCGCTCGAACGATGCGCATGCCGCGTATGGCCTGCTGTCCGCCGGTGCGCGCAAGAAGATCAGCTACGACGAGTTCGCGCTGCAGTGGAAGCAGAGTGACCAGGAGCGCCAGTGGCAGGCGAAGGTCCTCGAGGAGAGCCTCAAGGGCAATCCCGACGTCGGCGAGCGCGCGTTGATCAGCTTCTCCGATGGCAAGCTCGTGCAGCTCGAACGCGAGGGCAAGACCTGGCGCCTCGAGTCCGAGCTGGTCAGTCGTTCGCGTGCGAAGCGTCCACGTGACGCGATCCGGCTGTTCGCCGACGCCGTCGGTCAGCGCGACATCAACGGCATGCTCGGGGTCCTCACCCAGCGCCGCCGCGATGGCCTGACCAAGCAGGTCGAAGGCTTCGTCGCCGGCATCGGCAAGCGGATCAACGACCGCATCGACGAGTTCGGTACCGACCGCGCCGAGCTGCGCTGGGACGAGAACGGCATCCGCTACCGAATCGTACTCCGCAAGGAGGACGACGAATGGCGCATCGACGATATCTACATCCGCCCCGCGCCGAAGGAGGAGCAAGGCGAGAAGGGCGTCGTCGAGGGTGGGATCCCCGACGACTTCTAGAGGAGAATGCAGGAGGCTGGCCGCGCCCGTCGATGTCGACGGTGAGCACCGTGTACTGCGAGCCGCCGACCACCCGCAACTGCGTGCCGTTGGTCTCGAGTGCGGCGCCATCGTGGACGGTGCCGAGGCGTGGGCCGGTGCTAGGCGCATGCACGCAGTGGAGCTCGCGGCGGAGGGCCGGATCCGCGTACGAGGTCACACCCGGGGCGGTGGCGGGCAGCAGCGTGTCGGCGATCCGCGCGAACATCGAGATGATCGCACCCTCGCGGTACCAGATCGGAAGCGCAGCGAGCGGCGCCGGCACCGTGATCGGATCGCTCCCGTTCGCGATCGTCTTCACGCCGGTCGTGCGATCGATCCAGGCACCCGGTGGCAGCACCACGCTGCGGGTGGTGGCGCCCGCCGTGAAGACCGGTGCGACGAGCAGGTCGTCGCCGAGCAGGAACATGGCGTCGTCGCATGCGCAGTCGTAGACGAACTTCGCGGGGCGCGTCGCCGGCGTGCCGTCGACGCCGGCCTTCTGCGCGAGCGTCCACAGCAGCGGGTTCAGCTGCATGTGCAGCTCTGCATAGGTCTTGTAAATGAGGTCCGCGCCGGGGTCGAACAGCGTCGTGTCCCACGGATCGTGGCTCGTGCCGCCGCCACCGAGCTGCATGATCGTCCCGAGCGCCGCGTACTCGGCCCAGCGCAGCAGCGCCTCCGTGGTCGGGAAGCCACGGAAGCCGCCGATGTCGGAGCCGTAGAACGGATAGCCCGAGACCGACAGCGAGAGGCCCCGGCTGATCGCGCTCGGCAACCCGCCTACGTTGATCTTACCGCCGACGACCGTGCCGTGCTCCGAGAAGTCGCCCTCCAGATCACCCGGCCAGACCGCGCTGTTGGTGCCCTGCTCGCCCCACGCGCCGGCCCGAGTGAGCACGACCCATCACCCGGCGGAAACGCGCCGAGATACGCCTCGTGATAGCCGGCGCTGTAGCGGTTGTGATGCGTGGAGTTGTCCCCGCCGGCGAGCACGAATGGCACCAGCGTTCCCGCAAGATCCGGGACGAGCTTCTCCCCGAAGTCGAGCTTGAAGCCGGCGGCACCGAGCCCGATCACGCGCTGCAGCCGCTGCCACCACCACGCGGTCGCGCCGTCGCGCGTGAAATCGACCATCGCGCCCGGTCCATCCTGCCACGGCCAGTCGACGACGAGCCCATCATCATCGGTGACGAAGTAGTGGTTCGCGACGCCCCTCCGCGCGATCGATCGCGTTGGCGGCGGTCTTGCCGACGTACGGAGTGGACCAGAAGATCACCTTGTAGCCCTGCGCCGCGAGCGCCGCGAACAGTTGTGCGGGCTGTGGGAACCGCGCCTGCGACGTTCGCGCGATCCGCGGCGTCGCCGGTCCCGTAGAGTGGTTCGTCGGCACCCCGCGGCAGTGCGAGCTGGAGCTGCACCGCGCGGTCATGCTTGCTCGCATCGATGTCGAGGATCGCACAGCTCGCGATCGGACACGCGGAGAGCTGCAGCCGGGTTCCACCCGCCAGCACGAGCCAGTCGCCGTCGACGCCGATCGCCTTCGCGACCTGCGTTGTCGTCACCAGGTCATCGCCGCGAGGTTCGTAGTAGTGGCTCTCGTCGACCGTGTCCGCGGTACCGATCGACAGGAAGTGGTCCTGGGTCAGCGCCGGGCTCGCATCGAGGGTCAAGGAGAGCCGTCGCCGTGTCGATCGTCACCCGACCCACCGTCAGCGTCGGTGGTGCCGCCGATAGCCCGTCATCGCCGCAGGCCCCGAGGATCAGGACCAGCACCGCCGCATGGTTCCAACTCACCCGCGTTTTCTACCGAAGAACGGGAGGTAATGGCGAAGCCCGCGCGGCTTCTCTGCCTTCTTGGGATCGATCGGCACCGCCTCGATCCGCGGCGTCTCCTCACCGATGATCTCCGCGATCGGCGTGGCCTCGGAGTGGTCCTGGGTGATGCCGGTGCCAAGGCCGAGCTCTGCGCGCGCATCGATCACGCTCCGGGACAGTACGGTGTGTAGATCCTTGCGGAGCTGCACCTTCTTGAGCGTGGTGCCGATCTGCCGCGCCATCTCGCGCGCCGACGGGAACCGCGTATCCACGTTCGACGACAGCGCGCGCGTGATGATCTGCGCGAACGCTTGTGGCACATCAGGGCGCAGCGGACGCAGCGGCTGCACCATGCAGTCGCGCAGCCGCGTGTAGACCTCGTAGTCGGTCTGGCCATCAAACAGCTTGCGGCCGACCAGCGCCTCCCACAGAACGGAGCCGCACGCGAACTGATCGGATAGCGGCACCGGGCGACCGCCCGCCACGATCTCGGGCGCGAGGTAGCTCATCTTGCCCTTCACGATGCCCGGGTCGGTGAGCTCCTGGCGGCGATCCGGGGCGAGCGCGAGCCCGAAGTCGATCAGCTTGACCATCCCGCGCGTGGTCAGCAGCACGTTGTGCGGCGACACATCGCGGTGGACGATCGGCATGTTGCGGCCATCCGCTCCGACCCGCTCGTGCGCCGCCGCGAGCCCGCGCAGGATGCCGACGCCGACCGCCGCCACCAGCTCCCAGCGGGTCTGCTCGCCCTTGCTGGCGTGCCACTTGATCCAGCTGCCGAGATCGACGCCATCGATCCACTCGAGAATCATGTAGTAGTTGCCGCGGTCGTGGACGAAGTCATGAACCTCGGCGACGTTCGGCGACTGCAGCGAGCTGCCGACACGAGCCTCCTCGACGAACATCGCCACGTACTGTGGCTGGGAGGCGAGGTTCTGGTGCATCTGCTTCACGGCGACATCGCGCACGAAGCCCGAGTCACCGCGCACCCGGCCGCGCCACACATCCGCCATTCCGCCACGGCCGGCCACGTCGATGAGCTCGTAGCGCCCGCCGACGATCATTCCTGGACGTGGCTCCTCCGCCATGGACGGGTGATCATCGCACACAAACATCCGTATAGTGAGCGGGTGATCGCTCGCGTGTTGCTGCTGACCGCCCTCGTCGCCGCGTGTGGATCCTCGACGGATCCGGATCGATCCGTCGAACAACCTGGCGCGCACGCGGTGGGGACGCGGCGAATCACCGCCACAGATGCGACGCGCTCGTACACGCTCCAGGCCTGGTACCCGACGTCCTCGCTGACCGCCGCGGTCGCGATCGAGAGCCTCGAGGCCGAGCCGATCCGATCCGCGCCCGGTACGCCGGGCTCCTCGCGGGTGTGGGGACCTGCCCGACGCGGCGGCTCGAGCTCGCAGTGGATGGAGAGCCCGAGGCCGGCACGTTTCCACTCGTCGTCGCATCGCACTGCCACGCATGCACGCGGCTCTCCAATGCGTCGACGGCGATGCGGCTCGCGAGCCATGGCTTCGTGGTGGTCACCATCGACCACACCGCGGATACGCTGTGGGACCTGCTCGATGGGCATGAGGCCTCGCTCGATGCCGCGCAGCTCGCGCTCCGCGTCGCTGACCTCGAGCTCGCGATCGATGTCAGCTCCCCTGCCCTCGCGTCGGCGGATCGCAGCAGGCTCGGCGTGTTTGGCCACAGCTTTGGCGCGGTCACCGTGGGGCGGCTGGCGCAGCAGGACGCTCGGGTCCAGGCCGCTGCCGCGCTCGCCGCGCCGATGGAGAATCCTCTGATCCCCGGCGTCAAGGTCAGCGAGTTCGCCGACCCGCTGATGTTCCTGGTCGCCCGCGAGGACAACTCCGCCACCCGCGACGCGTGGAAGCTCGAGATCGCCGATGCCGGCCACTGGTCGGAGTCGGACCTCGATGGCCTGGGGCTGGCATTTGCCAAGGGCTGTGGCGACGGCACCCGGATGGACGACGGATTACCATCTAGTTACCTCGAGCCCGAGCTCGGTCGAACGATCACGGCGTCCTACGTCACCGCATTTTTCCGAGCAACGCTCGAAGCTGACGAGGTGCACGCGCCTATCTGGCTCGGGGTTTCCCCGATGAGATCGTATCCGTGGCGCATCGCGACTGATGATAGAATCGGCCCTCATGGGTATGCAGAGCCTCGCTCGCTTCACCGATCTCGTGAATCGTGACGACTTCGCGCTCGATCGGGCAGCCCTGCTGATCGGCGCCTGGGACTACCCGGAACGAGATCTGGAGCACTATCGCGAGCAGCTCGATCGGATCGCGGTGCGCGTGGCGCCCGAGGTCGAGCGTGCGACGAGTGGCATGGGCCGCGCGCGCGCGGTCAGTGACTGGCTGTTTGATCATCTGGGCTTCTCTGGCAATACCAGTGACTACTACGATCCTCGCAACAGCTTCTTGTCGGACGTGCTCGACCGACGCACCGGCATTCCGATCTCGCTCAGCGTGCTCTACCTTGAGGTCGCGCGGCGCGTCGGCGTGCTCGCGCAAGGCGTGAACTTCCCCGGCCACTTCCTCGTGCGCGTCGCGATCGAGGACGCGTGGTTGTTCCTCGATCCGTACTCGGGTGGCCGCGCACTGACGCCAGCGGATCTCGAGAGCCTGCTCAAGAAGACGACGAACCCCGATGCCGTGCTCGAGCCGAGTGTCATCGCCGCGGCGAGCAAGCGTCAGATCCTGTCGCGAATGCTCGTCAATCTCGCGGGCATCTACGGCCGCCACGGTGATCTGCCACGTTCGCTCGACGTCCTCGAGCGACTCGCCGTGCTCGAGCCGGCGAATCCGCGAATTGCCCGCGATCTCTCGCAGCTGCGAGGGCGCGTCGATGGCCTGAACTAGAGGCACCGAGTACACTCTGCGCGATGTCCGAGGATCCTGGCGCTCCGTTCTCTGCGGGAGCGGTCGCGAAGCAGCTCGACTTCTGCACGTTCTGCCCGAAGATGTGCCGGCATGCGTGCCCGGTCTCGACGACCAGCGGTCGCGAGACGTACATCCCGCAGGTCAAGATGGATCGCGCCAACCAGCTCCGGCTGGGGCACAGCGACTGGACCACCGAGTCCACGGATCCGCTGTGGGCGTGCACCGGTTGCCGTCACTGCACGATGTATTGCGACCACGGCAACGAGCCTGGCCTCGTGCTGCTGTCGGCTCGGGCGGCCGCCGTCCGGCACGGCGTTCCGCATCCCGCCCTCACCGGATACAGCGAGCGGTTTCGCGCGCGCGAGCAGCGGCTGTCGACGCAGGTCCAGACCATGTTCGCCGGTCAGCTCGCCACCGAAGGTGAGCTCGGGTACTGGCCCGGCTGCGATGCGATCGACAAGGGCTCGGCAGACATCGCCGCGGCGATGGCGCTGTTCGAGCGCGTCGGCATCGAGGACGTCAAGATCGTGGAGGCTTCCCAGGCCTGCGCCGGCTATCCGTTGCTCGCCGCCGGTCATCGCGATCTGTTCCGCTGGCATGCCGGGCGGGTCGCGGCCTCGCTGCGCGGCTTCAAGAAGGTCGCGGTCAACTGCTCGGCGTGCCTGTACGCGATGCGATCGCAGTACGCCGCCGAGGGCGTGAACCTCCGCGTCGAGATCGTGTCGCTCGCCGACGTGCTCGCGCCCGCCGCGCAGAACCTCGCGTGCCCGGTCACGCGCAAGAGCGTCTACTATCACGACCCCTGCTACAACGCGCGCTACAACGCCGTCGTGGAGCAGCCGCGCCGCGCACTCTCGCAGCTCGCCGAGGTGCGCGAGTTCGCGTGGGCGAAGAACGATACCGAGTGCTGCGGTGGCGGCGGCCTGCTCCCGAAGACGATGCCGATGGTCGCCGATCAGATGGCGAAGCGCCGGCTCGCCGAGGTCCAGCTGACCGGCGGCGGCATGGTCGTGACCTCGTGCGCGACCTGCACCTTCATGCTGCAGCGCAACGCGCCACCGTCGGTCGATGTCGTGAACCTCGCCACCGCGATGGCGCGACTCTCCGAGACGCCATTCACCATACCGGCGAGCATCCCCGACGCCGACGAAGGCTAGGTTCTAGCAGCCGTGCTTCGAGCCGAGGCACTCGACGAATTCGCCGAGGAGCCAGGCACGCATCTCGAACATCACCGAGAACGCCACCGCAACCTGCAGCGAGCTGTCGCGCTGCGCCGACTTGGAATCGCCGTACCACAGCTCCGCACCGAGCGAGGTCGTGACTCCGGCAGCGATCCGCTCGGCCCCTTCGGGACCCAGCTTCGGCATCTTCCCCCAGTCGTGGTGATAGCCAGGACCGACGAAGCCGCGAAACGTGGTCGCGGGCTCGGAGCTGTCGAAGTCCGGAACGTGGAGGCGACCGAGCACCGGGATCTCGGCGTCGACGACCGCGACGAGGCTGTCTCGCTTCGAGCCGATGATCCTCAGCTCGCCACCGACCGTCACAGGCTGCACGGTCAACGCGCCCTGCTCACCGGTCGATGGTCGGAACGGCCCGATCCCACCGCCGGCTCCCGCGCGGACGTTGCCGGCGCCGCCGAAGTACGCGATCAGGCCGACGCTGCCGTGCACGGTGGCGCCTCCGCTCGCGCCACCGAGGCCAGCCTCCATGTAGCAACCACCGAGCGCGAGCAGTGCGAGGCAGCGATGCACGGTGCGAGCGTACCACCCGCGTGTCGTCGCACGGACGGCAGGAGCTGGAAAACCCTGCTAGTGCGCGGCTCGAAACATCGCGAACCGCGCGAGCATCAGGTTCACGGCGATCCGTAGCGTCGGATCGTCCTTGCACAGGGCGACGAGCGAGCCGAGCTTCATGCTGGCGATGCTGACCCGCGATTCGTAGGTCGCTCGCAGCCAGTCGCGCGCGGCTGGATCCTTCGTGGCGAGCTGCTTCAACACATCGCGCGGCGAGCCACTCTCGGCGGTGCGAAGCTCGGCAGCGTCGCGCTTCACGACGTCCAGCACCGCGTGGCAGGTCATCCCGGGCGCGGTCACATCGCTCGTCAGCTTCTCGAACCCGGAGACGAAGCGCTCGACGCTCGCCGCCATCTCCGGCGTGACCGTGGCGGGACGCGACGGTTGCTTGTCACCGCAACCGATCACCAGCACCGCGACCACGACGAATCTCATCGGCGAAACGTACCGCGGATCCCAGCTCACAGGAGCAGCCGCTCGACGGGCTGGCCGACACGCACGAGGCCCTCGCGCTCGACGCGCGCATACCATCGCGACCAGCCTGGATGCGTCGGGTGATCGATGCGACGGAATTGCCCGCCGTCGAACGAGGCCTTGATCTGCTTGCACGGCTCGGTCGGGCGCGTCAGCTGGATAATCACCTGGTCACCGAGCGCGAACCGCTGGCCGGCGGCGAGCGAGGTCCAGTCGACACCTGCCAGCGTCACGTTCTCGCCGCACGAGCCTGGCCACAGTGGATGCCCCTCCGCCTGGAGCGCCTGGATCACCTCGATGGCGTACAGGCACAGCGCGCGCTCCGGCCCGCCGTGGATCTTTGGATGCGCGTGGCCATCACCCTCGAGCCCGAGGGCGCCGCACTGCGCCTCGCGGATCGGCAGCTTGGGCACGCCGCCGCCGGAGATCTGGAGCTGGAAGATCCTCACATCCCGGAGCGCGTATCGGGCTCGGATGCCGCGTCCTGCTTCCACGCCTGGAATGCGGGGAGCGCCGCGATCGCTTCGCAGTACGCGCGGCACGGTGCGTCGAGCTCCATGCCGTACGTGGTGAATCGCGTGGTCACCGGCGCGAACATCGCATCGGCGAGCGTGAACGTGCCGAACAGGAACGGCCCGTTGCTCGCTACGAGCTGCTCGCGCCAGATCGCCTGCACCCGACGCGCATCGGCGAGCGCCTCGGGCGTGTGGCCCTGCCCCGGCTTGTGCGCGAGCACATCCATCGGCATCTCGCGGCGGAGCGCTGCAAAGCTCGAGTGCATCTCCGCACTGACCGATCGAGCGCGCGCCCGCCGAGCGCGATCGGCGGGCCACAGGTTCGCAGCCGGGACCAGCTCGTGGAGATACTCGCCGATCGCGAGCGAGTCCCAGATCACCAGGCCATCGTGGTGAAGCACCGGCACCTTGCCGGCCGGATTGACCGCCGCGATCGCGTCGCGCGCGGTCGGCGTGTCGAGCAGGATCGTCTTGCACTCGAACGGCGCGCCGGTGTGCGCGAGCGCGAGATACGGGCGCAGCGACCACGACGAGTACCGCTTGCTGCCGACATGAAGGGTGAGCACCATCCGCGGACTCTACAGGGCTCAGCTCGGCAGCGTGAAGCAGAACCGAGCTCCGTGTCCCAGCACGGACTCGACCCAGATCCGGCCTCCGTGGGCCTCGACGAGGTTCTTGCAGATGTACAGGCCGAGTCCGAGGCTGCCGGCTCGCGCGTTGGTCTCGCCCTGCCAGTAGCGCTGGAACAGCAGCGGCTGATCGTCGGGCGCGATTCCCGGACCATCGTCTTTCACCGAGACCTCGAGCTGCTGGTCCTTGATCTGTGCCGACACCACGATCTCGCCTCCACGCGGCGTGAACTTGAGCGCATTGCTGAGGAGGTTTCCCAGGATCTGCAGCACGCGTTCTGGATCGCCCCACGCCTGGACCGGTGTTCCGGACAGTACCGCACGCAACGCGATGCCCTGACTCGCCGCCCGCGCCTGGTATAGCTCGACGGCGCGCTCCATCGCGGGCTCTACATCCCACCACGCGCGGTGCAAGGTGATCGTTCCCGACTCGAGGCGCGCAACGTCGAGCACGTCATCGATCAGGCTCTTCATCCGCTCCGCGGCGTTCCGGATCGCGCGCACGTGGCGGTTCGGATCGGGCAGCGTTTCCTCGAGCAAGGCCGCACCCATCGTCACCGTGGTCAGCGGTGAGCGCAGGTCGTGAGAGACCACCGCGAGCAGCTCTTGCCGGGCCGCGGACTCGCGCTTCGCGATCGCCGTGGCGGTTTGCGCCTCGCGCCACTGCTGCCCGAGCTTCCGCAGCACCAGCGCGGCCAGCGCGATCGAGAAGGCGAGGCCGAGCACCGTGGTCATCAGGACCGCGAGCTCGTGACGTGCAGCGGTGGCCCCCGCGTGCCCGAGATCGTCGTCGAACAGGTTCGCCTGATGATCGACGAAGTCGGTGACCGCTTGCTCGAATGCATCGAACGACTGCAGCACCTGATCGACGTTCTCGACCGGCTCGGTGGCCGCGGTCTCGAAGGCGCTGGCCGCTCGGTCCACGCGTTCGAGCTCGTGCCGGCTCGCCTGGTCGAGGTTGCGCTCGTGGAGCCCTTCGAGCAGCTCGCGGATCCGTGCGGTGGACGCGGTCACCCGAGCCGCGACGCCGACGTCCGCACTCTTGAGGTACCCGCGCCGTGCCGATGCGAGTTGTTCCGCTTGCGCACGCAGCTGCTCGATCCCGAGGAGATCCTGAGCCAGGTCGTGCCCGAGACGCTCGTAGCGATCGCTCGCGCTATGCAACGCGACGATCGAGACGGTTCCCGTGACCACCGTGATGAACAGGACGAGCGCGACGCCCACCAGCAGCAGCTTGCGGAAGCCCATGGATCCTCCGCGAGGAGGCTTGCCACCGCACGTGACGGTGCGCCATCAGCGCGCGCGTGATGTTGACGTCACATTCAGACGCCGAACTTCGCCAGCTTCTTGTGCAGTCCTTCACGCGTGATGCCGAGGGTGACGGCCGTCTTGGTCTTGTTGTTGCCGTGATCGCGCAACGCCTCGGTGATCAGCCAGCGCTCGACCTGATCCATCATCTCCTTCAGCGTGCCCTGCTTCGGCGCGATCCGGGTGATGGTGCCTTCGATCTTGCGGAGCCGCGGAGACAGATCGGTGATCTCGATCCAGTGGCCGGACTCGGCCTGGATCACGAGACGCTGGATCTCGTTCTCGAGCTCGCGGATGTTGCCGGGCCAGTTGTACGAGGACAGCGCATCGAGCGCGTCCTGCGTGAACCCGGGCAGCTCCATTCGATATTCCGCGGCGTAGCGCTTCAGGAAGTGCGCGCCGAGCAGCGGGATGTCCTCGCGGCGATCGCGAAGCGGCGGGAGCCTGATCGGGAACACCATCAACCGGTAGTACAAATCCTGACGGAACCGGCCCTTCTCGACCTCGGCGGCGAGGTCTCGGTTGGTGGCGCAGATGATCCGGACGTCGACCTGCTTCTCGCTGGTCGCGCCGACCGGGCGGATCGTGCCTTCCTGGAGGACGCGCAGCAGCTTGGCCTGCAGCGTCATCGGCATCTCGCCCATCTCGTCGAGGAACAGCGTGCCGCCGTCCGCGATCTCGAACAGGCCCTTCTTGTCGCTATCGGCGCTCGTGAACGCGCCGCGCTTGTGGCCGAACAGCTCGCTCTCGAGCAGGTTCTCGGGGAGCGCGGCGCAGTTCTGCGCCACGAACATTTTTTCGGCGCGCTGCGACTGATGGTGGATGCCCGCGGCGATCAGCTCCTTGCCGGTGCCGGTCTCGCCTTCGATGCACACCGTGGCGCGGGTATCGATCACCTTCTCGAGCTGGTTCAGCACGGCCTTCATGGCCGGCGAGTCGCCGATGATGTTGTCGAACTTGATCTTCTCGGACTTGCGCTTGAGATAGACGTTCTCGCCGCGAGCTCGCTCCTCCGCGACCCGCAGGCGCTGGTGCAGCGTCGCGTTGTCGATCGCGAGCGACGCCTGGGCGGCGAGCAGCAGCACGATCTCGAGGTCCGACTCGACGAACATGCCGGCGCTGGCGCGGTTGTCGGCCTGGATCAGACCGATGATGTCGTCGCCGCGCCACAGCGGCACCGCGAGGATCGAGAGGATCTGACCGCCGAGGATCGACTCGCTCGACAACGCCTCCTGCGCATCCGCGGTGAGCACGGCCGCCCGGTCGCCGAGCACGCGACGTAGCACGGCGCGACTCGCCCGGACCGCATCCACACCGCTGGGACGAGGCTGACTCCCGGGTCGCTCGCGAGACACCGCCAGCGAGAACCGATCCTTGTCGGCCTCGGCGCGGAGTAGGATCGCGACGTGCGTCGCGCGGGGCAGCAGCTCGAACGTCGCTGCGACCGAGGCCTCGATCACCTCGCTCGGCTCGAGCCGCGCGCCGAGCGGTTGCAGCGCCTTGTAGACCCGCAGTGCGGTATCGGGGCTACCCTCGATCTGATCGGCGACTGCCGGCAGATCCATGATCGAGCGAGATGCGATCAGCCGATCGCCGAGCTCCTCGTCGACCTCCTCGCCGATCCGCACCGAGATCCGGACCGGATCGGAGGGGTTGCCGAGCAGCAGCACGTCGCCATCGATCAGTGCCAGCTCCCAGCGCGCCGCGGCATCGACCGGTACCCGGCGGCCGGCCCGCTCGATCGCGGAGCCGTTGGTCGACCTCAGGTCGCGAAACACGAAGTGGTCGCCGATCTGGGTGATCTGCGCGTGGTCACCCGACAGGTGAAAATCGGCGAGCACGATCGTGCTCACCGGGGAGCGACCGATCGTGACGGTGCCCTCGGCCGCTCCTGAAGCGAACAGCCGATGAATCCGCTGCGAGGCGGTACCTTGGAGGATTTCGAGAACGATCACTGCGGCGTGGCGCTAGGCCGGCCCCTTGGTGAGCGTTATACTGCGAAGTCGCGACCGCCGCATGCCGGGACCTTCGAAAGTCATCGTGCTCGATCCCGATGCGCGTGCCGGCCGCCAGGTCCTGCTCGGGCTGTCACGGGAGGGCGTGCCGTCGGCCCTCGGCCGGCTGGATGGCGCTCAGCTGGACGTGCCGCCCGGGGACGCCGGGCTGGTCATCGTCGGCGGCAGTGACGGCCGTGCCCTCGATCTGCTCCGCAAGGTCCGGCTGGCCCTCGACGCCAACCAGCTCGATATCCCGATCGTGTTCACCGGCCGCGGGGTGCGCCGGACCGATGCGGAGGCCGCCGGGGCCGACGAGGTGGTGCTGCTGCCGGCGTTTCTGCGGGACGTCGTCACCATCGGGCGCCTGCTGAACGGCGTTACCAGCGGAAAGCGCGAACACCTGGTCGGTTCACTCGCGGAGACCACCGGCGTGTTCACTCTGGTCCGAGCGCTGTCGGCGCTCGGTCGCAGCGCGGTGCTCACCCTGGTCCGCGGCTTGCGCCGGGGCGAGGTCCGGTTCTTCCATGGCGAGGTGACCTCGGCTCAGGTCGGGCTGATTCACGGCCAGGCAGCGTTCCACCAGCTCCTGCTGTGGACCGAGGCGCGGTTCGAGTTCCAGCACGAGGACGTCGTTCGCCGGCAGCAGATCCCGCTGTCCCCGGACGAGCTGTTCGCGGATGCCGAGCGGTTTCTCGAAGGCGTGCGCGACTCGAGCGGTCAGCTCTCGCCATCGATGGTGCTCGAGCAGGACCTCCAGCGGGTCCACGCGCTCGGCAAGCAGATCCCCACCGAGGTCCACGGCGTGCTCCGCATGTTCGATGGCCATCGCATGCTCGCGGATATCCTCGAGGATTCTCCCTATCGGGTGTTCGAGACACTACGGGTCGCGCAGCGCGCCTGCGATGTCGGCCTGTTGCGGATGGTCGACCGGAAGAAGCCGAAGGCGACGTGGCGTACGGTGCTCGCGATCGAGGAGTGGCTCGTCGGTGCCGATCGCGATTCGGTCATCCAGCGGACGCAGGCGACGGGTGACAGCGGACCGGTTCCCGCCGCGCGCGGTTCATCGGCGAAGGCCAAGGGCGGCAAGCGCATGCGTAAGAAGCGGCGCGCGCTGACGCCGCTGCCGGCACCCGCCTTCCAGGGAAGACCGGAGATCGACTGGGGCGCGCTGGTCCCGCGGATCGTCGGCGCCGAGGTCGGGCCGTTGTCGGGCGTGGTTCCCGCGTCGCACGCGTCCGGCGAGATCCAGGTGCCGACCCGCGAGCTCGCGCGCGAGAAGCTCGAGGCGCTGATGGACACCCAGAAGCGCGACCGGGTGTTTGCAAAGGGCGTCGGACTCGAGGCGAAGGTCGTGTTCGACGACGGCTCGGCCGCAGAGGCAGAGGTCAAAGCCGCGGCCGACCGGCTGCGCGAGCAGGCCGAACAGCGCGCCGCCGCCGAGGACGCGAAGCTCCGCGCCGAGGGCGTGGAGTTTGCCAAGCAGCAGGCAGCAGTCCGCGCGAAAGCCGCCGGAGATCAGGCGCGCGAGGCCGAGGAGATGGCAACGAAGCTCGCAGCGACCAAGGCCAAGGCCGATGCCGAGAGCCGCGCCAAGCTGATCGCCGAGGACGACATCCAGGACCAGGCGATGTGGCGTGCAGCCAAGGCCCGTGCAGTCGAGGTCGATGCCGAGGACGCCAAACGCGCCGCGGAGGCCGCCGTGAGCAGCGAGACCAAGAACCTCGTCAAGCAGCTGTGCACGCCGGGCATCGTGGACTCCGAGACGCCAGCGGCGACGGTCACCTTGCACGAGCACATCACCGTGCACACCACGGTCAACACCGCGCGGGTGACATCAGAATCGGTGACCTCGATCACGAGCGCCGCGCCCGCGGAGACCGTCGATGAACCGTCCGATGGCGTGGTCCGGCAGCTGACCACCGTCGAGACCGCGCCCGTCTGGAGGCCGCTGCCACCTGGCGAGCTTCCGCTCGACGATCGTCCAGAAGCCCAGACCGGCGAGATCTCCGCCTCGCCCGTGGCGAAGCGCCCGGTCGCCGTGCCACGCGCGTCCGAACCGTCGATCCTGATCGGCGATCTCGCAGCGGCGCAGTCGGCCGTCAGCGCCGTCGCGGCCGCTCAGGCTGCTGCGCCGGTCTCGAAGGATGTCGCGGCGCTCATGCACCACCGGCGCGTCGCCGAGCTCCGCAAGGACGTCGTGTCCGCGTTCTCCGACGATGACGAGGCATTCTTCCGCGCGGGCGCGGATCGCACGGGCAAGATCCCGCTGTTGCCGCCCACCGACACGTTCGATGATCTCGACGAGGGCTATCAGCCCGTCGGGTTTTGGGACCGGCTGCGCGGCAAGAAACCGCCGAACAAGTAGCAGCCTTACGGAGCGTCCCAGTTGACCTGCAGCCCGCCGCGCTCGCCGCTGATCCGCAGCCGCACCTGACGAACGCCCGGTCCGAGCACGTTCGCCTCGCGAGGGAACCGCACGATGTAGGCGGTGGCGAAGTCGCCGAACGCCGGGAACTCGGAGCGCACGACGAACGCCGGACGCTTGTCGCGGATGATCTCCAGCGGAACGATCTCGTTGCCGTCGGGTGCGAGCAGCACCACCCGCCACACGCTCTTCTTGCCGCGATCCAGATCGTTCTCGCGGCGATCCCAGGTCGTGACCATCAGCTCGAACTCGTACGGTCCCGCGGCCTCCGCCTGGGCCTGCGCGAGGCGCTGCGTCTTGGCGTCGCCGACGAGACCTCGGTTCGAGGCGTCCTTCTCGGCGTGAGCGGCGTGCCACTCGGGCGACTTGAGCGTCGCCGACAGCTCCATCACTTCCTGATACGAGCCGCGCAGCACGGCCGATCGGGTCCACTCCTGCGTCACGGTCAGGTAGTCGCCGGCGCGGGGCGGCCACTCGCCCGAGAGCCGCACGCGCGGATCCACCGCGCCACATGCGCAGGCAAACATCACGAGGAACGCGACGAGGCGGCTCATTTGTCGGGCAGGAAATCGCGCCGTGTAAACAGCGTGGTCAGTGGAGTCTCCGCTACCACGGCCTCACGCCCACCCTCGAGTCGATCGACGAGACCCACCGCGTGCAGCACCACGAGGCCCGCTCCGCGTGCACGCTCGATCGCACGCAACGTCGATGCGCCGGTGGTGATCACGTCCTCGAGGATCACCACGGGAGCCCCCTCCGGGAGCTTCGTGCTCTCGACCCACTGCCCCGTTCCGTGACCCTTGGGTTCCTTGCGGACCAAAAACGCCGCGCGTGGGCGCCCTACCTGAAAGGACAGGATAGAGGTTGCGGTGGCGAGTGGATCGGCACCCATCGTAAGACCTCCGACCGCGACGGCCTTCGGAGCGACCTCGTCGATGATCTGGTGGAACAGATCTCCGATCAACGCGGCACCCTCGGCGTCGAGGGAGACCTGCTTGCAGTCGATGTAGAAGTTCGACGTGAGGCCCGACGACAGCGTGACCTCGCGTTCCTGAAATGAGCGAGTCCGGAGCAGCTCGAGCAGGCGACCGCGCTTGCTCGCAAAGCCCGGACGATCGAGCAGGATCTGCATCTGCGTCGACGCTACCACGGCCCACTGGTGCAACGGTTTGTTCACGACCTCCGCGAATTGACGATCCACAGATCACC
The DNA here is from genome assembly GCA_043753855.1 of Myxococcales bacterium. Taxonomy (GTDB): domain Bacteria; phylum Myxococcota_A; class Polyangia; order Haliangiales; family Haliangiaceae; genus JABFXX01. The sequence goes on along the minus strand of JAYUVX010000081.1, from coordinate 14,806 downwards.
CCCTAGAGTGCCTGGACCCTGCGTGCATCTCGTCGACAAAACCGATGATGTTCCGATCCGGTCGAAGACCGAGCTGATCGCGTACTTCACGAGCGGCGACAAGCCCGAGAGCGCGTGGCGAATCGGCACCGAGCACGAGCTGATCGGCGTCATCAAGGCCACCGGCGAGCCCCCGCCCTACGATGGGCCGCACGGGATCGGCGCCCTGTTCGCGAAGTTCGCGGCCAACGGCGGCAATCCGGTCGCCGAGAATGGTCACATCATCGCGCTCCCGCGCGCGGATGCCCAGCTCACGATCGAGCCGGGCGGCCAGTTCGAGCTCGCGGGCCGGCCGGTCGCCGATGATCGAGATTTCGCCGCGGACCTGCGCGCCTATGTTGCCGAGCTCGGCGCCGCGTCCAAGCAGCTCGGACTCGCATGGCTGTCGGCCGGGCTGCGGCCGTTCGGTGGCCGCGACGACATCCCGTGGATGCCGAAGGAGCGGTACGCGGTGATGCGCGCATACATGCCCACGGTCGGCACGCGCGGTCTCGACATGATGCTCCGCACCGCGACCGTGCAGGCGAACCTCGATTTCTCCGACGAGGCGGATGCCGCCGCGAAGCTGCGCTGCCTGTACTCGAACACGTCGCTGCTGACCGCGCTGTGGGCGGCGTCCCCGATCGTCGAGGATCGGATCAGCGGCTACCAGACCTATCGCGCGTGGATCTGGCGCGATACCGACCGTGCGCGCTCGGGTTTGTTGCCGATGATCTTCGAGCGCGACGACGTGTTCGACGGGTACACCGAGTGGGCGCTCGACGTGCCGATGTACTTCATCTACCGCCAGGGCTACGTGCCGGTTCCCGCGGGCCTCACGTTCCGCATGTTCATGCGCGACGGCTGGAACGGCGAGCGCGCCACGCGCTCGGATTGGGCGATGCACCTGTCGACGCTGTTCCCCGAGGGTCGGCTCAAGAAGTTCATCGAGGTGCGCGGTTGCGATTGCGGATCGATCGACATGATCGCGGCGCTCGCACCGTTCATGCGCGGCCTGCTGTACGACACCGAGGCGTGCACCGCCGCGATCGAGCTGATCTCGAACGTGACGTTCGTGCAGCGCGAGCAGCTCGCCGACGATGTTCCCAGGCAGGGCTTCGCAGCCACGATCGGCGGTCACTCCGTGGGTGACCTCGCCGCCGAGCTGGTCTCGATCGCCACCGAGGGCCTGCGTCGGATCGCTCCGGACTCGCTGCCCTTGCTCGCGCCGGTGCAGGAGATCGCAGCGACGCGCCGCACCCAGTCCGATCGGATGGTCGAGCTATGGAAGCAACACGCCGGCGATCGCCCGGCGCTGATCGCCGCGCTCGCGCAGCCCGGCCTCGGCTGAGCTACTCGTCGTCCTCGAACTGGATCAGCACGCCCTCATCGGTGGTCGCTCGCTGCGGGTGCGCACCACGCTGCGACGATGCACGCTTGTGCGAAGCTGGGCGCATGTCAGGCCGTTCGCGCGCGGCTGGGAGCTCGTGCGGTACCGACAGATCGTCGAGATCCACATCGAGCGCCTCGAGCACGGTCTCGAGATCGTAACCCTCATCGCCCGGTGCAGGCGCGGGTACGGCGCGCTCGCCGCGCGGCTGGCTCGGCTGCTTGGCGCGGCGCAGCGGCGGGAGGTTAGCCTCGATGTCACTCTCGTCGAACCCGCGCGCGTCCTCGGCGTAGGCGCGGTGACCCGCGAACCCGGTGTGCGGCGCATCGAACACCGCATCGGCGGGCGGAAGGTCGCCGGCGATCGTGTACTGCTGACTATCGCCATCGATCTCCTCGGGACCCGGCACCGGAGCGTCACGGAAGCTCGCGGGCTCGTCGAACGGGGTGCGCTGGTACGCCGAGGGCTCCAGATCGTCGAACGCGGCCAGTGCATGGCCCGCGCTGGCGCGGCGTGGATCGAGCTCCCGGAGCTGTGGATCGAGCTCGGAGATGCTGGCGTGCCGATCCGAGAACGGCCTCGCATTCGCAGGCTCTGGCTCGGGCGCCGCCTCGAATTCGTCGCTGAGCTCCAGCCGTGACACGAAGTCGACCTGCGACGGGCGCGGATCGAGGTCGGCCTCGCTGTGTGGACGCTCGGCTTCGGAGGTGCGCCGGGTCACCTCGACCTCGTGGCTCCCCGACGCCTCCGCCTCGCCGTGCGCGGCGAGCAGATCGGCATCCTCGGCATCGGCCTCGGCGAGGATCTCGAAGTCGTCGATCTCCTCCTCGACCTGCTCCGGTGCGTCGTCGGGCGTGGGCTCGACGGGCATCGCATACGCGCCGCTGATCCCGAGGTCATCGGCATCCGCCTCGGCGAGCTGCGCATCGAGGCTGCGCTCGAGCGAGGCGATTTCACCGGGGAGCGTCACGTACGTCGCGGTTCCGTCGAAGCCGGTGTCCGCGCGCGGCATCCCACCGAGCTGCGTCTGCTCGACCTCCTCGAAGTCATCCTCCTCGAGCTGATGAACCTCGTCGGCGATCTGGTCGGGCTCGATCTCGCTGACCGAATTCTCCCGTGCATCGAACGCCGCGGGATCGACGTCATCGTGGATCAGCGGCGGCGGGGCCGGAGCGGTGAGGACGTCGGGATCGAACTTCGGAGCGACATGCAGCGGCCCGGAGTGCTCCTCGTCGACGAGTGTCGAGGCCACCGCGGAGAAGCTCGGAGGGTCCGGAGCCTCGACCGCGGTGTCGGCGGACAGGACCTCGGAACCCTCGAGGGCCGACGGCATGCGGTCCGGCACCTGTGCCACCGCGACCGGCTCCGCGAGCACGACCGACGGCGGCTTCGCCCAGCGCGCCGAGCGATCCACGGCCTTGCCGCCGAGGGCGCGCGCGAGCTCCGCGGATGCCGCCTCGATGCTGATCTCCAGCGGCGCCGCGGAGACCTCGCGCAGCGCATCGAGCTCCGCGTCGAGGTCATCACCCGCGAGGGCCCGCGCACGTGCGAGTGCCTTGCCGATGTCGACGTCGTCATCGAGCCCCGGCACGCTGACCACGCTGATGATCGGCCCCGACGCGCGCTCGATCACCTCGTGCACCGCGAGCCGCTTCTTGCGCGCTGGCTCCGGGCCAAGCGGCTCGACGATATGCAACCGCGCGATCGCGATCGGTCTCGAGGGGCGACGCGGCGCCGTCAGCAGCGCATCGGAGGGACCTCTGTCGAGGTTCGCGAACGGTGCGGGCACCGCGGGCGACGCGGTGTCCTTGACCTGCGTGTCGACGACCTCGGAGCGCCGAGCCGCATCGATGTCGGCCGGCATCGGAACCCCGACCTCCGGCAACGACAGCTGGCGGCGTCGCTCGAGCATCCGCAGGATCACGTCGCGGCTCTCGCGGGTGACGCGCATCAGCTCGATCGCCATGCCGAACGCCGCGCGGGGTGCGGCCGGATCCGGAGGCTTCGCGGCCTTCACCCGACCGAGCCCGACGAGCACCGGCGTGTCATCGGCGATCCGCAGCTCGAACTTCACCTCGGTGCCGACCGGTTGTAGCGACTTCGTGGGCAGGAACAGTCCGGACTTGCCGATGTTGGGCGCGAACCGTTGCACCATCGACTCGACGTCGTCGTAGCGCAGCTTGATCCGAAGCACGACCGGAGCGGGTCGTGGCCCGCTTGGTGGGTCGGTGGCCATGGCGTTGGCCCTCACCTGAGGGCACGTTAATTATCCCGCTCCGGGGCGCACGGGGTCAAACAGCTCATTGTCGGAGATTCCGCTTCGTATGCTGCGACGCCCCAGACGTCTCGTGATCTCGGTAGTTTAAACAGCACCGACGAGGTTCAGTTGACCGACCAAGAGCCCTGAAACGGCGCTTTGCGCGACCCTCCCCCGCCCGGCCGCATCTCACCAAGGCGGTCGAACCGATAGATCACCGCGACCGGGACGCCGTCGGATTCGACAATTCTCGCCTCCGCGGCGCGGATACCGGCTCGTCGTGCGAGCTCCAAGGCGAGGACTTCTCCACGGGTGACGGCGCGCTGGTCGGAGACGCTCGGAAACTTGCCGATCGCGAGCCGCCCGTGTTCGTCGACGATGGTGCACTTCGGCCGAAGCCCACCGAGTGACGTTCCACGTCCGCGGAGGTACGCGAGGTCCTCTTGGGTCTCCGTCTGGAGCTCGACGGCGCGCGAAGCTCGTGAGAGAGCGCCTAGCTCGACGAGCGGCGGCGTGGTGCAGCGCCCATCCTCGGTGGCGCGGCGGAACACTCCACCTTCGTCCCGAAACCGCAGGGCGCCGACCCGACTCGCATCGTCCACGGCGAGCAGGAAATCCAGATTGGTCAGCGCGACATCAGGTAGAGGTTCGCCTGCATCCCGCGCGGTACGCCGTCGCTTCGCGTGGTCCCGGCGGATCACATTTTTCGCCCATCCATCGGGTTCGGTGTCGGCGATCGGAGCGTGGAATGGTGACTCCAGCGGCGAGCCCTTGTGGAACTGGGGTCCCGCGACCAGACGTAGGTCCGGTGCCAGCGGAAAACCGGCCGCGATCCACCCACGTGCGTACTCGAACGAGGCGCTCTCGCGGTTGCCTTGCGCCTGGTAGCGCAACGAGCCGACCCGGTGAGCGTCGTCACCAATCATGACATCGATGATGCGCGTCACGTTGCCGTCGGCTCCTTCTTCACGCGCACGCGCCGCGGGAGACGCTCGGTCTCCAGCAGCAAGCCTTGCTCGTCGGTTCCGGGATCGACGACGCGTGCCAGCACATCTCCGAATCCGAGCACGAACAGCGCCATCGCATAGACCCCCATCGCGACCGTGGGGTCACCTCGCTCGGCACGCCGGTAGGTCTGCAGCCCGACGCCGACGCGCTCCGCCATCATCGCGCTGGTCAAGCGGCGTCGACGCCGCGCGATCGAGAGATCCGCGCCAAGCTTCCGGAGCGATTTCCGAACCCCACCTGGAAGCACATCGGCCACATGGGATCGCATAGCGAATGACCATATATGGTCTATTAAACCCTTCTAAGCAACCATATATCACGTCTTATCGCCACGACTCTGCCCAGTTCAAAGCTCGCAAGCATCCTCGGTCAGATCGAGCTCGGCGGGCCAGCGCTTGAGCAGGTGACCGTTGGGCCGCTTACCGGAGTGGACCTCGACGTACGCGCGGCGGTGCTGCATGGTGCGGCCGGGATTACGGTTCGCGATGAACCGGCTCTCACCCATCTCCCATGGCTCGCGATACGCACCGATCCGGACATCGACCTGGCGCAGGTACGCGCGCTGCGGTTCGGCGGGGAGCGCACGGCGCACCGCGCGATTGATCGTGCCCTGGACGAGGTCCCAGTCGATCCGGGTGCGGACCTCGCGCTCGACGATCTGCGCGTGCAGCGCGGCGAGCTCGCCGGTGCGCAGCACTTCGGGCAGCTCGACGAGCATCGCGACAACCACGTCGGGAAACGGCGCGATCGCGGTGAACGTGTGGCGCTCGACCTCCTGATACGGGCAACGGATCTCGACGATGCGCGGCTTGATCGGACCTGCGCAGCCATCGTGGTGGAAGTACTCGCCCTGCGAGAGCCGGCCGCGGCTCGAGCGGCCGCGCACATCGCGGTGAAGCGCGTCGTCCCCGCCGACGTGCTTGCACACGACGAGGCCGTGATGATCGACCAGCGCGAAGAAGTCCTCGCGATGTTGCGGCGCGAGCAGGATGTGGTTGACGTAGTCGGGCGGTGGTTCGGTGTCGCCGTCGAGCCCCGTGATCACGAGACCGAAGCCCCGCCTGTCCGCGAGCCGGAGGCGGAAGGCCCCCAACGCGAGCGGTGCAGATGCGAGAGCCGTGACCATCAGGCGTGGTCTTCGACCCACTTGCGTGCGGCGATCAGCGCCGCCGGGACCGCGGTGAGATCTTTGCCGCCGCCCTGGGCCATGTCGGGCTTGCCACCCGCGCGACCGCCGAGCTGCGTCGCGATCTCGGCGAGCAGCTTGCCGGCCTGCACCTTGCCGACCAGATCCTTGGTCACCATCGCGATCAGCTTGACCTCGGGGCCGCCGGTGCCCGCGAGCACGATCACGCCGGAGCCGAGCTTGTCGCGCAGCTGATCGGCGATGTCGCGCAGCACCTTCGCGTCGTCGACATCGATCGCGACCGCGAGCACCTTGATGTCCTTGATCGTCACGATCTCGGCCATCAGATCGCGCGAGCCACCGCCCGATGCGATCCGCTGCTTCAGCTTGTCGATCTCGGCACCGGCCGTCTTGTAGTCCGCGAGCAGCTTGTCGACGCGGGTCGCCACCTCGAACGGCTGGGTCTTCAGCCGCTCTCCGACCTTGGCGAGCTCGTCCTCGAGCTTGCGCAGATAGTCGAGCGCGCCCGCTCCGGTGACCGCCTCGATCCGGCGCACGCCCTGCGCCACGCCACCCTCGCTGATGACCTTGAACAGCCCGATATCGCCAGCAGCGCGCACGTGCGTGCCGCCGCAGAACTCGATCGACTCGCCGCCGATCGAGACCACGCGGACCTGATCGCCGTACTTCTCGCCGAACATCGCCACCGCGCCGCGTTGCTTGGCCTGCTCGATCGGCAGCACCTCGATCACGGTGTCCTTGTTGCGCCGGATCTCGTCGTTGACGATGTCCTCGACGCGACGCCGATCCGCATCGCTCATCGGCGCGAAGTGCGCGAAGTCGAAGCGCAACCGGTCCGGCGACACCAGCGAGCCCTTTTGCGCGACGTGATTGCCGAGCACGTGCTTGAGCGCGTGATGCAGCAGGTGGGTCGCCGAGTGATTCGCCCGCGTCCGCTCGCGGCGCGCATCGTCCACCGCGAACTTCGCCTGGTCGCCAACCGAGACCGCACCGGGTCCGACCACCTCTCCGATCAGCACGTGAACATCGCCGGTCGGCTTCTTGGTGTCGTCGATCCGGACCTTCGCGGTGCCGATCGTGACCTCGCCGGCGTCGCCGATCTGACCGCCCGACTCGCCGTAGAACGGCGTCTGGTCGAACACCAGCTGGACGCGGGTGCCGGCCGCGGCGGTCTGCGCGCGGATGCCGTCGACGAGGATCGCCTTCACCACACCCTCGCCGCTCGTGCCACGCCCTTCGTAGCCGAGGAACTTGGTGGCACCGAGCTCGTTGGCGAGCGCCTTGATGTCGCCGGTGATCGCGACCTGGTCGGAGCCGGAGAACCGGCTGAGCGACTGCGCCCGCGCCATCTCCTCCTGGAAGCCCTCCTTGTCGACCTCGAACCCGCGCTCGGTCGCCACGATCTCGGTGAGGTCGTCGGGGAAGCCGAACGTGTCGTACAGCGTGAACACCGCTTTGCCCGACACCTTGTTCGCGCCGCTCTTGATCATCGATGCGAACTCGTCGTCGAGCAGCTTGAGGCCGCGGTCGAGCGTGTCGCGGAACCGCTTCTCTTCCTCGAGCGCCACCTGCCGGATCGTGGTCTCGCGCTCGGCGAGCTCGGGGTAGTGCGCCTTCATCTCGGCGATCACCCTGCTGCACACCTCGTGCATGAACGGCTGATCGATCCCGAGCAGCTTGCCGTGGCGCACCGCGCGCCGGAAGATCCGGCGCAGCACGTAGTTGCGGCCCGTTTTGTCGGGAAACACGCCGTCGCCGATCAAAAACGTGCTGCAGCGCGCGTGATCCGCGATCACCCGCAGCGACGTATCGACCTCGGCATCCTTGCCGTAGGTCTTGCCCGCGAGCCTCGCGGCGGTCTCGATGATGCCGGTGAACAGATCGGTGTCGTAGTTGCTCGCGACGCGCTGCACGACGCTGGTCACCCGCTCGAGGCCGGCGCCGGTATCGATCGAGGGCGCCGGCAGCGGGAACAACTCGCCGCCCGCGGTGCGCCGCTCGTACTGCATGAACACCAGGTTCCAGATCTCGAGCCAGCCCTTCCAGCTCGCCGGCTCGGTGGTCGGCCACGACTTCGGAACCCCATCCATGCCAGATCCCATGAAATAATGGATCTCGGTGCACGGACCCATCGGGCCGGTGTCCCCCATCATCCAGAAGTTGTCCTTCTTGCCGAGGCCGATGATCCGATCATCGGAGAACCCGGTGACCCGCTTCCAGATCGCGCGCGCTTCCTCGTCGGCGAGCACGCCCGGCAGCTCCGGGTCATTGCCGCCAAAGATCGTCACGCACATCCGCGACGGATCGATCTGGTAGACCCTGGTGAGCAGCTCCCACGCGCCGGCGATCGCGTCCTCCTTGAAGTAATCGCCGAACGAGAAGTTGCCGAGCATCTCGAAGAACGTGTGGTGACGCGGGGTCTTGCCCACCTCGTCGAGATCGTTGTGCTTGCCGCCGGCGCGCACGCACTTCTGCGAGCTCGCGGCCCGCTTGTACGGGCGCTGCTCGACGCCGGTGAACACGTCCTTGAACTGGACCATGCCGGCGTTCACGAACAGCAGCGTGGGATCGTTGGCCGGAACCAGCGAGGACGAGGCCACGACTTCATGGCCCTTGCTCTTCCAGAACTCGAGGAACGCTCTGCGGACGTCGGCGGCTTTCACGCCGACAACCTAGCAGATCTCGCTCAGGGTCGCGGAGGGACGATATGGACGACCTGATGCATCAGGTGGCCGTCGTAGTAGGTCAGCTCGCGGGCGCCCGGCACGCTGAACGGCGGCTGGGTGACATCGAGCGTGCGGTACTGCCCTGGCGCGATGTCCGTGTTGGTCCCGGTCAGGGTCACGCGGTCGACACCATCGACCAGCAGCACGTGCTTGTACTTGCGAGCCTGGAGCAGGAACTGCTGCACGGCCGCGGTCGGTAAGTGCTGCAGAACGTGCTTCGAGATCAGCAGATCCGCCGGCGGCAGATCCGTCGTCACGATATCGGCGGTGAAGAACTGGATGTTCGGCTTGCCGAACCGCTTCACGTCCTGCTCGACGACCGAGGGCACGATGTCGTAGCCCTTGTAGTCGATGCCGGTCCAGTCGATCGACTGCGAGAACTCCCAGTCTCCGCAGCCGGCGTCAACGACCGAGTGAATGTCGTGTTCTGCGAGGAACTGCTGCAGATAGGTGCGATAGAGCAGCGTCGCGTGGGCCGTGGAACCGACGCCCGAGGTGCCAGCGCCATCGGTCCGCTTCGCCCACGTGCCCTTGTCGTAGATCGCGGCGAACGCGTGCTCGGTCGCCGCGGTGTCGTAGACGACCGGAGGTCCGGAGACGGCCGGCGCGGCGGTGGACTCCGCCGTGCGCAGCTGATGATTGAGATAGCCGAGCGCCAAGACGCCGAGCAGCAGCGGGATCACCGCGAGACGCGCGAACCTGGTGAACACGCGACTAGTACAGGTAGCCAACGGTGACCGCGCCACCGAGGTAGTTGTCGCGAGCGCCGAACACGTCCTGCTCCGGATCGATGTCCCGACCGGTGGTCATCGTGCCGGTGCCCTTGAACTTGAAGCCGATGGTCTCGAACCGGAACGCGGCGCGCGCGAAGATGTTCCTGGTCAGCAGGTAGTCACCGCCGATTTCGCCCTCGAAGCCGGTGACCGTGGCAGCGCCGTACGAGTCGTTGTTCTGGATCGCGCCGGTGCCGAGGAACGCCATGTAGGCGACGTTGAGGTTCAGGATGAACTTCGGCGTCACCGCGTAGTGGAGGAACGCGCCGGGGTCGAGGATCGTATAGTTGACGTTCGGCAGATCCGAGGTGACGCCCATGCTGCTGCCGATCGTGAAGTTCTGCCGGCCGTACCGCAGCGTCGCGCCAACGGTCAGCTTGCCGAGCGGGTACCGGAACGCCGCACCGAACGCGTAGCGTGCCTGCGCGGTCGGCAAGGTCACGGCGCCCTGCTTCGACTGGATCTTGAGGACCTTGTCGTACATCGCGGTGATGCCGAGGTTCTTGAGCATGTCGCGGCGCTTGTGGCCGACCGCGAGCGGATACACCGTGGCGTCGATCAACAGGCCGGCGACCGGAACGCCCTTGTACGGCTTGGGGTTGTTGCCGAGGTCCGCGGAGTAGGTGAACGCCATGCGGCGCGCGTTGAACGACAGGCCGATCACGCCATCGACCGCACGCTCACCGGGGCTCAACGTATTCATCGATTTCATCGGCGCATCGCTGTCATCCGCCGATGCCTCGACGCCTTCCTCGTCGCCTTCTTCGCCGTCGTCTCTCTTGGCGACCTTCTTCTTCTTCTTCGGCTTGTCCTCGTTGTCGTCGTTGTCGTCGCCTTCGTCCGCCTTGTTCTCGTCGTTCTTCGCGAGCTTCTTCTTCGGCGGCGGAAGCGGGCTGTCCGCTTCCTCGTCGTCCTTCTTGGCCGCCTTCGCCTCGTCCTTCTTCTCGTCCTTCTTGGTCCGCGACGCATTGGTCTCCTCGTCGTCCTTCTTCGAGAACCCCTTCTTGGCCGGCTTGTCTTCCTCGTCGGCCTCGGCGTCATGCTTCTTCGAGAAGCCCTTCTTCACGGGTTTCTCCTCGTCGGCCTCGGCGGTCTTCTTCTTCGACAAGCCCTTCTTGACGGGCTTCTCCTCCTCGGCCTCGGCGTCCTTCTTCTTCGACAAGCCCTTCTTCGCCGGCTTCTCCTGTTCGTCGTCGGCGTCGGCTTCTTCCTTCTTCCCCGGCTTCTTCTTTGCGGGCTTTGCTTCCTCGTCCTCGGCCTCGGCATCGCCGCCGTCGCGGTTCGACCCGATGCTGTCGATCGCCGGCAGCAGCTCGTCCTTCAGATCCGTGGAGGCCTGACCGTCGATCCGAGGACCCTCGGCCTTGACGTCGATCCGGCCACCGACGGCGGCGCCGGTCTTTCCTTCGCGTACCTTGAGCTGGAGGATGTACTCGTCGCGGCGCTTCTCGACCTTGCCCGAGATGACCGCGTCGATCTTGAGCTTCTTCGCGACCTTCTTGATGTCCTTCTCGGTGCCGCCCGCGGCGCCGAGCTCCTCGGCCGTGCCGTTCCACTTATCGATCGGAATGATCGTGTGGTTCTTCTTGATCAGTTTCACCAGGTCGGCGTGAAATTTCTCCGCCTTGGGGCCCTCGAGCTCGAGCACGACGACCCGCTTGCGCGCGCCAGCGCTGGCCGCGGCGGGGAGCACGAGCCACCCCGCCAGCAACCCGAGGATGATCAGCCACCTATTCGATCTCGAATTCATCATTGCCGACTCCAGGTTTGCCGATCGACCCCGGTCCCGCGTCCTTCCACGACCCCGCGCTCTGCGATACCCCCCGGAACAGCAGTGCAAAATCGGCCGGGCTCGTCGAGTGCTTGACGGCCTCCTCGTAGGTCACGAGCTTCTGCTTCACGAGCGTGGACAGGCTTTGATCGAACGAGATCATGCCGTACGGGTGCAGTCCCTCGACGATCGCGCTCTTGATCTCGCGGGTGCGTACTGGATCTTCGATCATCTCGCGGATGCGCTCGGTGTTGACCATGATCTCGAGCGCCGGGACCATGCCCTTGCCATCGGCGCGTGGCAGCAGCCGCTGCGAGATCACGCCACGCAACACGCTCGCGAGCGTCAACCGCGCTTGCTGCTGCTGGTGGGTCGGGAACATCGAGATGATGCGGTTGATCGTCTCGGTGGCATCCACGGTGTGCAGCGTGGACAACACGAGGTGACCGGTCTCCGCCGCGGTCATCGCGATGCCCGCGGTCTCGAAGTCGCGCATCTCGCCGACCAGGATCACGTCCGGGTCCTGGCGCAGCGCCGCACGCAGCGCGCGAGCGAACGTCATCGTATCGAACCCGATCTCGCGCTGGTTCAGCACCGAGCGCTTGTCGCGGAACGTGTACTCGATCGGGTCCTCGATCGTGACGATGTGATAGGCGTTCTGCGTGTTGACGTAGTCGATCATCGCAGCGAGCGTGGTCGACTTGCCGGATCCGGTCGCACCCGTGACCAGCACGATGCCGCGCGGGGTGTTCGCGAGGTCGAGCACCGACTGCGGGAGGTTGAGGCGTTCGAACGGCGGCACCTCGGGAGGGATCAAACGCAGCACCATGCCAACCGATCCACGCTGCTGGAACAGATTGACGCGGTACCGAACGCCATCGGGCGTGCCGTAGGCGAGGTCGATGTCGAGGTTCTGCTCGAACTCCTCGCGCTGGCGGTCGTTCATCATGTGGACCGCGAACTGCGCGATCGATTCTCGCGTCAGCGCTGGCACATCGCGCACGGTGCGCAGATCGCCCTTGATCCGGAAGATCGGGGGCAACCCGGCCTTCAGGTGAACGTCCGAGGCCCCGAGCTGGCGGGCGGCGGCGAGCACACGATCTAGGACCTGACTCATCGAACCGGACTTCCAGGCTACCACAGGGTCCCCGTCGGATCCGGTGGCGTAATCAGCGCGGTCGGGCCCACGCTGGGTTACCCTGTCTCCGGGATGCGCTGCCCCAGTTGCGGCACCGAGAACACACCGGATGCCCGGTTCTGCGGCGGTTGTGGCGCACGTACCACCACCTCGATGGTCGCGCCGACGCAGAAGATGTCGGATGACGCGCCGATGCCGCCGCAGCAGGCGCTGAGCATTCCGCCATCCAGCTACAGCATCCTCTCGCTGCACGCCGGGCCCGCCGCGCTGCCGCCGCCCTCGATCCCGCCGGTCAACGGCGGGCCGATCAGCATCGCTCCGTTCAACCGGAATCCGCAGAGCCTGCCGCCTGCCAACAATCCGTACTCGACCCCGACCAACCTGCCCGCGACCAGCGCGTTCGGGAGTCCGCCACCGTCGGTCGCCCCGCTCGGGACCGTGCAGCGGCCCGCCACGGCCCCACCGGTACGCGCGCCCGCCCCCGCGCCGGAGCCCTCGGTGTCGGCGTCGCCATCGCGCTCGCGCTCGAGATCGCCCAAGAACCGCGGCCGTACGCGCTGGGGTGTGGTGCTGGTCGTCCTCGCGCTCGACCTCGGCCTCGCCGCCACCGGTGCCTGGTTACTCCGTGCCGGCCTCGCCGACACCTCACACACCGAGACGCCCTCGCCATGACCAACTTCGAATCGACCACCGGCGCCTCGTCCTCGTATCGCACGCAGCAGATGGCGACGCTGCTCGTCGGCATCGAGGTGCTCGTCCTCGATGGCGATGTGCGCGTGCACGCCGGCATCGAGCAGCTGCTCTCCGAGGCGCAGCTCCACGTCACCTGCGTGACCACGTCCGATGACGCGCTCGCCGCCGTCGCCCGCCAGTTCTTCTCGGTCGTGCTCGTCGACATCGACACGCCCAACCCGAGTGCAGGCATCGAGACCATCCGCGCGATCAAGACCGCGTCGCCGACCTCCATGCTGATCGCGATGACGCCGCGCCGCTCGTACGATGATGCCGTGGAGTCCGTGCGCGCCGGCGCGATCGATCTGATCCTCAAGGCTCCCGAGTCGGTCGCCTACCTCAAGGATCGCGTGCTCGACGCCGCCGGTCGCTCGGTCGGCAAGCGCGAGGTCGACTCGGTGCTGGTCGACGTGCGCACCGTCCACGAGGAGTTCCTCCAGCGGTTCATGGAGACCGAGCGCCGCGCGATCGATCTCGCCGACAAGGCTTCTGGCAAGGATCCCGCGCGCTCGGTGATGCTCGAGGAGCTGCGCGTGCTCATCATCGACGAGGTCGACGAGCTGTTCACCGGCATGACCGAGCTCGCGCCCGCGGGCTACCAGTTCGTCCACGCCACCTCCGGCGGCGAGGGCCTCGATCGGATCAGCTCCGGCGGCTTCCACTACGCGATGGTCGCGGAGGACCTCACCGACCTCCCGGCGAGGACGATCGCGCGCACGATCCGCAACCAGCATCCCGACACCGTGGTCCTGACCTTCCTCGGCCCCGCCGACAACGGCAAGGTCGAGCTCGTCGAGCACGCCGGCCAGCGGACCCTGGTCAGCCCGTTCAACGACGCCAGGCTGCTCGTCGATCGCCTCGACCAGCTCGCCGAGGCGTGGCGGGTCAAGGCGCGCGAGCGTCGCTACACCCAGGCGTTCCGCGAGCGCCACTACGACTTCCTGCGCCGCTACGTCGAGCTGAAGACCAAGATCGAGCGCGCGATCAACGACGGCCCGGGCTGAACGCCTCGTCGTTAGCCGGTGGGTTGGCTGCTCGCGGAGCGTGCCAGCAGCACCGGTCACCGCTGGTGTGCAGACATCACCGCGTGCGCGGCGCGCGCCGTGTTTTCGTGGATCTCGAGGACCTTCGGAATCGAGCCGTCACGCGCACGCTGGTACCCCCCCGCGAGGTTCCACACGACGGGGATGCCGAGCCCCGCGAACGCCTCGAACACCATGGTGTCTCGCGCAGCGAGTTGCGCGGTCGTGAGCCAACCACCGAGCGGGTCGTCGACGTGCGGGTCCGCGCCGGCCTGATACAGCACGACGTCGCACCCGCCCATCGCATCGAGGCGGCCCGGCAGCTCCGCAAAGAACGTGCTCGCCTGCTCGGGCCGCGAATACACCGAGCCCGCCGTGAAGTGCTCGATCCAGCTCCGGGCGCCGAGCTCATCGATGATCTCGTCGGTGCCATCGCCGTAGTGCATGTCGCAGTCGACGATCCCGACCCGCAGGACGCGCGCATCGCGGCGCAAGGCGCATGCGGTCGTCATCAGCCCATTGAACGTGCAAAACCCATCCGGGCTTCGATAGCCCGCGTGATGGAAGCCAGAGCACGGCGCGCACGCGATACCTCCGGCGTCGAGCACGTGGCGCGCAGCCGATAACATCGATCCCGTCGTGTAGAGCAAGGACGCCGCGATCGCGGGCGAGCAATTCCCGAACCCGTTCGGCACCCGCCCGGCCAGGATGTCGTCGACGTACACGCGGTCATGCGCGAGGCACAGCTCCTCGACCGTGACCGGCGCTGGCTCGATGATGGCGATCGGGAGACCGCACGCACGCAAGCGATCCGCGACCTGCGC
>JAYUVX010000080.1:0-6719 GCA_043753855.1 Myxococcales bacterium | reverse complement strand
GAGCATGCGGCTGATGGCCAAGCGCCACGGCCTCGACGCCGCCGCGGCGCGGCCCGTCGAGAAGGCCGCGAGCTACTTGGTTCAGCACACGCGCCTCCGAACGCAGATGGAATACACGGTGGTCATGGTCCCGCCGACGATCGGGACGAGCGCGCTCGTGAGTCACGGGCCCGACGAGCTGTTGCGGGCGTTATTGCCGGCGCCCTCGAAGGTGCGCCACGAACGAGCAGCGACGACGTTTCTCGAGGGCGTATCACTCTGGCTCGACGCGAAGCTCCGCGTTGTCTTGTGTGTGGACGCCCGGGCGGCCGGATTAGGTCGAAGTGCGCGAGCTCGAAGCCGACGAAATGGGTCGCGGGATTCGCTCGGTCTGGTGGAAGTGGTCCTCCTCGAGCCCGGTGGTGACACGAGGTACCGAGGTCACGCGCGAGGCGTCTGACATCGTGCTTGCCGATGACAACTACGCGAGCATCATTGCGGGCGTCCGTGAGGGACGCGGCATCTTCGAGAACATCCGCAAGTCCGTCGTCTACTTGCTCGCGGGCAATGCGAGCGAGCTACTCGTCATGCTGCTCGCGGCCATCGGCGGAATGCCCCTTCCGGTGCTGCCCGTGCACTTGCTCTGGATCAACCTGGTCACCGATGGCTTGCCAGCACTCGCGCTGGTGATGGATCCGACCGACGAGGACGCGATGCAGCATCCGCCGCGTCGCCCGTCCGAGCCGCTGCTCGGTCGCGAAGAGTGGTTCACGATCGGGCTCACGGCGATCCTTCAGACCGTCGTGACGCTCGGCGTGTTTGCATGGGCACTCGCCGAGCGCGACGTTGCCGAGGCCAGGAATCTCGCGTTCTCCGTGCTAGTGTTCGGCGGGCTGTTCCGCGCCTTCGCTTCGCGGAGCGCGCGGCGCGTGTTCTGGCAGGTCGGCGCGCTCGGAAACCTCGTGTTGCTCGGCGTCGTGCTCGGTTCCGTGCTCGTGCAGCTCGCGATCCATCACGTCGGATGGACGCAGAGTCTGTTCCAGATCGGCGAGCTCTCGATGGCTGATTGTGGCCTGAGCCTCGCGCTCGGGCTCGTCCGTGTCACCGTGCTCGAGCTTGTGAAGCTCGCGCGTGCTGCTCGTGAACGGAGAGCGTGATGACAACCTCATTGGCTCGCGTCACCTTCCTGGAGGCCACCGGCACCGTGGCCGGTTCGCGGTACCTCGTCGAGCATGACGGACGGCCCATCCTCGTCGACTGCCGCCTGTTCCAGGGGCCGAAAAAGCTTCGCCAGCGAAACTGGAAGCCGCCGGGGTTCGATGTGGCGCCGCTCGGCGCGGTTCTCCCCCGCTGCAGGCGTCGTCATTCTTGCAGGTGTAAGGAACGAGGAGCGACTGCGTCACAGCAGCCGGGAAGCCCATGACCATGACGCAACACACGCATCCGCACCAAGCCGAACCTCACGCTCACCACCACCACGACGCGGTGGAGGCGCTTCTGCGAAAGACCCCGTCTGCGGCATGAGGGTGAAGCCGACCACGGCGCACCGTACGATACACGAGGGCAAGGAGGTGCTGTTCTGCAGCGCGCGCTGCAAGGAGAAGTTCCTCGCGAACCCGGCCCACTACCTGAAACCCGCGTCGTCCGCGCCGGAGCTTGCGAAGACACCCGACCCGGCGACGAGCGGTTCCACTAGCAAGGTCGAGTACACGTGTCCGATGCACCCCGAGATCGTGCGGGATGCGCCGGGCAGCTGCCCGATCTGCGGCATGGCTCTCGAGCCGCGGATGCCGGTGCTCGATGCGGGGCCAGATCCCGAGCTGCGCGACATGACGCGCCGGTTCCGGATCGCGGCGGCGCTGACCCTGCCGCTGCTCGCGATCGTGATGGGGGAGATGATCGGCGTGACGCTGTTGACCGGGCGCGCACGGGTCTGGACCGAGCTCGTGCTGGCGCTTCCGATCTGCACCTGGGCGGCGTGGCCGTTCTACGATCGCTTCGCGCAGTCGTTGAAGAACCGCAGCCTCAACATGTTCACGTTGATCGGGCTCGGTGTCGGCGTGGCGTTCGGCTACAGCCTCGTCGCTGCGCTCGTGCCCGGCGTGTTCCCGGCGGCGTTCCAGAACCACGACGGTACGGTCGGCACCTACTTCGAAGCGGCCGGTGTGATCGTGACGCTGATCCTGCTCGGCCAGGTCCTCGAGCTCCGCGCGCGCAGCTCGACCGGCGCGGCGATCCGCAAGCTGCTCGGCATGGCTGCAACGTCGGCGCGCAGGATCGCGGAAGACGGCAGCGAGGCCGACGTCCCGCTCGATCAAATCAAGGTGGGCGATCGGTTGCGCGTCCGTCCGGGCGAGAAGGTGCCGGTCGACGGCGTCGTGCTCGAAGGCGCGTCATCGATCGACGAGGCAATGGTCACCGGCGAACCGATTCCGGTCGAGAAGCAAGCGGGCGACCGCGTGATCGGTGCAACCGTGAACGGCACCGGCGCGCTCGTCGTCCGCGCGGACAAGGTCGGCTCCGAGACGCTGCTCGCGCGGATCGTGGCGATGGTCGCAGAGGCACAGCGCAGCCGCGCACCGATCCAGAAGCTCGCAGATCAGGTCGCAGGTTGGTTCGTGCCCGCCGTGATCGCGATCGCGATCGCGACGTTCATCGTATGGTCGCTGGTCGGGCCCGATCCTCGGATGGCGCACGCGATCGTCAGCGCAGTGTCGGTGCTGATCATCGCGTGCCCCTGCGCGCTGGGCCTCGCGACGCCGATGTCGATCATGGTCGCGACCGGCCGCGGCGCGTCGATGGGCGTGCTGTTCCGCAACGCCGAGGCGATCGAGGTGATGCGCACCGTGGACACGCTCGTCGTTGATAAGACCGGCACCCTGACCGAGGGCAAACCGCGCCTCGTCTCCGTGGTGCCGGCGGCGCTGCACGACGAGGCGACCGTGTTGCGGCTCTCGGCGAGCCTCGAGCGCGCGAGCGAGCATCCCCTCGCCGCCGCGATCGTCGCCGGCGCAAAGGAGCGCGGGACGGTGATCGCGGAGGTTGCCGAGTTCGCGTCGGTGAAGGGCAAGGGCGTGCGCGGGACGATCGATGGCCGCAAGGTCGCGCTCGGCAACCGCGCGATGATGGAGGTCGAGAACGTCGACACGAGCGCGCTCTCCGAGCGGGCGGAGGCATTGCGCGGGGACGGTCAGACCGTCATGTACGTCGCCATCGACGGCACGTTCGCCGGGCTCGTCGGCGTGGCCGATCCGATCAAGGACAGTACTCCCGAGGCGATCCGCACTCTCAAGGCCGAGGGCCTGCGCATCGTGATGATGACCGGGGACAGCAGGACCACGGCGCAGGCCGTCGCGAACAAGCTCGGGCTCGACGACGTGATCGCCGAGGTGCTGCCGGACCAGAAGGCCGAGCACGTCGCGCGGCTGCAAGCGGAAGGCCGCAAGGTCGCGATGGCCGGCGATGGCATCAACGACGCGCCCGCGCTTGCCCGCGCACACGTGGGCATCGCGATGGGGACGGGTACCGACGTCGCGATGGAGAGCGCGCACGTGACGCTCGTGAAGGGCGACCTGCGTGGCATCGCACGGGCGCGTGCGCTATCGCGCGCGACGATGTCGAACATCAAGCAGAATCTATTCTTCGCGTTCATCTACAACACCGCCGGCATTCCGATCGCGGCCGGCGTGTTCTATCCGCTCACCGGCTGGCTGCTGTCGCCGATGCTCGCGGCGCTCGCGATGAGCCTGTCATCGGTGTCAGTGATCGGCAATGCGCTTCGCCTCCGCGGCAAGCGCATTACCTGATCTATCAGCGGTGTGGCGGCGCGATCTCGATGGTGTGTTCTGGCCGGTTACGCGAACGCATTGCGCGGATCGCACCGACATCCCGGGCACGCGTGTTGCTGCTCCAATCGGAATGTGGAAAGCAACCCTGGTTTCGATGCTCCTGATGTCCGCGTGTCACGGCGGGATGGATGACTCCGGCGCGATGCGCGGGTTCATCAGCGAGACGCGAAGCGAGGCGCAGCAGCACCTGGCGTTCGCGCGCGCCGCGACGACCGTGCAGGACCTGCGCGTCGACGCGGACCGTTACCGCGAGGCGATCACGCCGATGATGGCCAACATGGATGCGATGATGGATGGCATGGGCTCGCACTGCGGCGGTTCGGGCGATATGCGCGAGATGCACGCAGGGCTCGATACCGAGATGGCGCAGCACATGGCGACGATGCATGCGGCGACACAGCTGTCACCCGCGCGTGCCGAGGTGGAACGTCACGCGGTCGCGACGATGTCCACGATGGATCGCATGGACGGCATGATGGGTCCCATGAGCTGCTGGTGATTCGCAGATCCTCGACGAGTCGAGGTTATGGCGCCGCCGGACGACCTGGAGCTCGGCCATCATCCCGTTCTCGGCGTGCTCGAAGATGTGGCAGTGTTACATCCAGCGCCCGGGATTCTCGAAGTGGTCAGGATCGTGACCTCCTCGAGAGACCTCGCCGGTTACGGGCGTGCTTGCCAGGGTGGCGGCGTACCTGCTCGCGAACGGGGCCACATCGTGACCTCGCTGGTTGCGCGTGCTCGGTGCTCTAGCGGCGCATGCAGTTCGCCATGCCGCATCCGCACGCGCAGGCACCACCGCCCCCGCCGCCCTTGCCGAGCATGAGCATCATCGGAAGCATCGACGACAGCGAGCTGCTGCCGCTGTTGCTGTTGTTCTGGCCGAGGCTGGCGATCTGGCTCGTGATGCCCTGGAGCGCGGCAGTCAGCTGGGAGTTGGTGCCCGAGCTGGAGGAAGAACTGGAAGTGACGCCGCCGGTGACTTCGTCGAGGGCGGATGGATCGATGCTGGGGAGCTCGTCGTGGTGGGACATTGCACGTTCCTTGTTAGGGGCTGGCTCTCCTTGAAAGCAGCGGACGTGCCACGCGAACTCCCGAGTGCGATCGCTGGGTTAACGTCCAGAGCATGGGAGTGGGAACGAGTTCCCGCCTATGCTCGAAGCGAAGCTCGGCGATCACGTGATCGTGCACTTCGAGAACCGGCTGCCGGATTCGACGACCATCCACTGGCATGGCATCCGCGTACCGAACGCGGCCGACGGGACGCCGGTCGCGCAATTGATGATCGAACCGGGGGCCCAGTACGACTACGAGTTCGACGCGAACGACGCGGGGCTGTTCTGGTACCACCCGCACATGGAAGGCGACGTGCAGATCGAGCGTGGCCTGTACGCGCCGATCCGGATTCGCGGCGGTGTCGAGCCCGATGTGGCCGCCGATCGCGTGTTCGTACTCGACGACGTCAAGATCGAGTCGACGGGCAAGTTCTCCACGGTCACCGACAACCTGGACATCATGCTCGGACGCCAGGGCAACGTGCTGCTCGTCAACGGCCGGTGAGACTCGACACTCGAGGTGGCGGGCGGGACGCGCGAGCGCTGGCGGTTCGTCAACAGCGCGAACGGTCGCTACTTCAACCTCGATCTCCCCGGTCACACGTTCCTCGTGATCGGCTGGGATGGCGGCATGCTGCCTACCCCGTATCAGACCCAGACACTGTTGATCGCGCCGGGCGAGCGGTACGAGGTGCTCGTCGAGGTCGCGAGCGACACGACGCTGCGAAACACCTACTACGATCGCGGGCACAACATCCCGAACAACGGCCCGGTCGATCTGGTGACTGTGCATGTCGGCGCGGCGGGCACCGTGTCGCTGCCTCTCCCCGATCGATGGGGCGAAGTCCCCGCGATCCCGGTCGATGGCAGCACGCCGCGCAAGCGGTTCGAGCTTCGCGAGAAGGAGCTCGGGCTGCCCGCACCGGAGTTCTCGATCAACAACGAGAAGTATCCGAACATCACGCCGCTCCGAGGCCGGACCAACGACATCGCGATCTGAGAGGTCGTGAACGTGACCGAGATGGATCACCCGTTCCATCTCCACGGGATGTCGTTCCAGATTCTCGACGACGCGGGTCTCACCGTGCCGCGCATGGGCTGGAAGGACACCGTCAACGTGCCGCAGGGCAAGACGGTCCGCTTCGCGGTGAAGTACGGCCCCGAAGGACGCTGGATGTATCACTGCCACATCCTCGAGCACGCCGAGCGCGGAATGATGGGCGAGCTCTCGATCGCGCGCCCGTGATCACGGGCAGGGCGACGTGACCTGCGCGAGGCAGATGCCTTCGACCCGGCCCTGATTGCCGCCGAGGTTCGCGTTGTAGCCGGTGTACATGATCCGATAGCGATCACCGTCGAGATAGCCGGACACGGAATCGCCGACGAGGCCGCGGTCCGCTGCGGTCGTGCTGGGGCTTGTGGTGAGCACCGGGTTGCTCGGTCCGTCCGTCCACACGAGCCCATCGCTGCTGCTTGCGTAGACGAGATACGACGTCGCGCCGTTGTCGGGCGTCACGCCGCGCCACAGGTGCCAGCTGCCGCGATCGATCACGAACGCGCCGCCCCAGAAGTTGCCCCACCGATTCGCCGCCAGGATCGGCGTCGCTTGCTTCGTGAACGTCAGGCCATCGCTGCTGGTCGCGAAGCCGAGGCTGGTCTTGTTATTCGCGACGTGCCGTCCTGTGTAGTACATGCGATAGGTCGTCCCGACCTTGATCACGCGGGGCTCGGCGACCTGATCGTCGTCGAATGCGCCGCTCGCGCCGATGTCGAGGATCACGAGGATCACGAGGATCACGAGGATCACGAGGATCACGAGGATCACGAGGATCACGAGGAT
>JAYUVX010000079.1:0-6733 GCA_043753855.1 Myxococcales bacterium | reverse complement strand
CGGGCGCCTCGGACTCGGCGTCCGAGCCAAAGCTCACCCACGGCAGCTTCAGCTGCGTGCGGAGGTTGTCCTCCGACATCAGGAAGTACACGCACGCGACGTCGACGTCGTTCTCGATTACGAGGTCCATCGCGACCTCCTCGGGAGGCTTGCCGCGCTGCCTGGCGACCTCGGCGAGGGTCTTTCCGGTGAGCGGCTTCAGCGCCTCCGCCTTGAACCCGACGAGCAAGATGCCCTCGGGTTTCGCGCCCACCACAGAAGTTCTCCCAGGCGTCGGTGGGCGCGATCATCTCGCGTGCGATCCGCGCGCGCGTGGCCGGATCCTTCAGGCGAGCGATCCACGCCACCCGCCCGCCTTCCTGGGACCACGGCGGCATCGTCGCGCCAAGGCCGGTGGCACCGGCGGGATACGTGTACATGTCCGCGGTGATCCGCAGGCCGGCCTTGCGCGCCGCTTCGATCTTCGAGATCGCCTGGGTCATCTTCGACCAGTGGTCGCGAGCTGCTGCCTTGAGGTGATAGATCTCCGCAGGGATCTTGGCGTCCCGCGCGATGCCGATCACCTCGTCGATCGCCTCGAGCAGCCGGCTGCCCTCGCTCCGCATGTGCGTGATGTACATGCCGCCGTAGCTCGCGGCGACCTTGCACAGCTCCACCAGCTCCGGCGTCCTTGCATAGAACGCAGGCGGATAGATCAGCGACGAGCCCACCCCGAGCGCGCCCTCACGTATCGCCTGGCGCACGAGCTCGCGCATGCGCTCGAGCTCGGAGGGCGTTGGCTCCCGGTTCTCGTACCCGATCTCGTGGATCCGCAGCGTGGTGGCACCGACGAACGAGGCCACGTTCGTCGCGATCCCGCGATGTACGAGGTGGTCGAGATAGCCGGCGAGCGTGGTCCACGCGATGTCGTAGTAGATGTCGACCTGCTCCTCCACCATCTGCTGCTTCATGGTCTCGGTCACCGGCCCCATCGAGTTGCCCTCGCCGAACAGCTCGAGCGTGACGCCCTGACGGATGTCTCCCTGTGACTTGCCATCCGCGATCAGCGAATCGACGGCCCAGCTCAACATGTTGATGAAGCCGGGTGCGACCGCCAGTCCCCGGGCATCGATCTCCGTCGACGCCGTGGCCTTGCCGAGCGTGCCGACCGCGGCGATTCGATCGCCGGTGATCGCGACATCGCCGACGTACGGTGCTCCGCCCTGACCATCGTAGATGGTGCCGCCGCGGACGATCACGTCGTAGTGGTGGGGGGCCACGGAGCCGCAGCCCGCGGTCCCCAGGATCAGCGCAAGGACGACCACGGCTCGCTTCACCAGCCCACGCTATCAGGTCGTCGAATCAGGGTGGCCTGCCTGTGCGATCCCGCCCGGTTGATGTCCTATGGGGAGATGGATCCTTCTGCCGGCTTCGACCGCACGCTCCGGTGGTTGAAGTGGCCGATCGCGTTCGTCAGCCTCGTGTTCCTGCCGGGCGTGATCTACGCGTTCTCGTTCGTCATGCAGGACATCGCGCATCGACCAGGCGCGATCCTGCCGTTTCTCGTCGGCGCGGGTGCATTCGTGATCCTGTGGCTGGTGCTCCTGCGCCCGAACACGTCGCGCCACTACCTGGTCACCATCGAGCACGAGCTCACCCACATCCTGTTCGCCTTGCTCACGTTCCATCGCGTAGCGGGCGTGCGCGCCGGACTCGTGGGCGGTGGTCACGCTCGGTACACTGGCAACGGAAACTGGCTGATCGCGATCGCGCCATTCGTGGTTCCGTTGTTCTCGCTGATCGTCCTCGTGATCGGCGCCTGGGTCCACGAGCCCCGGATGATCTCCGGGATCCTCGGCTTCACGCTGGCGTGGAACGTCATCGCGAACTGGGCGCACATTCATCGCCATCACGGCGACCACCGCGAGGCCGGGAACATCTTCTCGTTTTTGTTCGTCACCTGCGCGAACCTCCTGGTGCTGGGGGTCGTGCTCGCGTACACGACGCAGGCCCGCTCGCTGACCGGCCACCTCGACCACGTGGCGGGCCCGACCCGCGCGTTCTTCTCGTGGCTCGTGAAGTTGCTGTCTCCGGGCTAGCGAGTCGTCGACACACGCGCGATGCTTCGCTCGATGTCGGAACAACCCGGTCGAAACGATCCGTGCCCATGTGGGTCCGGAGCCAAGTACAAGAAGTGCTGCCTGGAGAAGGACGATCAGGCGCGCGCGGCCGCAGCGGCTACGGCAGCAGCGGCAGCAGCAGCGGCCCCGGCGGCACCGGTCACCCAGAGCACCGCGAAGGCGCCTCCCAAGGTGGCGAAGCCGCCCGAAGCCTCGCGCCGGGTGCCTGCGTCGGCACGGCGCCGATCGGTGTGAGCTACTTTCGCGCGTGAACGAGAGTGTACTTGCCCTCGGGGAACTCGACCTCGATGCGCTGCAGATCCGCGCTCAGCACCGAACCGCGGCCGAACTTCGGATGCTCGAGCAGGTCGCCGACGACGAACGTCTGACTCGCGCCGTAGCTACGCACCGGGCGATCGAGCGGGCGCCACACCAGATGGCAGAGCTCGGTCAGGCTCTCGAACAGCGACATCGCGACCGCCGCGGGAACCTTCGGGACCCGCGAGTCGCTGGCTCGCCGGATCGCCACGTCACGGGGCGTCAGCTTGTGGGTGATCGGCTGATCGATGCGCGCGGCGGCATCGGCGTTCGCCCGCGCGAGTACCGGCTTCGCGCGATCGATCGCGGCGCGACCTGCCTCCTCGATCACTGCGTTCCGCGCGTCGAACAGCACTTGCTGGACCGCCTGGACGGCTTCGAGCGGGACCTTGGGCTGGCGCAACATCTTCATCGCGCGGTCGTCGAGCTGGGCCGCGATCTTGTCGAACGCCGAGAGGTAGCGCTCCTCGCACTGCGCACGCGCCTTCGCGATGATAGTGTCGCGGAGCAGCGGCACGGCGAGCTCGACATCGACCACGCTGGTGAGCGCAGCGAGCACCTGACCGCGGTTCTCATCGGGCAGCGTGATCGACGGTTCGACCGCATCGGTCAGCGTCAGTCCGAGCGTCCCGACCAGACACTCGGCGAGCTGTCGGGGCTTGGCGTTGCGGGGCCCGCCCGCGTCGAACTCGGCCTTGTTGTCGAGCCTCAGCGCGAGCCCCGTTCGCAGCCGCGCGTCATCGGCGAGCGTGGAGCTGTCCGTCACGTCGAGCCCCGGAACGACCTCGGCGAGCTGGAGCAGCACGCCGTCGAGTCCCGCGCGCATGCAGACCTCGACGAACCCGCCGAGCATGTCCTTGGCGAGCGTCTCGCCATCACAGCCGACGGCGCGGCTCTCGAGCACGCGCACGGCGAGCTCCTGGACGAGACCGAGTCGATGTCGTGGAAATTCTAGCTCCGGCACGGGCGCAGTTAACCACGCCCGTCCGTCGCGCGCCGGGTCAGAGTCGCCAGTTCAGCTGCGACGACGTGCCCCACGCACCCGCGACGTCGTTCAGGCTTGTTTTCTGAGGACGACCTCGAACGAGCTCCTCCCAGGTCGCGAGCCGGAGATCGCCTCGGATCTCAGCCGATGCGCCCAACATCCCGATCACCGTGACGTAGCCGCGGCGAGCAGCGTTGATCTCGAACCGGATCCGCTCGCCGGGATGCACGGTCTCGCCGGTCGCGAGCCGGCGGCACTCGGTGTGGATGATCAGCGAGATCCCATCGCCCTTGACGCCAAGATCGTCGTCGGGCGGGCGCGATCTGCTCCGGATTTGCCTCGCCGCGACACGTTTGGTTGGTGGAGGCGGTATCCTGTGGATCGGATGTCCAACGAGGCAAAAACCGCGTTTCTGCAAGCTCCGCTGATCCCGAAGCGGGCCACCGGTGGAAACGCGGATGCGGTGCTGGTCGCGATCTATCCGTCGGGAACGGGCATGGGACGCCGGTTCGCGCTCAACAAGGCGGAGCACTTCGTCGGCCGCATGGAGGACCTCGACATCCCGCTCGAGGGCGAGGGTCTGTCACGCCGTCACGCGCGGATCTTCCGCGATGACCACGGCTGGTACGTCGAGGACCTCGGGTCGACCAACGGTACCCACGTCAACGACGTCAAGATCACGCGCCAGCAGCTGACCGACGGCGACATGCTTCGCTGCGGCGTCGCGATCTGCAAGTTCCTCTCGGGCGACAACATCGAAGCCGCCTACCACGAAGAGATCTATCGGATGTCGATCATGGATGGCCTCACCGCCGTCCATAACAAGCGCTACTTCCTGGAGTTCCTCGAGCGTGAGCTCGCCGTCGCGAGCCGGCAGAAGCAGCCGCTATCGCTGATCATGGTCGACATCGATCACTTCAAGAAGATCAACGATACCCACGGTCACCTCGCCGGTGATGCGGCGCTCAAGGAGATGTGTCGCCGGCTCAAGCCACGGATCCGCACCACCGATCTGCTCGCGCGCTACGGCGGCGAGGAGTTCGCAGTGGTGCTGCCGGCTACGGATGGTGAAGGTGCGATGCAGTGCGCCGAGGTCCTGCGCGCGCTGATCGAGGGCGACCCGTTCAGCTACGATGCAATCAAGATCCCGGCGACGATCAGCCTCGGAGTCGCCAGCGTAGATCTCGCGGCGCCCGGCACTGCCACCGAGCTGATCGGCCGTGCCGACGCGAACCTCTACGAGGCGAAGCGCTCCGGCCGCAACCGCGCGGTTGGCTGAGTCAGTCGCGAGGCGGTCGTGTTCGAGCCGCCCGAGCTATTGAGCCCCCGCTGAAGCCTGCACCCAGAGCGGCCAGTCCGACGGCCAAATGTCGGCGCCCCGCCACAGCGGCCGCGCCACCGCGAACGCGGCGAGCGAGCTGTGGCTGACGAGGAGGTTGCCGACAAAATGGGCGACGTCGGTCCCCGTGTCGTCGTGGTCGCGATTCCAGGACGGATCATACGGAAATCGCCGTTCGAGGAAGGCCACGAGCAGTGCTACGACGATGAGGAGCGGCGGGCCGACCTGCCAGGCCGGCAAACCAGCCGATAGTGCGGCGATCAAGCCCGTCGCGCCACTGATCAGATGAGCGCGCCCGCCGACAAGCGGGAACTCCGCGAGGTCTTCCTCGCCCTGTTCCCCGAAAGATTCTCCTTGACGCCGGCACGGACGTCGGGCGGCTTGCGCCCCGTCTGCCGGGTCGAGGGCGTCGCGAGTTTCGGTAGCTTGGTAGGAGATACCCTCCCGATTGAATGGCGACCCCGACGGGATTCGAACCGGAATTTCAGCGACCTCAAACCAACAGCAATTCGAGAACCTGCAATCCTTTAGCTGGTTACGGTGGCCGCTGGTCCCGCTGGTTGTAGTCGCGTACCCCCAAATCCCGCTGGTCGTGGCAACGATTGCCACGGGAAAAAAAAGTGCCTGATGGGCCGCCTCGCATTTTCATGCGCGATTTCTCCGGGTACTTGGTCGGGTGGAGCGATCACCTGTTCGCCTTGGCTCGCTTCTTGGCGTCGGCCGGCTTCCTCGCCTTGGCGCCCGGCTTCGCGGCGATCTGGCTCCTCGCCACGAGCGGTGCCTTCGTCTTGACCGGCGCGATCGTCTTGACCGGCTTCGACGCGCTCGAGGTGGCAAACTGCTCGCGCTCGACTGCATCCGCGACGAGCGGCGCGAAGACACGGAGGCCGTCCAGATTGAGCTGCCCGGCCTGAAACCTGACGTAGTAGTGCCGTCGCCAGCGAACGATCTTCTCGCCGTTGTCGAGCTTGAGGCGCGTCATCGTGAAAGCCGCCGCTGCCTTGTGTGCGGCGGAGATCTTGTCGGTGACCCGCATCTGAAGCGAGGGCAGGATGATCTCGAACCAACCACTCTTCACGAAGTAGGGATCGAGGACGGTGTCATCCGCGGTCCGCTTCGACGAATTCAGAACGTAGGAGACGAAGCGAAAGTTGGTCTACTCGTACGCGAGATCCGGACGGTTTTTCCAGCTCAGGTAGTGGTTGACGGTTCCGCCCGTCGGGTCGAGCATCGCGGCGTAGCCGCAGAGGTGGGCGAAGCCCGCAGCGCGCTCGGGCAGCTACGGCGACCACAGATCCATCGGGCGCTTCGCCGTCGGTTGTCTCTCAGCCCACATCGTCACCCGTCTTGACGTTCGCGTCCCAGAGGGCGTCGCGACCTTCGCAACCGGAATCACGCCGTCCCCGCGCGCTTCTTCTTCGCCGGCTTCACGAGCTTCAACGCGTCGCCATCGATCAGCCAACGCGGCCAGAACTGATCGTTGGCCGGAAGAAGGCGCTGCAACTCCTTGTGAATCGCCTGCTTGGTGCCGAGCCCCTTTGGCAGACTCTTTTTCCCGAGCATGAACGCCTCGGCCGCCTCGATCGCGCGCTTCGAGCGAGCGTGCCTGCTCGAGTCCGAACACATCCGGGAGCTCGCTGACGTCACCTTGCGTTGCCCAGCCGCCGGTCTCCAGGACCATTTTGCCATTCACGACCTTCAGGTGAAACAGCTCGTCGAGGTCTGGTGAGAACATCGGCTCGACCGACGCAAGCACGAGCGGCGCGTGGGTTGCGATCAACAGCTGCGGCGGCGTGCCCTGCGCACCACGGAGCGCAGCGATCGCCGCGATCACACTCGGGACGATCGTTCGCTGCCATCGCGGATGAAGGTGCGTTTCCGGCTCGTCCAACAGGATCACGAAGCGATCCTCAGGCTCGCAATCGAGCCACTTCGCGGCCACGCGATGCTCTTGCCACGCCCAGACGAGGAAGGATGCGAGGGCGAGCGCAC
>JAYUVX010000078.1:0-20455 GCA_043753855.1 Myxococcales bacterium | reverse complement strand
CTGGCCACCGCGAGCGGGACCCTGGTGTGGGGCCGCGTCCAGCGGCTGCGGTTGCGGTTCCTCGTCGAGGACCGGCTCCGCGAGCTCGTGCGGTCCCGGCGCGCTGCCCGCGATCCCGTTGGTTCCTAGGCGCGGCACGACGCTTGCTCTACAGTCCCCGGACGTGAGCGAGCCGGACGCCGACACCGGCAAGAAGCCACACGCCTGGAGCGCCATCTTCAACATCGTGATGCTGGTGGTCGGCGGCTTCGCGTTGTGGTGGCTGCTGCGGAGCACCCGCTGGGACGAGCTTCGGAACGTGCTGACCGGCGTGGGTGTGTGGGCCTTCGTGATCCTCGCCGTCGAGCTGGCATCGCTGTGCTGCGATGCAGCCGCACTGCACGCGTTCATGAGACCGGAGGCGCGGATGGTCAGCTACGCGCGGGTGCTCGGTGCCCAAGCGAGCGGACGCGCGATCAACGTGCTGACCCCGTTCGGTGCGCTCGGCGAGGCGACCAAGGTCACGATGCTGGCGGAGCACGCCCCGCGGTCACGCGTGCTGTCGTCGCTCGTGCTGCTGAACGTCTCGATGCTGTACCTCAACGTCCTGCTGATGCTGATCGGGATCCCGATCACGATCCTTCTGGTCGACCTGCCCGATGGCGTGAAGGTGATGTGCGGCGTCGGCCTCGCGGTCCTGATCCCCGCGATGATCGCGCTCGGGGTGATGATCCATCGCGGCGCGATGGCGAGCTTCGTCGGCATGCTGCGCGGGACCCGGCTCATCTCCGCCGAACGTGCGACGAGCTGGCGCGAGAAGCTCGCCGAGGTCGACAAGCACATCCGCGAGCTGCATCGCAACCGGACCTCGGGGACGCGCAACGGCCTGCTGTTCGTCCTGCTCTCCAAGGTGCTCAGCGATAGCAACACGATCCTGATCATCTTCGCCGTCGGCGTTCAACTGTCGCCGTCCCTCGTGGTCGGCGTGCTCTCGGTCGGCGTGCTGATCACCTGGATCTCGTCGGTCGTGCCGCTCGGCCTCGGGCTCGCGGATGGCGGCAACTACGCGCTCTACAACATGCTCGGCGCCAGCGGCGAGCATGGGATGTTCGTGACGATGCTGGCGCGTGCTCGCAGCGTCTCGGTCGCGATCATCGGCCTCGGTGCGATGGCCGTGATCAATATGCTCGGCCGGATCGCCCAGTGGCGCGTGCACAAGAAGCTCGCGCGGCTGAAGGAAGCCAACGGGACCGCGTAGCGATCCGCTCGGCGAGCTCGCGACCCCTGCGACGCGCGCGACGGCGCACGTTCTCGACGACGAGCGGTACACCGCTTGTTCGAGCCAGCACGGGCGCCTCGACCGCGACCGCGAACTGATCTCGGGCTAAACGCGGACAGCGAAGATAGCCGAACGCCGCCCGCCCGAGACATACTCCGCGGCTCGCGTGACCCGGAATGTCGATCTCGTCATCGTCGGAGGTGGCCCGTCAGGCCTCTCCACGGCGCTGCATCTGCAGGCCGCTGCCCCGGCGCTGAACGTCGTGGTCCTCGAGAAGGCCAGCTATCCGCGCGAGAAGATCTGCGCCGGTGGAATCGGTGCGCGTGCGTTCCGCTGGCTCGAGCGGCTCGACGTCGAGGTCGATTGCCCGCAGGTCCCGCTTGACGCGATCGCGCTGCGGCTCGGCGGCGAGACGCTCGTGATGCGGTCGCCGGGTCTCGGCGTGGTGGTGCGACGCGTGGAGTTCGACCATGCCCTCGCCAAGGTCGCCGTCGCCCGCGGCATCGAGGTTCGCGACGGATGTGGCGTCACCTCGATCGCGATCCGCGCGGATGGCGTGCGCGTCACCACCGATCGTGGCGATGCCTACGCGTGCGCCGCGATCGTCGGCGCCGATGGGGTTTCGGGTGTGGTGCGGCGGCAGGCGGGGTTCCCGCCGAGCGAGCTGCGCGCGCAGGTCGTCGAGCTCGACACCGAGGCCACCCCGCAGGATCAGCCTCGCGACACCGTGGTGTTCGACTTCGATGCCAGGGACCTCCGCGGCTATGCCTGGGACTTCCCGACGCTCGTCGAGGGCAAGCCGCTGGTCTGCCGCGGCGCCTACGTGATTCGCACCCTAGGGCCCGACGATGCGCGCGCCCGGCTCGACGCGTACCTCGTGGCGCGCGGCCTCGATCCCGCGGCGTATCGGCACAAGCAGTTCGCCGAGCGTGGATTCGTGCCCGGCGCCGAGATCGCCGGCCCGCGCGTGCTGCTCGTCGGCGAGGCCGCGGGGATCGACATCGCCACCGGCGAGGGCATCGGCCAGGCGATCGAGTACGGAGCGGTCGCAGGTCCGTATCTCGCGCGCGCGTTCGCCCGGCAGCGGTTCTCGTTCTCTGACTGGCGCAGCACCGTTGACCGTCACCACCTCGGCTGGCAGATGCGGATCCGCCACGCGTGCTACCGCTGGTTCTATGGTCCGAAGCGCCCCACCGTCGAGCGGGTGATGGCGCGGGTGCCATCGCTGTTCCAGATCGCGGTCGAGGACTTCGCCGGCGTCCCGATGTCGAAGCTCGCGCTGCTCCGCGGCGCAGGTCAATTCCTCGCGGCGGTGGCTCGCGAGAAGATGCGGCTCGACGACTAGGCGGAAAGCGCGCAGCAGCACGGCGAGCCGATCGAGCCCGGCGGTCATCACGCGCTCGTACGTGGTCGTGCGAATGCGTCTCGCGATCGTGCCCTTCGTACTGACCGCGTGCGCTGTTCCCGCGCGAGACACTACGCCACGCGCCACCGACCCGAAGATCGATCTCGCTCAGCGTCACCTCGTGACCACGCGGGCCGTACCACTGTTTCGTTGGCGCGGGTTCCGTGGTGCATCGCCAGACCAGGTGGCGAGGCGCATTGAACAGGCGCGTCAGCAAGATGTCGGTGCCGGCGGGGAGCGTCACCTTCAGAGTGCCGGTGTTCTTCCCAGTGCCTGCGGTAGGCGTCGAGTCAGAGCCGCAAAGATCGCATCGAGGCGCTGCCTGTTCATGATGCCTGGAACCTTCGAGTTGTATAACCTAACGGTATGTATGCCCCCGGCGGTTGCGTGTCGACCGTGCGTCGATGCCACGCGCATGTACGCGCTCGCGGTTGATGCTCCCGCCGGCCGGCCTCAAGCTTGTCGCTGTGAGGCGAGAGGCACTGCGAGGTCTGGTCCCGATGAGCCTGCGACACCGTGTCTGGGAGCGCCGCATGCTCCGGCGCACACACGGCGCGACTCATCACGATGTCGAGCGCCTGTTCGCGATGATCGAAGCGACGATCGATGTCGATCGGCTGCGCCGACTGCATGCCGCGCATCGCGATTCGCCGTTCAATCTGCTCGAGGCCTGCGATCACGGGCGCAAGCTGCGCATCGCGATCGTCAAGGCGCTGCTCGAGGGACTACACTGCGCGCACCCTCTGCGGATCCTCGATCTCGGCCATGGCGGCGGCTACTTCGTGACGGTACGCCGGCGGCTCGGCCACGCGGCACAGGGCACCGAGGTACCGACCACTTACCTGCCCGCCCGTGCCTGCGCGCTGTACGGAGATCACCGCGGCGCTCGGCTTCCTCGACGAGCAGCGGCTGCTGATCGAGCGATTCAAGCCACTCGAGCTCTCCGGCGCGTTCGAGCTGATCTGCGCCCACAAGATCTGCTTCAACGACCACGGAAAACCGACCACCTGGCGCGTGCCCGAGTGGCAGTTCTTCGTCGACGGCCTCCAGCGGGTCCTCGCGCCCGGCGGCCGCATCGTCCTCGAGATCAACGAGAACGTCGGACGATTCGGCGCGCTGCGCTGGTACAACCCGCACCTACGCAGCTACTTCGCATCGATTAGGGCCGTCGATGATCACCGGATCACGATCACCGCCTGATCTCGGTGTTCTCGGCGATCTCGCTGATCTCGCTGATCTCAGTGTTGGTCGTGCCCGCGCGGATGCTCCGGCACGATGATCTTGCCGTCCGTATCGATCAGCGTGTGACAGCCGGTGCAGCCGAATTCGCCGCTGTTGGTCTTCGGGTCGAACACCGACTTCTGCAGTAGCTCGGCCATCATCGGCTCGACCTTGGCCCCCATGAACCCGGTGAACCGCTGCGCCTCCGCGTCCTTGCCGATCCAGGCCATGAACGCCGCCTCGGTCGTGGGCAGCGGCTTGAGCTTGGGGTTCGGCATCTCGAACGACCCGTCCTTGGCGCCGTCGCCGTGGCAGGTCTCGCAGTCCATCTTCTCGAACAGCTTCGCGTCGAACGCCACGAACTCCGCCTGCATCTTCGGCAGGACGACGTCCTTCATGAATGCCGTGCGCTGATCGGCATTCATGTCCTTCCATGCGGAAGGCTTCGCGGGCCTTGGCTGTTCGGCCGACTTCGACGACGATCCGCAGGCAAACAAGAGGAGGATCGCGGGCACGATGAAGCGACTCGACATCGGCTGTGTTTCGTCCGTCGCAGCGACGGTGTCAACCAAGTAAGGTTCCTGGGATGATTCGACTCGCCGAGACTGCACTCCTGGTGCGCGATCAGGATGAAGCGCTCGCGTTCTACGTTGGCGTGCTCGGCTTCGAGCTCGTCGAGGACACGCAGCTGACGTCCAAGCGATGGGTGAGGATCCGCGCGGGCGGGGCCGGGCTGGTCCTGCGCCGCGCGACCTCCGATGCGCAGCTCGCCTTGGTGGGAAATCAGACCGGTGGGAGCGTACTGCTGTTCATCGAGACCGATGACTTCGCTCAGCTGCACGCGCACCTGCTGGCACACGGCGTACGGTTCGTGGAGGAACCGCGACAGGAGCCGTACGGCACCGTGGCGGTGTGCCTCGATCTCTATGGCAACAAGATCGATCTGATCGAGCCGCGCGATCGCCTGGCGTAGCCCGCGAGATCAATCAGTCCGGCGCGGAGACGGCGGCGAGCACGGTGCGCACGTCGATCGGCTTCACGAGGTGCTTCTCGAAGCCTGCCTCGGAGGTCCGCTCGCGGTCGCTGCGCTGGCCGTATCCGGTGAGCGCGATCAGCCGCACGTGCGCGACGATCTGCCGGACCCGGCCCGCGAGCTCGTACCCATCCATCACGGGCAGGCCGATATCGAGGATCGCCACGTCGGGCGCGAAGGTCTTGATTGCTTCGAGCGCCTCCGCACCATCCCCGGCCGCGACCACCTGGTGGCCCACCGATGACAGGATCTCCTCGAGCAACATCCGCGCATCCTCGTTGTCGTCGACCAGCAGGATCTTCTGCGGCTGGTTGGCGCGGGGTAGCGCCGCGTTCCGCAGCGTATCGGGCTCCTCGGCGACCGGCTCGCTGACGGCCGGGAGCCGGATCACGAACCGACTGCCCTTCCCCACGCCGTCGCTATGCGCCTGGACGGTTCCTCCGTGAACCTCGACGAGGGAGCGCACGACGGTCAGCCCGAGCCCAAGCCCTCCTCCGGATCGATCGGAGCTTTGATAACCCTGCTCGAACAGATCGAACACGCGCGGCAGGAGCTCCTCGGTGATCCCGCGCCCGTCGTCGCACACCTCGATGACGATCTGCTCGCCCTCCTGCTCGGCGCTGGCAGAGATGTGGCCGCCGGGGTCGGTGTACTTCGAGGCGTTGGTCAACAAGTTGCCGAGTACCTGGGTCAACCGCGCCTCATCTCCGGACACGACGAGATCGTGCGGCGGGAGGGTGATGTCCACGTGATGCCGGCGCTCCTCGAACAGCGGGCTCGCGATCTCGACCGCCTTCGCCATCACGTCGCGGACGTCGACCTGCTTGCGCTTGATGTCGATCTTTCCGCGCGCGATCCGAGAGACATCGAGCAGGTCATCGATCAGGTGCATCATGTGCTTCACCTGCCGCTCGATGACCTGATGCTCCTTGGCGCCGCGTCGCTCGCCACGCAGCTTCAGTAACTCGAGTGCGGTGACGATCGGTGCCATCGGGTTGCGGAGCTCGTGCCCGAGCATCGCGAGGAACTCGTCCTTGCTCTTGTTGGCCTGCTCGGCCATCCGGCGCGCCGCGCGCTCGTCGTCACCCCGTCGCCGCTCGGTGAGGTCGCGTGTGACCTTCGAGAAACCGACCAGCGTGCCATGCTGATCGCGCATCGCGCTGATCACCACGTTGGCCCAGAACGTCGTACCGTCCTTGCGAACGCGCCACCCCTCCTCCTCGAAGTTTCCTTCGCGCTCGGCGACCTGGAGCTCGAGCTCGCACTTGGCCGCCGCCACGTCCTCCGAAGGATAGAACGTGGAGAAGTGTCGGCCGATGATCTCGTCGGCCTTGTAGCCCTTGATCCGCTCGGCGCCCTCGTTCCACGTCGAGATGTACCCGCGCGGGTCCATGATGATCAGCGCGTAGTCCTTCACACTCTCGACCAGCAGGCGGAACCGCTGCTCCACGGCCAGGCGCTCGTCTTCGGCGCGCTTGCGATCGGTCAGATCGCGCGTGACCTTGGCAAAGCCGACGAGGGTGTTGCTCGCATCGCGGACCGCGGTGATCACCACGTTGGCCCAGAACTGCGTACCATCCTTGCGAACCCGCCATCCCTCCTCCTCGAACCGGCCCTCGCGCTCCGAGACCTCGAGCTCCATCTCGCACTTTCCAGACGCCACATCGGTTTCCGGATAGAACGTCGAGAAGTGGCGACCGATGATCTCGTCGGCCTCGTAGCCCTTGAACCGCTGTGCGCCGGCATTCCAGGTGGCGACGTAGCCGCTCGGATCGAGCATGAAGATCGCGTAGTCCTTGATGCTCGCGACCAGGAGCCCGAACACCTCCTCGCTTGCCATCGCGCGATCGGTCTGTATGGCGAGCGTGCCTGGGGATCCACGCTCGCGCCCGCACTTGTCGTCGCTGACCTTGTCCTTCACCTGGGAAGCTCTTCGCCAAGCATATCTACATCTGCGGCGTCGTCACCTGCGTTTCGCCTGTGCGCGAGTGCCACAGTCTGCCGCATGGCACCCGCAGTGCACTGATCGAGGGCAGCACATGGAAAGGGGATCCTCATGCAGGCAATGAACTGGCATACACCGGTCGGCGACCAGATCCGGGAGCGCAGCAGCACGCTCGTCAACCAGCGCATCGATCGCGCCACCTACGCCAAGATCGCGGAGGTGCAGAGCTCGCCCGATCGGATCCGGCGTCGACTGCACGAGCTCGATCGCGAATGGACCGTCGATCGCGTGCTGATGCTCAACTTCGCGATCGCCGGCGGGATGACCGCGACGCTCGCCCTCCGCGCCGCGCTTCGCACCGGCAAGCTGGGCGGCTGGTCGCTGCTGCTCGGCACCCAGCTCGGGTTCCTCGCCCACCACGCGATCCGCCGCTGGTGCCCGCCGATGTCCGTGTTCCGGCGGCTCGGCATCCGCAGCGACCGCGAGATCGCCTCGGAGCGCGCAGCGCTCGAACATCTCCTGCGGGATCGCGAGCAGCCGATCTCGAGCGGGCCGACGGAGTACGTTACTCCTCATCGATGAACGTCGGATGTCGCGCGCTCGCGGTTCACGATCCCATCCAGGGAGCCCGGATCCCCAGCTGGCTGCTCTACCCGACGCACGCTGCGGCGCAGCTCGAGCGGTTCGGGATGTACTCGCTCGAGGTCGCCCGGGAGGCACCGCTCGTCGCGGCCGATCTGCCGCTCGTCGTGATCTCTCACGGGACTGGCGGCACGCCGTGGGCGTATCGAGGCCTCGCGGCGCACCTGGTGAGATCCGGGTTCGCGGTCGCGATGCTCGAGCATCCGGGCAACACGCGCCGCGACGACGGCCTCGCTCACACCGTCGCGAACCTGGTGAACCGGCCGCGCCACATCCGACACGTGATCGATGGCGCGCTCGCCGATCCGGTGCTGGGAGCTGCGATCGCCGGCGGGCGGATCGCGATCGCCGGTCACTCGATGGGTGGCTATACGGCGCTCGCGGTGCTCGGCGGGAGCGCGGTGACCCTCCCGATGCAGACGCCGGACGGCCTCCCGGTTGCGGTGGCCACCGACGCCGATCCACGGGTGCGTGCAGCGATCCTGCTCGCACCGGCGATCGACTGGTTCGGCCGTGACGACGCGCTCTCCGGCGTGACCGCCCCGATCCTGGTGCGCACCGGCGAGCTCGATCCGCTGGCCTCCGCGAGCCGGGTGCGCTGGGTGCTGCGGAGCCATCCGCGACCGACCGCGATCGACCATGCCGACGTCCCGAACGCCGGGCACTTCAGCTTCATGAGCCCGTTCCCCCCCGACATGACGCGACCGGAGTTTCCACCGTCCCAGGATCCGCCGGGGTTCGATCGCGCGCGCTATCAGCCCGTCCTTCACGCGGAGATCGCAAGGTTTCTGTCGAGCGTACTTGCCCCGCGCTAGCGTACGGCCTCGCGGTCTGCACCATCGATGCGCTGAGCTGCGCCGATCACCCGGCCGCCGACGAGCTGCCGCCGTGACACGCCCTTCATTCGCCGCGCTGCGACCACTTCTCACCGCCGAGATCGAGACCACCGAGTACGAGCTCCTGACGTCCAAACGACCTCGCGCCATCGCCCGGATCCAGCGGCGGGTCGCACGCGCGTGCGTTCACGACCACGGCGCCGATCCGTGGCCTCGTGCGCGGGTTTCTGCGATCGTGCGCGGCGATGAAGCCGTCATCCACCCGCGTGATCGCCGACCTCGAGGAGCTCGCGAAGCTGACGTCCAACGAGCGCGGCGCGCAGCGCGTGGCGTGGGGCCCGGTCTGGCGCGAGACCCGCGCGTGGTTCACGCACAAGCTCGAGTCCGAGCTCGGCATCACGCCGCACCGCGATGGCGCCGCGAACCTGTGGGCCACGCTGCCAGGAGCGTCCTCGAACAGCATCGTGATCGGTAGCCACCTCGATTCGGTGCCCGGCGGCGGCTGGCTCGATGGCTGCCTCGGGGTGCTCGCCGGCCTCGAGGTGCTGCGGCGAGCGAAGGCCGCGGGCACGCCGGCGTTGACGCTGCACCTGGTCGACTGGGCCGATGAAGAAGGCGCGCGGTTCGGCCGTAGCCTCATGGGCTCGGCGGCGTCGGCCGGCGCGCTCGATGCGCAGGCCGAGCTCGCGCACCTCGCCGATCGACAGGGCGTCACGTTGCCGGCTGCGCTCGCCGAGAATGGCGTGTCGCTCGAGAGCCTCGGCACCGCACACGCGTACTTCCAGAGCCTCGATGCCGTGGCCTATCTCGAGCTTCACATCGAGCAGGGTCCGGTGCTGATGGAGATCAAGCAGCCGGTCGGGGTCGTGCTCGGAACGATGGGCGTCGAGCGCTACAACCTCAAGTTTATCGGGCAAGCGGCGCATTCCGGCGCGGCGCCGATCCACCTGCGCAAGGACGCGTTCCTCGCCGCCGCCGAGTTCGCGCTGGCATGCCGCGAGATCAGCGTGGCGCACTCCGGCAAAACGCCGAAGACGCGCGTCGTCGCGACCTGCGGCGTGGTCAAGGTCGAGCCGAACTTCGTGACCGCGGTCCCGGGCTCGACCGAGATCTCGATCGATCTGCGCGCCCTCGACGCGAAGGTGTTGAAGCGCATGCTCGCCGAGGCCAAGACTGCGTCCAAGCGCGCGGCGAACAACCACCTCGTGACCGTGGAGTGGAGCCCGCTGCTCCACATCACGCCGCGGCTGTTCGACGATCGTCTGATGGACATCGTTCGCAGCTCGGTGAAGGAGGTAACCGGCAAGGCGCCGGAGCTCCCGTCGGGCCCCTTGCACGATGCCGCGGAGATGGCGGCCGTGGTGCCCACCGCGATGGTGTTTGCGCAGAGCAGCCCGGGCGTCTCGCATACCAAGATCGAGGACACCCCGCGGCCGGCGCTCGACAAGTCGATCCGCGCGTTCCTGATCGCGGTGGAGCGGACGATCGCCGAGCTGGCCTCTGCGCCGGCCCCCAAGCGCCGGACGCAGCGATCGCGTGCTCGCTGATCTGTCGACCGGTGGCCTCGGCGCGACCATGTCATGGGTCCGCGATCGGCCGAAGGCGAGCGATCACGCGCCGACCTGGATCCGCCTGAAGCTCGGCGCCCAGCGAATGCGATCCCGTTATCCACCCGCACACCGTGCCAAACTGCCACGTCGGAGTGGGCGGAAACGCTCGGCTCGGGGTGCGTATCTCCCGCACACGTGCGAAAGCGCGATGGTCCAGTTCTTGGATGTCGGGGGACCGTCGGCAACATCCCGCGAGGAACCATGAACGGAACGATTCTCCTGGTCGATGACGATGAAGACACGCGGATGCTGCTGTGCGAGTCCTTGCAGCGTCGCGGGTACACCTGCGAGACCGTCGCCTCGGCGGCTGCCTGCCTCGAACGGGTGCGAAGCGCGGCGGTCGACGTCGTCGTCACGGATATTCAAATGCCCGGGATGTCCGGTATCGCGCTGTGCGGTGAGCTGCACGAGCGTCACCCCGACGTACTGTCGATCGTGCTCACCGGCGTCGGTGACCTCGAGATGGCGATCGGTGCGATCCGCGCCGGCGCGCATGACTTCCTGAACAAGCCGGTCAAGGTCGATGCGCTGGAGATCGCGTTGCGCCGCGCATTCGAGCACCTGCAGGTCAAGCGCGAGGTTCGCCGGCTGCGCGCCGCGAGCGATCAGGACTCCCCGATCGCGGGCATCACCGGCAACAGCGCGGCGCTGCGCGAGACCACGCAGATGGTGCGTCGCGTGGCCGATAGCGACGCGACCGTCCTCATCACCGGCGAGAGTGGAACCGGCAAGGAGCTGGTCGCTCGCGCCTTGCACGAGCTGTCGCCGCGGCGCACCGAGCCGTTCGTCGCGATCAACTGCGGCGCGATGCCGGCTCCCCTCCTCGAGAGCGAGCTGTTCGGTCACGTCCGCGGCGCGTTCACCGACGCCAAGACCTCCCGCGCGGGGCTGTTCCTGCAAGCCGGAGCCGGGACGATCTTCCTCGACGAGGTCGGTGAGATGCCGCTGGAGATGCAGGTCAAGTTGTTGCGCGTGCTGCAGGAGCGCACCGTACGCCCGGTCGGTGGCGACGAGGAGGTTCCGTTCGCCGCGCGCGTGGTCACCGCGACCAACCGCGATCTCGCCGCCGAGGTCGAGGAGCACCGGTTCCGCGAGGATCTGTTCTACCGGATCAACGTCGTCGCGATCCCGGTCCCTCCGCTCCGCGATCGAAGCGGCGATGTCCCCCTGCTCGCCCAGCACATGATCCAGCGGATCGCTCGTCGCACCTCGCGCTCGCCGGTCGAGCTCGGCGCCGAGGCGTCGCGCAAGCTCGTCGAGTACAGCTGGCCGGGCAACGTGCGAGAGCTCGAGAACTGCATCGAGCGCGCGGTCGCGATCTGTGGCGCCGGTCCGATCGTCCCCGAACATCTGCCTGCGAAGATCCAGAACTACCAGTCGGCACGCATCGAGATCGACGTGCAGAACACGACCGATCTGATCACGCTCGACGAGATGGAGCGCCGCTACGTGCGCCAGGTCCTCGACAGCGTCCGCGGCAACAAGACCCACGCCGCACGCGTCCTCGGGATCGACCGTCGCTCGCTGTACCGGCGCCTCGAGGCGCCACCGGTCCCCGTGGTGAGCTCGTGACCGGGGTCTCGATCCTGATCCTGGAAGATGACCAGGACACGATCGAGCTGTTCGCGGGTTCGCTCTCCCGGCTCGGCGCGGAGGTTCGCACCGCGCTGAACGCGGCGGATGCCCTCGCGGTCCTGGCGGCCTGGCGGCCCACGATCATCCTGTGCGACTTGCACCTGCCGGGCGTCGATGGCTATGGCTTCCTCGAGCGGGTCAAGGCGATCTCGGAGCTGGCCTCGATCCCGGTCATCGCCATCAGCGCGAGTCACCCCGAGCTCGAGCGCGACCGTTCGATCGAGGCCGGGTTCGCCGCGCACCTCACGAAGCCGACGAAGCTCAAAGATGTCGTCCTCGCGGTGACCCGGCTCACCGGCATCGCTGCCTAGCGAACATCGATCCAGCGATACCTGGCGACGACGAGCTGGTAGATGCCGTACGCGCCGAGCCCCAGCGCGATCACGAAGAACGGCCACGTACCGAGCGTCACGAGCTCGCGCATCGAATCCCGGATCCCGCCGGCCTCACCGGGGTTCTCGTGCATCGCCGCGCGCGCGAACAGCATGCCAATAGTCCCGAACACCACGGCACGTGCCGCGATCCCGAACCGGCTGATCGCCACGACCGCGCGGCGTGCGCTCGGATGGAGCGCTCCGATCCGCAGCTGCTCGTCGAGCCTGGAGCTCCACGCGCGATACAGCTGAGAGATGCCGTAGCCGACAAAGCCGGCGGCACCCGCCCACACCAGGTACACGCCGCCCGGAACCTCGAGTGCGCGCGCGGTCCAGTGCTTGGCCTGCGCACCCTGCCCGCCACCGCCGCGCTGCCAGAGTGCGAGGCTGGCGGCGGTGTAACCGAGCGCGACGTGAACCAGGCCATTGCCGACGAGCCCGAGTCGCACCGCGACGCCCTTGGGATCGTGGCCGCGGTGCTCGGGGTCCGTGATGCCCTCGATGATCCGCCATAGCGCATAGCCGAACAGGCCGAGCGCGATCACCGCGAGGAGCGGGCGGCCGAGCTGCGTCGCGAGCAGATCGCCCATCGCGCCGCGCGAGTCATTCGCAGACTTGCCGCCGCCTCCGACCGCGGCACGCGCCGCGAGAGCACCGATGGTCAGGTACAGGACGCCCTTCGCGACGAAGCCGACCCGCGCCAGCCGCTCGATCCACGGCGCAACGTTGTTCGCTGCCGCGCGACCCACGATCGGGAGAGTTCTCGCGTTCATGAGCGATCACCGTGCAAGCGGGGTGCTCGGGACACTCGGGGACCGTGCGCCGGGGTCGCATGGCGATGTCGCGACTGGCGTTGCAGCACGAAGTACTCGCGCTGACCCGCACGATCTCCAGCGCGATGGCGTGACGCTAGTGCGGACCGGGCTGCCCGTCCTCCGCGGCCCTGACCGCGGCGGTGATGCGATCGAGCACGGCCTGATCGTCGATCGGCTGCATCAACGTGCGCACGTACTCCGGCAGTCCGCCATCGTCGTAGAGCTGCTCGCGAATCTTCGAATCCGGGTGATCGCGGCGTAGCCGGTCGACGATCCAGGCGATCTGGTCGGCTTCGGTGGGTACTGCCATCGCGGCGCAGCCTACGGCAAGCTATTCTCCCCCGCCATGAGCGAAGCCAGCATCACCGTGACCCTCCCCGACGGCAGCCAGAAGCAGACGGCTGCGGGCACGACGATCGGCGACTTCGTGCGCGACTCGATCGGTGCCGGCCTCGCCAAGGCGGCCGTGCTCGCGAAGGCGAACGGCGCCGAGGTGGATCTGTCCCGCAAGCTCGACGCGGATACCCGCCTCGAGATCCTCACGAACAAGGCGCCCGAGGCGCTCGAGACGATCCGCCACGACGCCGCGCACATCGTGGCCGATGCCGTACAGCGGCTGTTCCCCGGCACGCAGGTCACGATCGGTCCGTCGATCGAGAACGGATTCTATTACGACTTCGATCGCGGCCAGCCGTTCACCGAGGACGACCTCGCCAAGATCGAGGTCGAGGCCAACCGGATCATCGCGGCCGACCTGGCGTTCCAGCGAACCGAGGTCGCGCCCCAGCAGGCGATCGACATGTTCACGTCCAAGGGTGAGAGCTTCAAGGTCGAGATCATCCAAGACATCGTCGGCAAGGGCGCGAAGGTGTTGACGTTGTACACGCACGGCGACTGGGTGGACTTCTGCGAGGGTCCGCACGGCCCTTCGACCGGCAAGGTCGGCGTGATCAAGATCCTCAGCTCGTCGGCGGCGTACTGGCGCGGCGATCACCGCAACAAGACGCTGCAGCGGATCTACGGCACCGCGTTCTTCGACAAGAAGGGCCTCGACGCGTGGCTCAAGCAGCGCGAGGAAGCGGAGAAGCGCGATCACCGGCGGCTCGGCAAGGATCTCGATCTGTTCCACTTCCATCCGCTGTCGCCGGGCGCCGCGTTCTGGACGCCCAAGGGAACCGCGATCTACACGGTGCTCTCGTCCTACATGCGCAAGCTCGCGCTCGGCAACGGCTACGTCGAGATCAAGACGCCCCTGCTCTACAACAAGGGGCTCTGGGAGATGTCGGGTCACTGGGGCAAGTACAAAGAGAACATGTTCCTCGTCGAGGACAACGAGGCCAAGGCGGCCGGAGATCCGGATCCGCATCACTTCTCACTGAAGCCGATGAACTGCCCTTCGCACCACCTCTACTTCGGCTTCCGCAAGCAGAGCTACCGCGACCTGCCGCTCCGCCTCCACACGCAGGACGTGCTGCATCGCAACGAGGCGGCGGGCTCGCTAGGTGGACTCACCCGCGTGCGCCAGTTCGCCCAGGACGACGCGCACATCTATTGCCGCGAGGATCAGATCGCGGATGAGGTGAAGAAGTTCGTCACGCTGCTCGACAAGGTCTACAACGCGGTCGGCCTCAAGTACGCGGCGAAGTTCGCGACGCGGCCAGCCCAGCGGATCGGCGACGACGCGATGTGGGACCGCGCCGAGAGCTCGCTCCAGTCAGCGCTCGACGCGCTAGGCCTCGCCTACGAGCTCAAGCCCGGCGATGGTGCGTTCTATGGCCCGAAGATCGACTTCGACGTCTCCGACAGCATCGGCCGCAAGTGGCAGCTCGGGACGATCCAGCTCGACTACGCGGCCCCGGAGCGGTTCGATCTGACGTATGTCGGCGAGGACGGCAAGCCTCACCGCCCGGTCGTGCTGCACCGCGCGATCTATGGCTCGTTCGAGCGGTTCATCGCGATCCTGATCGAGCACTTTGCGGGTGCCTTCCCGCTGTGGCTGGCGCCGGTGCAGGTCGCGGTGGTCACCGTCACTGACCGGGTCAACGAGCATGCGCGCACGGTGGTTGCCCGGCTCGAAGCTGCCGGTGCGCGGGTCATGTTCGACGACAGCAACGGCACGATGCAGGCGAAGGTCCGGGAGGCATCGCTCCAGAAGATCCCGTACACGGTCGTGCTCGGAGACAAGGAGGTCGCGGCGGATCAGGTCAGCGTGCGCACGTTCGGCACCGATCAGAAGATGGACACCATGAGCTTCGCTGCGTTCGCGCAGAAGTTCGCGGCAGAGGCGCAATACCCGTAGCTACGCGCGCATCGGCACCCCGCTTGCGCCACACAGCAAGCGGAGGTCACCTGATGCGGTGCATCCTGTTCGTGCTCGAAGCTGCGCCCCGGCGTGCACGTGAGCTCACGGACGGAGGTCGCCGGCACCACGGTCACCCGCACGGCGGAACGCGCGCTGGACCACGACCACCAGCGTCGCACCGACCATACAGCCCAGCGAGTTGCGCCACAGGTCAGGGAACGAGGTGTAGCGGTAGCGCGTGAGGAGCTGCGCGAGCTCCAGGGCGGCGCTCGTCACGATGCCGAGGGCGAGTGCCTCGAGGATCACCCTCACCGCGCTCGCGCGGCGCCACAGGGCGTACCCGACGCCGAGTGGCACCAGCATCACCAGGTTCTGCGCGAAGTCGCGATCGAACCGGATGCCGCCGGCGCCGTCGCGAGGAAACCAGCGCCAGTCGATCCGCGTCCAGCGCAGCTTCACCGCGTAGGTCGTGAGCCGGTACTCGAACGGCCACTGGGTCACGAAGATCGCCACCGCGACGGTACCCAGCGCGAGCACGAGGCCGAGCTGTCGCAGGCTCGGTACCCTGCGATCGTGCACGGTCTCCGAGCTCACGCGAGCGGAAGCGTGAAGAACAACGTGGTGCCGGCTCCGACCGTGCTCTCCACCCAGATCGTTCCGCCGTGCTGCTGCACGATGCCCTGGCAGATCGCGAGGCCGAGGCCGGTGCCGCCCTTCTCGGAGTCCTTCGACTTCCAGAACCGATCGAACACGTGATCGATCTGGGCTGGCTCGATCCCGGCGCCGGTGTCACGCACCATGAACGTCACGACCGGCGCATCGACCCGCGCCGCCAGCGTGATCGTACCGCCAGACGGCGTGAACTTGATCGCGTTGCTCGCGAGGTTCGCGAACACCTGGAGGATCCGGTGGCGGTCGCACTGCACGCGCGTGCCCGAGGGCGTCGTGGTCGTCACGAGCTCGATGCCCTTGGGCGTCGCGCGCTCCTGCACCATCGCGCTGGCCTCGAGCAGCAGGGTGTCCACGGGCCAGCTCGCCGGCGAGATCGTCAAGTGGCCACTCTCGATCGTGGCGACATCGAGCAGATCGCGCAGCAGCTGCTCCATTCGGTTGGCGGCGCGACGGATCGAGCCCGCGCTGCGCTTGAGGCCGGGCTCGACGACCTCCCCCTCCATCAGCTCCACGGCGAGCGAGATCGTTCCGAGCGAATTTCGGAGATCGTGACTGACCGTCGCGAGCAGCTCGTCGCGACTCCGGATCGCCATCCGCTGTTCGTGAATGTCGGTGGCCGTGCCGTACCATTCCACGGCGGTGCCGTCGTTACCGAGCTGCGGCACCGAGCGCCCCAGATGCCACCGGTAGACGCCATCGTGGCGACGGAGCCGGTACTGCAGCTCCCACGCGTGGTGATCGGTCTGCGCCGCCGTCCAGGTCTCGAAGCAGCTCGCGTGATCCTCTGGATGAAGCGCCTGCAGCCACTTCTCGGTCATGGGCAGATCCGGATCCTGGCCGGTGTACTCGTACCACCGCGCATTGAGGTAGCCATTGCTGGCGTCGGCGTTCAGGGACCACATCACCTGGGGCATCGACTCCGCCAGCAGATGGAACCGATGCTCGCTGGCCTCGACACGTTCGAGTG
The DNA here is from genome assembly GCA_043753855.1 of Myxococcales bacterium. Classification (GTDB taxonomy): domain Bacteria; phylum Myxococcota_A; class Polyangia; order Haliangiales; family Haliangiaceae; genus JABFXX01. The sequence goes on along the minus strand of JAYUVX010000078.1, from coordinate 3,740 downwards.
CGTCACGCAGCGCCGCCTGCCCCGCTCGCAGCTCGAGCTCCATTGCCCGCCGATCATCGATGTCGGTATTGGTTCCGAACCACTTCGTGATCTCACCGCCGGGTCCACGCTCGGCCACCGCGCGCCCGAGGTGCCAGCGATAGGTGCCGTCGTGGCGGCGCAGCCGGAACTCGATCTCGTAGGGCTCGCCGGTCGCGAGCGAGTGTCCCCACATCGCAACGGCACGCTGCGCGTCGTCAGGGTGGAGGACGCCGAGCCATCCCGAACCGAGGATCGTCGTCGCGGGTTGCCCGAAGTATTTCTCGACGACGGGACTCACGTAGTCCAGGGCCCCGTCCGGGCACGACGTCCACACCTGCTGCGGGATCGATTCCGCGAGGAACCGATAGGCGGTCTCCCGGGACTCCGCCTCACCGCGCAGATCGTTCGCATCACGCACCTCGGAGCGCATGCTCTGCCCTTCGCGCGCGCGGACCTGCAGCAACTCGTCCTGGCGCCGGAGCTGTTCGCGGATGCCGTGAAGCTCGACGAACACAGCCACCTTGGCGCGCAGGACGTCTGGATCGAACGGCTTCACCAGGTAGTCCGCGCCGCCGCTGGCATAGCCCTTCATCAGGTCCGCCGGCGTCGTGTCGAGCGCCGTCACGAACACGATCGGGATCTCGGGAAGCCGGGTCTCCTGCCGGATCCGGGTGGCCGTCTCGTAACCGTCCATGCCCGGCATCATCACGTCGAGCAGGACCAGATCGAAGTCGCGCTCGCGGATGCGGTGGAGGGCTTCCTCGCCGGAGGACGCGCGCGTCACGCGATAGCCAAGCGGAAGTAGTACGGCCTCGAGGGCGAGCAGATTCGGCTCGTTGTCGTCCACGATCAGGACGGCGGGCGAGCGGGCGCCGTGCTCGACCGGGTGTTCCCCCCGCGCGGTGACCACGGCGCCGGTATAGCCGATCGCCCGGGATCGGAGGCGGTTCAGCGCGTGCACCACCGACGTGCGCTAGCGCCACACTCGGGGCTTGCCTCGAGGTTGTGCACCCGGTTGCACGACGACAGTTGCCAGGGGCTTCTGGGTGAGGGTGCGATCCTCGCTTCCACCACGGGACGGCGGCTAACAACTGGAAATGACCCGGCCGGCCGCCGGCCCGCGGCTTGCGAGACCGGTCGATCACATGAAGCAGTTTGAACCCCAGCTCGCTCTCCTGCTCGCCGTCTTCGTCACCGGTTGCATGGTCGGGGAGGACAACCTCCCGGCGAAGGAGGATCTGCCGCCACTGCGGTCCGAGGCCTCGCTCAGCAACAACGCGCGCACCGCGTTCAACTTCTTCGTGGGCAAGGGGCTCACCAAGGTGCAGGCGGCCGGCGTCGTCGGCAACCTCATGCAGGAGTCGAGCGTGATCCCGACCTCCGTGGAGTACGACGGTGGACCGGGTCGCGGCATCGCGCAGTGGTCGGTGGGCGGTCGGTTCGATACCGGCAGCAAGAGCCTGACCGCGTTTGTGGCGGCGCGCGGCGGATCGAAGTGGGCGCTCACCACGCAGCTCGACTTTATTTGGTACGAGCTCGCGACCGTCGGCGGCTTCGGTCTCCCCGAGCTCCGCGCGGCGACCACGATCAACGCGGCGGTCACGGCGTTCCAGAACGAGTACGAGATCTGCGGCACCTGCGTGCAGACCCAGCGGCTGCAGTACGCGCAGCAGGCGCTTGCCAATTACGGCGGCGGCCCGGCCGGTGGCGGATCGGACCCGGCGCCCACGCCGGCCGCGTCCACCTGCTACTCGGGAACACTGGAGCGCGAGATGCCCGAGAACGCCTGTGTCGAGAGCACGTTCGACGGCGGCTGGTACCAGTGCTCCAACGGCGCGTGGATCGATCGCTGGTCGGATCCGGACGCCTGCGCCGGCGAGTACCCGCTCTAGCGACGTTCGCTGCGCCGGAGCAGCGTGGTCAGCACGATCACGTGGATCATCGAGCTCAGCGCGATCACCTTCTGACCGATCACCTGGATCTGGTGCCCGTCCTCGGTGCCGAGGCGCGGTCCGAACAGGATCAAGCCGACGTACCCGAGCACCAGCACCACGTAGCCAAGGTTGACGGCGTTCTGCAGCCAGGTGGCGGCGTTGCGCGCCATCACGATCGCGAGCGCCACCACGTACCCGAGTAGCAACGCGAACGCCGCCAGCACGAACGCGTTGTGCCAGTGGAGCGCGAGATCGAACGGCGTGCATGCAACACCGGTGAACGCGAAACCGCTGGCGGTGCCGAGCACCACGCTGAGCCGGCCCGCGACCCGTGCCCGACCATGCACGAACGCGAACCGGCGCCACGTCCACGAGAACACGATCAGCGCCACGCCGACCGAGGCGAGCGCGATCCCGAACAGCGCCGCGGAGGTGTGGTTCGCGCGCCCCGACCACGCGTGGATCATCCCGAGGTCGCTCAGAAAGTTGCGGGTGAGTCGATATCCCGCCACATCGGCGTGCCAGTACGAGCCGCCGGCGTACAGCGCCATCGCCGCGCCAACCAGCACGAGGAACTGGAGCGCGGCGTAGCGCAACAGCCCCGCTCGCCGGTACAGCACGACGTCCACGTTCGCATGCTGCCGGATCCACCCGCTGTTCGCACGTGTGAGGCAGCGTTCTGCCACCCTTCGTCGCCGTGCGCACGGTGCTTGATCTTGGTAGCGCGGCAGCCGATCCTCGTCGCATGCGCCAGGGACTCGCGGTCGCTGCCGTGCTCGCGGTTGCGTGCGGCGGCTCGGGCGAGCCGGTCTCGATCGATGGAGCGCTATCGGCGTTCTGCATGCCCGCGCGCCCCGCGGCCTCGGGCGAGGGCACCTACTACGCTGCCGATGGCACCGGGAACTGCAGCTTCCCCGCGGATTCGACGCGGATGGTGGCTGCGATCAATGCGGCCGACTACGACACCGCGGCGTGGTGCGGCGCCTGTCTCGCCGTCACCGGGCCCACCGGCAACGTCGTCGTGCGCATCACCGACCAGTGCCCCGGATGTGCGAAGGGAGACCTCGATCTCAGCAAGGAAGCGTTCGCCCGCATCGCGGCGCTCTCCGCGGGCCGGGTCCCGATCACCTGGCGCGAGGTCGACTGCCCGGTCACCGGACCCGTGAGCTACGAGATGAAGACCGGCTCGTCGCAGTACTACGCCGCGATCCAGGTGCGAAGTCACCGCTACCCGATCGCGAAGCTCGAAGCGATGGCGCCGGGCGCCGCGTACAAGCCGATCGCCCGCGTCGACTACAATTACTTCGTCGCGGCCAGTGGCCTCGGCCCGGGTCCCTACTCGTTGCGCGTGACGGACACCCGCGGCAACGTCATCGAGGACACTGGGATCGCGATCGGCGACGGCGTGGTTCGCACCGGCACCTCGCAGTTTCCGGTCTGTCAGTAACTACGTGATCGACGCAGACCAATCATCCTGGACGCCAGCCGACGTTGCCCTCGATGGTCGGCAGCGAGACGCGATCCAGGCCCACGCTAATGCTTCGAGTCTCCGCGGGAGGCTCGTATGCCGTTGCGTTGACCGTCGCGGCGATCGAGCGAACGCGGCTCGCTCACCGAGCCGACCATCGTGTGGTACGCGCCGTTGTAGCGACCGACGCGCGTGTGCAGGGCGCCTTCGATCACCAGCTTCTCGGCATCGAGATCGAGACCAGCGAGCAGCCCTTGATGCGCGGCACGTTCCACCGCTGCCGCCGACTCCCCGACCTCGCGTTCGATCCTCGCGTA
>JAYUVX010000077.1:0-2184 GCA_043753855.1 Myxococcales bacterium | reverse complement strand
ACAACGTCGAGATGGTTAACATCCGCGACAACTTCGACACGATGCTGGACGCGATCCGCTCGCACAAACCCGACGTCGTGATGAACTTGGTCGAGTTCTTCCGCGATGACGCCGAGCTCGAGCACGATGTCCCGGCCCTGTTCGAGCTGCTCGGTGTCGAGTACACGGGTAACCGCCCGCTCGCGCTGTCCCTCTGCCAGAAGAAGCCGCAGGCGAAGGCCCTGCTCACCGCGCACGGCCTGCCGGTCCCGCGTGGCCTCGTGGTCGAGGGCATGGAGGCGATCCACGGCCACGGCCTGACCTTTCCGCTGATGGTCAAGCCGGCGTACGACGATGCCTCCGGCGGCATCGACACCGGCTCGGTCGTCCACGATCAGGCCGCGCTGACTGCCCGCATCGACAAGATGCTTCACGAGCACAAGCAGGCCGCGCTGGTCGAGGAGTACGTCGAGGGACGCGAGATCCACTGCGCGATCCTCGGTGACAAGCCGCTGCCGCTGTACGAGATGCAGTTCAAAGGCGGCGATGACGAGTACGGCAAGCCGCTGCCCAAGATCATCACCTACCGCGCGAAGTGGGATCCCTACAGCCGCGATCACCACGCGCTCCAGGGCGTCTGCCCGGTCCCGGATCTCGATGACGTGCTCGCCAGGAAGATCGAGGACGTGGCGATGCGCGCCTATCGCGCGCTCGGCTGCCGCGACTACGCGCGGGTCGACATGCGCGTCGATTCCCGCACCAATCAGCCCTACATCCTCGAGGTCAATCCCAACCCGGACCTCGCCGAGAGCTGCGCGTTCACCGCCAGCGCCCACGCGTCGGGTCGCAGTTACGGCGAGATGATCTGCGAGATCGTCGACCTCGCCCTCGCTCGCAAGGCCGGCCCGAAGAAGGTCGTGACCGGCGTGGATGCGCTGCTCCGTGAGTACCTCGCGAAGAAGCAGTCGTAGCTCGTCGGTCGATCTCAACCGCTCCACCCTCGTGCGGCAGCTCCTCCTCGAGCGCACGAAGATCACCCCGCTCGCGGCCATCGAACGTCTCGCTGGCCTGCAGGCGCAGGTACCGCGGCCAGCGTTCGTCGGCCTGTGGTCGCGGGTGCCCGACTTTCAGCCCGCGCAGTCGACCAAGCTCGTCCACGATCGCAAGGCCGTGCGCGCCACGATGATGCGCGGCACGATCCACCTGGTCTCCGCTGCGGACTACCTCGAGCTGCGCGGGGCGCTGCAGCCGATGCTGTCGGCCGGTATGCGCTCGATCCTCGGCAAGCGCGTCGACGGACTCGACCTCGATGTGCTGACCGGCCACGCGCGCGCCCTCCTGCCGGCCACCTTCGATGCCGTGCGCAAGGGCCTGATCGCGAAGTTCCCGAACCACGACGATCGCGCGCTCGGCTTCGCGGTCCGCATGCACCTCCCGCTGGTCCTCGTGCCCACCGACACGCGCTGGGCCTATCCCGGCAACGCGTGCTTCCAGGATGCCGAGCGCTGGCTCGCTCGCCCACTCGCATCGCCATCGATCGAGACCCTCGTGCTGCGCTACCTCGCCGCATTCGGGCCCGCCACGGCGAAGGACGCGCAAGCCTGGTCCGGCGTGCGCAAGCTCGACGCGGTGTTCGAGGCGCTGCGCGAGAAGCTCGTGGTCGTGACCGACGCGGAAGGCCGCGAGCTGTTCGATCTGCCCGGTGCACCGCGGCCCGCGGCGGACGTGCCCGCGCCGGTGCGCTTCCTGCCGGAGTACGACAACCTGCTGCTCGCCTACGCCGATCACAGCCGGCTGATCGAGCCCGCGCAGCGCAAGCAGCTCACCACCAAGAACGGCATCGTCGCCGCCACGTTCCTCGTGGATGGCCGCGTCGCCGGCACCTGGTCCCTCGAACGCACCAGGGACAAGGCGGTCCTCTCGACGGCGCCTTTCGGCAAGCTGGCGAAGTCGGCGCTTGCTGCGGTTCACGCCGAGGCAGCGAGGCGCTGCTGCGGTGGCACGAGCCCGACGCAATGAGCTTCGCGATCCGCCAGGCCCCTCCCGGGCTGCCGGCGCCTGAACGGTAGACATCCGACGGCGCTACCTTGACGCCACGGGGTCCGAGGTGGCATCTATACCGTCCCCTTTCCGGAGTAGCTCAGGGGTAGAGCAGGCGGCTGTTAACCGCCGGGTCGGGGGTTCGAAGCCCTCCTCCGGAGCCAA
>JAYUVX010000076.1:0-6808 GCA_043753855.1 Myxococcales bacterium | reverse complement strand
GCCCGACGGGGGCGAGGTCGGAGCGCGGGGAGGCTGGCCATCCGTGGCGCCTGCCGGCTTCGCATCGTGGCGCGGCTCCTCGAGGCGTCGGTAGAGCGAGCGGCGGTCGATGCCGAGGATGCGCGCGGCGTGCGTCTTGTTGCCACCTACCGCGTTCAGCACCTGACGGACGTAGCGACGCTCCATCTCGTCGAGCGTGATCAGTTCGCCCGGGCTCTCGGTCGTGATCACGATCTTGCTCGACTGGTGCTCCTGCACCTTGGCGGGCAGATCGTCGACAGTGACCTCGTCGAGCCGGCACAGCGCGACCGCGCGCTCCATGCAGTTCTCGAGCTCGCGCACGTTACCCGGCCAGTCGTAATCCATCAGCAAGCGGGCGGCGGAACCGGAGATGCCCTGGACCGGCTTGTTGGTCCGCGCGGCGATCCGCTTGAGGAAGAACTGGGCGAGCAGGAGGATGTCACCGGCGCGCGAGCGCAGCGGCGGTACCGGGATCGCGACCACGTTGATCCGGTAGAACAAGTCCTCGCGGAACCGCTTCTCCTCGACCTCGGTCTCGAGATCGCGATTGGTCGCGGTGACGACGCGCGCCTCGAACGGCACCTCCTCGTCGCCGCCGACCGGGCGAACCTTCCGCTCCTGGAGCACGCGCAGCAGCTTGACCTGCATCTCGATCGGCATCTCGCCGATCTCGTCGAGGAAGATCGTGCCGGCACCTGCCTGAACGAACAGACCGGCGCGCGACCGCTTCGCATCGGTGAACGCACCGCGGACGTGGCCGAACAGCTCGCTCTCGAGGAGCGGTGCTGGCATCGCGGCGCAGTTGACGGCCACGAACGGATGATCGCGGCGCGGAGAGAGGTTGTGCAGCGCCTTGGCGACAAGCTCCTTGCCGGTACCGGACTCGCCGGTGATGAGCACGGTCGCATCACTGTCGGCGACGCGGCGGACCATCTCGATGGTCTCGCGGATCGCGGGGCTCGACCCGGCGATGCCATCGATCGGCATGTCCCGGTCGGCCGCGGTGCGGAGGCGCTTGACCTCGCGCTTGAGCGACAGATGCTCGAGTGCACGGCCGACCGAGATCGCGAGGGCGTCGACCTTCACCGGCTTGGTGATGAAATCGTAGGCGCCCGCCCGGATCGCGGCGATGGCGGTCTCGAGACCGCCCTGTCCGGTGAGGACGATGGGCAGCAAATCTGGATACCTCTGGCGGAGCTCCGCACACAGGTCGATGCCCGACATGCCGCTCATCTGAACGTCCGTGACAACGACATCCGCGGGATCGGAACGCAGGTGTTCGAGGCACTGCTGAGCGGAATTGACTGCATCGACGTCGAAGCCGCGCTTGCGGAGCGAGTCCCGCAAGAGCACAGCGGTATCGTCGTCGTCGTCTACGATCAGGATGGTTCCGTTCACGAGGTGCCTTTCCTTCCGCCAGTACGTTCAGGCTGTCAGGCCCGCGTACGGTCCACGTCGACGCTCACGCGGCGGGCCGGCGACCAGCCACGAGGCTGACGATCGCCAAGATGAGCGCGACCACAAAGACGATCTTTGCGATTCCCGCAGCGGACGCGGCAACACCCGCGAAGCCGAAGATCGCAGCGATGACAGCGATGAAAACGAATGCAATTGCCCAGGAAAACATGGCTATCTCCTACGGTTACGCATCCGATATGCGGCGTACATGCCAGCTGTGTGCCGAAGCCTCTGAGGGCTCCGATGACACAGTTCCAGGCATGTACGGAATTCTCACCGAGCGAATCCGCTCACCGAGCCGGTTCGCGCGCTCAGGTGGGCGTTTCCGTCAACTCAGAACAACCCGTCAGCCCCGCAAGTGAATGCGGACGTCACTGGCGGGCTGTTTTTCAGCCTCCGTTCGGATCTGCGCGAACTCCTTCTCGAGCCGGCACAGCTCCTCGTCCGATAGGTCCTCCGAGTCGATCAGACCGTTGCGCGCCGAGTCGATCGCCCGGATCAGCTCGTCCATCTTCAGGTGGAGCGCCTTGGAGTCGCGGTTCTGCGTGTTCTGGATCATGAACACGACGAGGAACGTGATGATCGTGGTGCTGGTGTTGATCACGAGCTGCCAGCTGTCCGAAAACCCGAACAGCGGGCCGAGGCATGCCCACAGGATCACGCCACCTACCGCCAGCGCGAACGCGTACGGAGAGCCGATCGCGGAAGAGATCGTCTTCGCCATCTTGCGGAAGAATGCTCTCACCGCGCTCCCGCGTCGACGACGACAAGATCGACGAGATCCTCGACCTCACCGACCGACCGCACCGCGTTCTCCAGCTGCGGGAGCAGGTGAACATCGGTGACCATGCCACGCAGCGTCACACGCGTGCCATCGATCTCGATCGACACCCGGCTGACGTCCAGCCCGGAGCTGCCGAGCACAGTGGCGACCTTCGCGTGGAGAACCTGTTCGTCCCCCGAGAGGATGCGCTCGCCCTCGAACGCGGCGCGTTCCTGATCGCTCGTCGGGCGGTACGAGCTGTCCGGCTCGGGCACGGTGTTGCGCGTGATCTCGTCGTAGGTCCTGGGAGTCCGACCACGTTGCTCAGCCATGCGGGATTCTCCTGCAGCTGCAGTGCCATGGAAGAATGACGCGCTGTGCGCCGACTGGCGCGCGCCGTTGCGCGGTGTGTCGCCGCCGCCCGTCGGGAGCTCTGGGATTCCACGGGAGCCACTGGCAAGACCGCGAAACGCCAGGCCGATCGCGTTGGTATTCGATGTGCAAACCAGCGTTGCATCGCTTTCATCGGACCCTTGGCGTTCCACCCGCGCCAGGGGCCGGTACATGACCCCCGCTCCCTAGCGGGTCCCGCCGGCAACCTCCCCCAGGCCTGCCGGCGGTTTTTTTTCGGCCTCGCGTCACGGCCGGACCGCGTTCAGCAGCTCTCGGGTCGCTTCGACGGCGGCAGGACCGAGCGACGCGATGTCCGGATCGCCTGGCGTCCGCTTGCCCATCAGGAGCTCGCGCCATAGCCCATGGAGCTTGCGTGAAGGTGGCGCGCTGACGAGTGGTTGCTCGACCCCGGCGACCCATGCGAGATCATCTCCGAGCAGGTCGAGCCGCCACGTGCCGGCGCTCGGGTCGTCGAGGCGGGGTAGGAAGCCGAACAGCGCCGGTCGATCACGGCTCGGCGAGGTGGTGGCAAGCATCGCAAGCTCGGCGGCGCCGAACCGCGAGGTCAACCCGGCGGCACGTGCGGCCGCGTCTAACCGGCCATTGCCGGCCTCGTGTCGCGCCCGCGAGATCGCGAGCGCGACGCCCTGACGCTCGCCGATCGCCGACGCGTAGCGCGCCGGGACAGGGACCGGTCCGGTCGGATCGACGTGATCCGCGCGGAGCTCGAAGCCGCGGCCGCGAGCGAGCGAGAGCGCGGGATCAAGGCGTCCGAAGGCGGGGACATCGGAGACGGCGAGCTGCTTCGCACGCAGCGCATCTGCGACCACGATGTCGGCAGCCTCGGGAGCCAGCGGCGCAGCGAGCGAGAGATCCGGGCGCGTGCCAGCGACGATCTGCGCGTAGTTGATCGCCGACCACACCGTGCCTCGGGTCGCGACGATCATACCCGGCCCCGACGGAAGGTCGCCGACCACGTCGGTGGCGAGCCGTGCAGGCGCAGCACCGGCATCGTCGAACCGGAGGGTCGCGCCGGTGATCAGTGCCGCACCGATCAACGGGATCCCGGCGGCGGCGACCACCCATGCGCGGCGTTCGCCGGGGACGATTCGCGCGACGGCACTCGGGACGATCGCGCATCCGACCGCAAAGGCCGCGAGCAGCGGGGCAGGTGCAGGATCGACGAGGATCGCGTGGATCGCGGCCGCGGCGATCACCAGGGCGAGCCAGCGCGCGGGCACGAGACCGGTCATCGCGCCGAACGCCGCACCGAGTAGGCCGGTTCCGACGACCACAGCGGCGGCGCCACGGCCGGATTCACCGACCATCGCCGACAGGCTCGACTGCAGGCCAGGCAGGCTGCCGACGGCACCGAGCCACCACGCGACGAGCGCGAGGCCGATCGCGCCGACGCCGATCGCGAGGTGGTCGCGACGTGCGCCGCCACGGGCGAGCCAGCCGACCATCGCTACCGCGATCACGAGGCCGAGCCACGGCGCACTTCCCAACACCGCGGCGACGCCAACGAGGGCCACCGCGAGCAGCCGCGGCGAGCTCGCGCGCGCATGGGCCGCGGCGCCTGCGAACGCCCAGACCACACCGCAGGCTGCCAGGATCGAGGGGCTCGCCGCAGCCGTGGCATCGCGAAACGGCGGGGACAGCGCGAGCAGCACCGCCCCGATCGCGCCGGCGAACGGATCCTTGGGCAGCACTGCGCGGCCGGCAGCCACCACGCCTCCGACGGTCGCCGCTCCGAGGATCGCGCCCAGCACGGCGAGCCGAAAGCCCGGTTCTCCGACGGGGAGCTGCGCGGCCAGATCCGCGAGCAGCCCGTACAGGGGCGCCGCGGCGGTGCGCACGAGCTGCGCGCCGAGCACGGCATGACCAGAGGCCAGATCCCAGCCGGGACCACCGCCGGCGCCTGCGATGAACACCACCAGCGCGGCCGCGAACACGACGAGCTCGAGCCAGCCGGCCGTTCGAGCGTCAAGCTCCATGGGCGCGAGGCTGCCACAGTCCGGCGGACCGCGTTATGATTCCGCGGGTCGATGGCGCAGATCCGGTTTGTCGATGCCTGGCTGAGGGCGCCAGGAGCGCCGCCGAGCCAGTACCGGTCGGTCATGGTGATCACCGAGAAGTGGGCCGAGCAGCGCGTGTTGATGCGCGCGTACGCCGAGAGCCGCGATCAGACGCGCCCGACGATCACGCTCTATGGCATCGAGCTCGCGATCGGACCGGCCGGCGTCGATGTCAATGGTGCATGGGGCATTCACGTCGGCGAGCAAACCGATGGAGCCGCGCAGCAGGTGAAGGTCCAGCTCGAGGAAGCGGCGCGCCGGCTCGCCGGTAGCAAGGGCAATCCGCCGCGGCTCGCCGACGAGGAATCCACGTTCGATCGCGAGCTCACCGCGAACTGGGGACCGGGCGCACCGCGGCTGGTGCCCAAGCGCGTCGATGCTGGCCAGCCTGGCATCGACTTCGTTCAGTCTCCCTCCGCGGCGCGGCTCCCGCAGCAGCAAGCAGCGACGTTCGTCCCGCAACATCAGATCGCCGCCCACCACGTCCCGGCCCCCGCGCCGAGCGCGGCACCATCGAACCCCGAGCTGCGAAAGACGCCGATGCCCCGCCAGCGCAGCGGCAAGACGCGCCCCCCGCCGCTGTCCGCGCGAACCGCGCTCGGATATCAGTCGGGGTCGGGAGCCCAGTCGGCGGTGGTCCGTCTCGGGCTCGCACCGCACGTGTCGTCGCGGCTCGGCTGGCTGGTCGATCGGGTAGTGCCGCAGGACTTCCAGATCGACTCCGGAGAGCGCAAGGTCCTCAATGCGCTCGGTGATCACGAGCTGACCGCCAAGGCGATCGGTCACATGATCGATGTCACGGATGCGGTCACGTACATGGAAGAGCTCACCAAGAAGCTCGAGAATTACGGGCTGGATCTCGTCGAGCCGGGCGTCCCCCACGGCGGGGAACCGACGTACCGGCTAAGGCGCTGACACCCGGCGCTGGCCTGTGGTAACCACTCGGGCTCCGTAAAGCCCGAGGAAGACCATGCAGGTACGCATCGAAGACGTTTCGCCCGTCGAGAAGAAGATGTTCGTCGAGATCCCGTGGGAAACGGTGAGCGCGAAGCTCGGCGAGGCTTACAAGGACCTGGGCAAGGGCGTGGCGCTCAAGGGCTTCCGCAAGGGCAAGGTTCCGCGGCCGGTGCTCGAACAGGTCTACGGCCAGCGCGTCAACGCCGAGGTCGCGTACCAGCTGGTCCGCGAGTCGTTCGTCCGCGCGTCCGAGGAGAACAACCTCGCCGCGGTCGCCGAGCCACGCGTCGAGGAGGCTGCTCCGATCAAGAAGGGCCAGCCGTTCACGTTCTCCGCGATCATCGAGATCCGCGGCGAGGTGAAGGTCGACGAGTTCAAGGGTCTGCCGATCGAGCGCCGCAAGCTCGACATCAAGGACGAGGCCGTCGACGAGGCGCTCGCCCAGCTCCGCCGCGAGCACACCGAGCTGAAGCCGATCGAGGGTCGCGATGTGACCGCCGCCGGCGACATCGTCGGGCTCAGCGTCACTGGCACGATCGGCGAGCACCAGATCAACCAGCCGCAGTTCGCGGTGGATCTCGATGACACCGACCGCGAGCCGCTCCCCGGCATGCGCGATGCGCTGCTCGGCATGCCGATCGATACCAAGGACAAGCAGATCGAGATCCTGGTCCCCGAGGATCACAAGGACGAGTCGATCCGCGGCCGCAAGGCGACGTTGACGGTCACCATTCTCGAGGCGCGCTCCAAGGACGTGCCGGCCCTCGACGACGAGTTCGCGAAGGACACCGGCAAGGCCGACACCCTCGATGGCCTCAAGGCCGCGCTCCGCAAGGAGCTCGAGGACAAGGAGCTCGAGGTGATCGATCGCGAGGCGCGCGAGGGCGTGCTGCGCGAGCTGATCAAGAACAACCAGATCCCGGTGGCGTCGTCGCTGATCGAGCGAGCCGTCGAGATGCAGTACCAGCGCCTCCGGCAGATGCTCGGCATGAAGCCCGACCGCAACAACCCGACCGCGGGCCTGTCCGAGGATCTGCGCGAGAAGATGCGGCCGGCAGGCGCTGACGAAGTCCGCGGTCAGATGCTGCTCGAGGCGATCGCCGACAAGGAGAACATCGCGGTCAGCGATGCCGAGCTG
>JAYUVX010000075.1:0-6832 GCA_043753855.1 Myxococcales bacterium | reverse complement strand
CTGCACCACCACGGCTCCCGAGTTTCAGCGCCTGATCGCCTCGCCGGCCTCGATGCAGAGCTCCGCGACCGCTACGGTGAGGTCCAGGACCTGTACTCACCGCTCAACAAGGTCGTCGAGATCGTGACGGCCGTCGTCGCGCGCGAGGCGGGAGACGCGGTGGGGATGCGTCCAGCACGAGGCGGTGGCGCTCTACACGCGCTGCGGCTACCAGCGCACGCCGTGCTTCGCCCCGTACGACCAGCTCCCGGCGAGCATCTGCATGCGCAAGCCGCTGCGCTAGCTCGCGAGCTTGCTCATCGCGCGCGCGAGCTGGAAGTCGAGCACCGTGATCCCACCTGCATCGTGGGTGTTCAGCTCGACACGCACCTTGTTGTAGACGTTGAACCACTCGGGGTGGTGGTTCATCCGCTCGGCGATCAGCGCCGCGCTGCTCATGAACCCGAACGCCTCGACGAAGTCGGCGAACTGAAACGTGCGTTGCAGCGTGCCGCCGATGTGTGCCCAGCCCTCGGTGGACGTCAGCTCGGCTGCGATCTCGGCAGCGGACAGCTTGCTCGGGGTCGTCATGGCGCAAGCCTACGCTATTGCTTCGCGAGGAAGGCCTCGACGGCCGGCGCCTGCGCCTTGCGCGACGCTGCGCACAGCGAGAGTCCTTCCATCGCCTGCGCGAGCGCGCGCGGGCCACCGTCGAGGATCTCGATCCGCGGCTTCAGGAATGCCTCGAGCTCGGGCTTGTACTTGTCGTCGCACAGCGGGAGCGCGAAGTACGCCATGTACACGCGGTACGCGGGCGGGAGCTTCGCGGAGATGTCGTCGAAGTGCTGCTTGACGAACGCATACGCGACCAACCGGGTGCGCGGATCGGACATCGCCCCGCGCGTCAGCCCACCGCCTTCGCGCAGATCGAACTCGTCGGTGAGCACCAGCGCGAGCGCCTGATCGACGAGCTTGGGTTCGGCGAACCCTCCGAGCGCGGACAGGATGCGCGAGCGCTCCGTGCGGTCGGTGACCTTCTTGGCCTCCGCGTGCAACCGGTCGAACAGCTTCTGATCGCCGTAGCGCGCGGCCACGCCGAGCACCGCGCCGACGACCGTGGGATCGACGGACTTGCGATCATCGAGCCACTTCCACGCGAGCTTGGTGGCCTCGGCGATCAGCGCGGGCTCCTTGCCCTCGCCGGCGACCAGCGAGAGCAGCTCGGGGCGCAGCTCCTTGGCGTCAGGCCCCTCGTTCGGCTTGCTCTGCCAGCCGAGCTGCCTGGCGCGCGTCAGGTACAGCTTCTTGATGAACCGCTCGTAGTTGGGCCGCAGGCGGTCTGTGACCATCTCGTCGATCCCGCCGACGATCCCGAGCGAGGCATCGACGAGGTGGCGGCTCGGATCCTTCGCGAGATCCGCGACCAGCGCGAGTGCAACGCCCTTGCCGACCACGCCGCTTTGCACGAGCGCGTTGACGTCCCCGATCAAGCCGACGCGCTCGCCGATCGGCAGGCCCTTGCGCACGCGTGCGATCAGCTTGTCGAGCAGCGCGGGCTCGAGCTCGGAGCGGTAGTAGCCGAGGTATCCCTCGTTGGGCACCACCCAGTCGGGGCACGACTTCGCCGACAGCGGAAGCTGCCCGGTTGCGGTGGACAGCTCCATGCAATCGCGGCCGGTCTTGGTCCCGGTCCCCCAGCGCACGCACACCGGAACCGTCCAGGTGCGATTCGGATCGATCTGCGAGCCGGTCGGGGCGTAACGCCGCTGGCTGAGCGCGAGCGTCGGCGGCGCCCCCTTCGCGCACTCGAGCTTGACCTGCACCACCGGAACTCCGGACTGCTTGACGAACGATTCGAACAGCGGCCGCAGATCCTTGCCGGCAGCCTCGCTCATCGCAGTCACGAAGTCGTCGTAGGTCGCATTGCCCCACGCGTGCTTCGCGAGGTACGCGCGCACACCCTTCTGAAACAGGTCCGGACCGATCCAGCGCTCGATCATCGAGAGCACCGCCTCGCCCTTGCCGTACGTGATGCCGTCGAACGAGCTGTCGATGTCTGCGGCCGTGGTGATCGGCTGACGGATCGCGCGCGCGCTGTCGAGGCTGTCCTGGCCCATGACGCTGGACTTGCTGCCGACGGCATCGATGTCGAGATCCCAGCTCGGCTGCCACGCCTCGACCGTCTTGGTCTCCATCCAGCTCGCGAACGATTCGTTGAGCCAGGTGTCGTCCCACCACGCGAGGGTCACGTAGTCGCCGAACCACTGGTGCGCGATCTCGTGCGCGGCGACGGTGGCGTACCGCTGCTCGGCACCGAGCGTTCGATCCTCGGGCTTGGTCAGCAGGAGGTTCTGACGGAACGTGATGAGGCCGGGGTTCTCCATCGCGCCGGCGTTGAAGATCGAGAGTGCGACGAGATCGAGCTTCTCGTAGGGATACGGGATCCCGAAGTACTTCTCGGTCCGCTCGAGGATCTCCACGCTGACCTTCGCGGGATACGCCGCGTCGGAACCTCGACCACGCGGCACCACGATGCGCACCGGGACGCCGGACTTGGTCTTGCCGGCGTCGACGAGATCCCACGGCCCCACGGCGAACGCGACGAGGTAGCTCGGCAGCGGCTTGGTCTCCGCGAACTCCACGGCCTTCATGCCGTTGGCCTCGGGACGCTCCGCGACGGCGGGTGTGTTCGACAGCGTGACCAGCGACGCCTTGGTGTGGATCGTCAGCTTCCACGGGACCTTGTACGACGGCTCGTCGAACGTCGGGAACGCCTGGCGCGCGTCGGTGGACTCGAACTGCGTGTACGCGTACCAGTCGCCGCCTTCCTGGGCGGTGTAGATGCCGTCGCCATCGTTACGATGCATCTTGCCGCGATACGTGATCCGCAGCGTGCCGGTGCCGCGCGCGAGGGCCGTACCGAACGCGAGTGCGATGTAGCCCTTCTTGGGTTCGCTGACGGTCGCGATCTGCGCCGCACCACCGACCGTGATGCTCGCCGAGTCCACCACAAGCTCGTCGCCATTGAGCCAGATCACCGAGGTCGGCTCGTCGACGGTGACCGCGGTGGTGATCGAACCGGTGAAGTCCTCGATCGACGGATCGATCGTCAGCTCCACGGTGTTGTGGGTCGGATGCACACCCGCCGGGAGCCGTAGCTGCGGGGGGGGCGGCGGCGTGGCGGGAGCGGATGGCGGATCTGCCGGTCGAGGCGCCGGGGCCACGACGACGGGTGCCGGACCGGGCGTTCCATGCGACGAGCAGGCAACCAGGGCGAGGGCGAGACTTGCGCGGAGCTTCACGCGCAAACGATAGCCGCGAGCCGCCGACCTTCGCGGCGCCTCGGGCCACGGCTGCTCACAGCTGCTCGCACGTCAGCGTCCTCGACCGCGCGACGCCCCTGGCGCGGCCACCAGATAAGCGCGGAACCGCTTCTTCTTGATCCGGCCCTGCTCGAGACCGTTCAGAGCACGTGGTCCCGCCGCCGCGGTCACCGCCACGAAGCTGATTCGATCCAGGACACTGATCTGCCCGATGTCGCTGCCCGCGATCCCGACGTCCGTGGTCAGTGCGCCGACGATGTCACCCGGGCGGAGCCGATCATGACGCCCACCCTGGATCGCGATCGTGATCATCGCGGGAGGCGGGGCGCGGCCGTCCTCGGCGGCCGGTACCGCCCCGAGCTCCACCCCGGCGAGCGGACCGTCACGAAGGTCTTCGAGTGCGCGGCGATCGTCGCGGCCGACCAGGCTGATCGCGAGCCCGGTGTGACCCGCGCGCGCGGTACGACCGATGCGATGGGTGAACACATCGCTCTCGCGCGGCAGCTCGTAGTTGATGACCGCCCCGAGCTCGTCGATATCGAGACCGCGCGCGGCCACATCGGTGGCGACCAGTAGCCGCAGGCTACCGTTGCGCAGCAGGAGCAGCACGGTGTTGCGATCGTGCTGGTCCATGCCGCCGTGCAGGGCGACCGCCGGAAACCCCGCGAAGCTCAGGGCATCGGCGACCACATCGCAGGTCTCGCGGTGATTGCAGAACACCACCGCGGACTCGGGTCGATGATGTGCGAGGATCCGGGTCAGCGCGACCGTGCGATCGAGGTTGCCCGCATCGTAGAGCAGCAGCGTCGCCAAAGAGCCCTCCTCCTGCGGTGCCACCACCTTCAGTGCATCGCGCTGATACGTCGTGCTCAACGCGGTCACTGCGTCGGGGAACGTCGCGGAGAACAGCAGGGTCTGGCGCTCGGGAGGGGTCGCGCGCGCGATCTCGCTGACCACCTCGATGAAGCCCATCTCGAGCATGCGATCCGCCTCGTCAAGCACGAGCGTCTTGATCCCGCCGAGATCGAGCCGGCCGCGCAGCAGGTGATCGCGAACCCGTCCCGGCGTGCCGACGATGACGTCGACACCGTGCTCGAGTGAGGCCCGCTCGCGCTGGATCGAGCTGCCACCGCTCAGTGTCAGCACCCGGGTGTGCGCGAGCGGCCGCGCGAGTCGACGCAGCTCGTCCGCCACCTGGGCCGCCAGCTCGCGGGTCGGGCACAGCACCAGCGCACCGGGCTGCCCGCTGCGCGGCGTGATCCGCGCGAGCACAGCGAGACCAAACGCACAGGTCTTGCCGGTGCCGGTTCCCGCTTGGCCGAGCACGTCGCGCCCCTCGAGCATCGCCGGCAACGCGAGTGCCTGGATTGGCGTCATCTCGCGATACTCGAGATGTGCCAGGTTCTCCAGCCACGACGGGGGCAGCGGCAGCGTCGAGAACGCGGGGTGGGACACGCGCGCGAGTCGTAGCACGCTGACTCCCATCTCGCGCGCTGTCAGCGGTTCCCATTCGACCCCGATCCGCGTTCGTGCGACAGTGGGCGGATGGCGAGGTTCCTGGCGCTTATCGCGACGCTGTCGCTGATCAGCTGCGCCAGCGCGAGTCCGCCGGCTGCGCAGCAGGACGCTCCACCCGCGCAGGTCGATGCTTCGGTGATCGATGCCGCCAACATCGATGCCACCGCGTGCGCCACGCAGCCCTGCGATGTCCACACCCAGTGCGGTTGCCCGGCGACCCAGGCCTGCGACCTCGACTTCTCCGATCTGATGGGCAATGCCTGCCGGCCGCAGGTGGACACCGGTGTCGAGGGCACCTCGTGTGGCGGCACCTTCGGGAGCCCGCAGAAGTGCGCGAAGAATTATGTCTGTCTCGGCAGCGGGTCGGATCGCTCCTGCGAGCGCTACTGCAAGACCACCGCGGACTGCCTCGCGCCGCGTGGACAATGCGTCCTCCAGATCACCGCGAATGGTGCCCCGGTCCCCGACGCCGTCACCTGCACTTCGAACTGTGATCCCGCCTCGACGACGAACCCGCTGTGCCCGCCTACGTGGACGTGCGATCTGTTCACCGCCACGTACAACTCCACGCCCTACAAGATCTCCGACTGCCGGGCGTCCGGAACCGCGGGCCAGGGCGCGACCTGCTCGGCCACCATCGCGTGCGTCGCGGGCCTGTCGTGCATCACGCAGGGTTCCGTCATGAAGTGCGCGAAGATCTGCAAGCCGCCGTCGAATACCGGCTGCCCCGGCGCGACGACCTGCCTGAGCTTCGGTACACCATTCTCGGTCGGGGGCACCGAGTACGGCGCCTGCCTGTAGCGCATGCGCCGCACGCTCCTCCTCGCCGTGCTCGCGCATGCCGCCACCGCGGGTGCGGACTCGTCGGTGGTGGTCACGCTCAACGCGCAAGGCGAGCAGCTCGCCCAGGACATCGGCCTCAGCGTCCCCGAGCTGATCGCCACCTCGAAGCTCAAGATCGACGAGCTCTACAAGCTGTCGCGACTGCCGAGCCTGCTGCGTTCGTTCGCGAACACCGCGGCCGTGTCACAGCGCGGGCTCGGCGTCGACTACGATCCTGACTCGGGCGACGTCCTGATCGGGGCCACCGCCGGCGGCATCCACGGTGACGTCGCGATCGGAACCACCAACGAGCTGCTCGGCGGATCGATCGTGAACTTTGCCGTGATGAGCGGCGTCAACCTCGGCCGCTGGAAGCATCCGCGATGGACCGTGTTCGCGAACGGGTTCTACGAAGCGACCACGATCCACAATCTCGACGGCACGCTGCTCACGCTCGGCGCGCACGTCCAGTACAAGGTGCTGCCGGCGTCGCGACCGGGCCACATTCGCTGGATCGGCGTCTCGGCGACCACGGGTCTCGAGTACGCCAACTGGACCGTCGGCACGACCTCCGGCGGCTCGATCGAGAGTCACTTCGTCGCGCAGGGATCGATCGACCGCTCGTCGATCCACATGAGCTCGACCGGTACGCTCGATGTCAACACCTCGACCACCAGCGTGCCGATCGAGCTCACGACCGGCGTGCGATTGTTCGACACCCTCGTGTTCTATGGCGGTGGCGGCCTCGACCTCACCGCGGGATCTAGTGGCATCGTCGCGCAGCTCACCAGCGCGCTGACGATCAACGAGAACAACCTGCCGGTCGGCACCGCGGTGATCACCGGCACGGATAGCTCGTCGGCGAGCCCGGTCACCGTCCACGCGCTGGTCGGCTTCGAGATCCACACCCGCCACGTGCGGGTAGCGTTCCAAGGCGCCGTCGCTCCCGGCGAGACCGCGGTCAACGTCGGCTTGCGGATCGCACCCTGATTCCTGGCACTTGGCCGGCCCTGCGACTCCGCGCCAGCAGGGTCCGTCCGGACCAGCATATGGCGTTCGACCCGTATCAGCATCGCAGGAGCGGCGGCCAGGGCACCGGGGACATCGTCACCGCGATCACGCACGACCACGCATCCCGCCAGGGCGGCACCTACGTCGTCGCCTTCGGCCCGATCATCGTCGGCGTGATC
>JAYUVX010000074.1:0-6849 GCA_043753855.1 Myxococcales bacterium | reverse complement strand
ACGCTGCGGACGGCGAGCGTCAGGTCTTCTTCAGCAAGGAAGCCAACGACGAGACGATAAAGAAGACCGCGAAGGAGCGCGACGACGTGAAGCGAACGTGGGTGTTCGCAGGTGCCGGCGGCAACGCGGTCAGCGGAGCCGAGATCGTCCTCGCCAACACGCAGAAGGCCGAGGTCACGCTCGTCGCGCAGAACCAGCCCGCCGGGCTGTTCGAGAACGGGCAATTTCGATCCATGGCGGAGCAGCACGGAGATGTCCAGGTGGCCGAACGCGCGCGCGCGGTCGGCGTGAACGTTGACGTGTCGAAGAGCAGCAAGCGCCTGCACCTCGTCCTCGATCCGGCGCTCGATTTCACGACGCCCGAGATCTCAACCGGTGCTGATGGCTCGCAACGCATCGAGCTGAGGACGAAGGACAAGACCACCAAGGCGTCGGTTCCGGTGGAGCACAATAACCAGGTGGTAGCTGGCGACATGTTCGTGAGCGCGCTCGGGAGCCCCGGACAACTGCCACCGGAAATTGGGTCGCTCGCGCTGGAGGCTCGACGCCGCGATCCTGACGGGGAAACTAAAAAGGATCCGAGGGAGCGCCCCGTATGGATCCAGGCGGACTTTGCCAAGGATGGAAAGCGCTACCTCGGCTATACCGTCCACATCCGGGTGGGCAACGGATATCGATCCTTCGAGGTTCGCGGCGCGGCCTCGCGGTTTGTTCCCAACGAGGAGTTCGCGCGGATGGGGCCCGATGGCGAGAAGGACGTGGCGAGAATCAATCAGGCGTGGACCGATGACGCCCACCCGAAGAGCGGCAACTTCGCGGCTGGTATGGGGCCGACCGCGGTGCAAACCGCAGAGCAACACGTCGAGACGACATCCAAGAAATCCCTCGAGAAGAAACGCGAGCCACAGGTGAATGAATGAGGACTCCGGGCGACATTCAGCGCGACATCGTCGCGCACGCCGAGCGCGATGATCTGCGGCTCGAGTTCGCCGCCGCAGTCGAGACGCGCGATCCCGGTTGGGCGCAGTACATCCGGGAATGTCTCGATCCAGCCAGGGACTACATGACGTACGATCCAGGGGGTATTCAGGCGAGGATCAAGGAGCCGCTCACCCGCTTCGGAGAGATGAGCGTCACGTTCGAGCGCGGGTTTCCGAGAACGGCACAGATGGCCCTTGAGACATTCCTGGACCACGGAGACGAGATCCTGTCGCTCGCACCGATCCTGGAGGTCGCTCTAACGCTTCCATATCTCCACGATCGCAAAGGCAGTTTGATCCCGTTCTGGAACCCGCACATGCCCGCGCTCGTGGCGTGTCCGGCGCTCGCGCGCGTCCGCGAGTTGGAGTTTGGTCGTGGCTGGTTCGACTTCGACTCCCTGAAGTATCTGCTCGGGTCACCCCACATCGAGAACCTATTGCGACTCACGGTCATCGACTGGCGGAACTCTGACGACCCGGCCGTCAATGCGCAGCAAGAAGACGAGATCTGGCCGCTGCTGCTAGAGAGCCCTGTGTTCCGGCGAATCCTCAGTTGGGGCATTCCTACGCGGCGCCAACTCGGTGATCGAAGGACGACCGAGACACTCATCGAGTACGATGGTCCGGACCGCTACCGGGAGACCTATCACCCGATGTCGGAAGAAAGCCGCGCGCTCGAGCAGAAGTACGGCTACATCCCGTGTCTTCATGCCGGCAACTGGAAGGCGACGGTCCTCGACGTGCTGCGTGGCCTCAAGCCCGACTTTCCCGCGGGCGCGGCGCCGACGGAGGAGATGTACGTTGTCCCGCCGCCCTACGAGCATCTTTAGTGGCAAACCGCGATCGGGAACCACCGGAGCACTGGACGTGGCGAGGTTCGCCGCGACGAACGGACTATGCAAAAAAACATTCAAACTCTCGTCGCGATCCTGAATGCGTGTCTTCTCTGTTCTGCATGCGGGTCCCGCGGAGACGATTTCGCGAAGAACCTCACGGCTATCATGCAGAGGTCCGATGCCGGGGCCCACGGAGCCACGCTCCTGGTCCACTCTCTCAAGGACTCCTGCGCCGGCTTCCTCAAGCTCGTTCTGAAGGGTGAGTTTGGTGGCGCGAAAGAGATCGCGCCGTTCGACCTCCGTGAATCGGGATTTGATCGTGCGGAGTGTCGGCGTACGGATGGCACGATCGTCGGTGTTGCATTGCCGAAGCTCGACGTCGCGTACGATACGGTCAAGAGGTACGCCATGGAAGCGTACCCGTCATGGGGCGCCTATTACGGCAAGCCAGGTTGCCCGGACAAGCTAGAGGTCCTGAACGAATACCTCACCTCCAAGAGCATTGATGACCCCTGGGGTGGAACATACAAGATGCGATGTGACTCCAACCTGCCCGCCGAAGCTCACGGGTTTGGAGTCATGTCGCCAGGGGAGGACGGTAAGGAGGGAACCGAAGATGACGTCGCCTCTTGGTAGTGTCTGCGGCTGGCCGCGCCCGTCGCTAGCAAGACCACGTGAGCTGCGAAGCATTGAAGGGTAGGGCAGACGCAGCACGCTGGCACTCGTTTGCACTGATCGGTTCAGCGTTGCGTCCGTGGCCGACGTTCCAAGTCCTCGACCAACGGGTGGGTCTCGGATCAGGTTCGACAGTGCGATGAAGAGCTACGTTCGATGCTCTGTCACCGCGAGGTCTCTTCGAGCACAACCTGCGCCGTGAGCTTCGCCGCGAGGACGAGGTAGTCGACGTAGGGGCTGACGCTCGCGGGCGTGTCGTTCGCCAGGTGACGGAACGGCGAGGTGTCGCCAGCGACGTATTCCTCCGTGAGCCCCACGGCCGCAAATCCACGATCGCGAAACGCTTGATGATCGGTGCCGCCGGTTGACGTGGCGATCGCGGTCACACCGACGACCGCGGCGGCAGCCTTCCACTCGGCCTCCAGCGCGGCGGTCGGCAACTCGAGTTCGAAGTGCTTGTCGCCGTCGGCATCCCACGCGACCTGATCGATCGTGTGAACCGCGAGTACGTTGGTGGGTGACAGGGTTCTCGCGTACGCAATGCTGCCGAACAGCCCTTGCTCCTCCTGATCGAAGAACACGACGATCACTGGCGAGGTTCGGCACGGGGTGTCTTTCAGGTACCGCGCAATCGCGAGGACCACTGCTGTGCCGCTCGCGTTGTCGTTCGCGCCCGGGCTTCCGGAGACGGTATCGAAATGCGCGCCGATCACGATCGTCTTCCCAGTTCCCATCGTCGCTGGGATGCTCGCGAACACGTTTTCGCCACCTGCGTACGAGTGCCGTTGGGGCGTCCAACCCATCCCGGCGAGCTGGTTGGACAAATACGTGCGCGCGGCGGTCCGCTCGGTGGATAGGAAACGAGGTGCCGCAGCGAGTTGGCCGACCGAGTCCACCAGCAGCGATCTCAGCCACGGCGCGTCCAGATCGGGGCGCTTGCATCCAGGGGGCGCATCAGGATGGGCGTCGACACCAGCGTCGACGTCGCTCTGCTGATCGTCACCACCGCTGGGTTGGCCGCAGCCGAACAGGCTGGCAGTGAGCGCGATCAACGTGCAAACGGATCCGCGCATCAGTCTCCACCGACCTCGTTAGGATTGAACGTGCCCGGCTTGGTCCCGTTGGAAGGTCGGGTCTTGCCAGGTGGCTTGCTTGGTCCGCGGGCGTCGGGTTTCGCTGCGGTCACGGCCGCGTCGGCAACGCCGGCGTCGGTATCGAACGCCGGAACAGCGGCCAGCGCAAGCGTCACCGACGGCTCGGCGCTCGTGATCGAAAGGGTCCGCGACGAGGGTCGGTACCCGGCGAGCTCGGCATCGACGTTGACACGGGTTCCACGCGTGACGCTCACTTTCAACGGGGACGTCCCCTTCGAAATGCCATCCACCCGGACGCGCGCGCCTGCGGGGTCGGTCGTGATCTCGAGCACCACCACCGCGGTCGTCGCTGGCGTCTCGGCCGACGCCTTGGACGTCGGGGTTGTCGACTCCTGCGACGATCGCGTCACGCCGAATATGATCGCTGTCGCGCCCAGTGCGATGGCTGCGGCCGCAATCAACCAGCGTTTCCGACTGCGCTGCGCGCCTGGCCCGACAACCGATTGGCTTGCCGCGCTCGCGAGCGTGGTGCTCGCTTGTGGCCACCCCGGTCGCGCCGGCACCGTCTCGGCGGAGACGTTCGCTCCTGATCGTGCGGGCAGCTGCGGCCTCGATGATCGCGAGGCGATCTCCTGTGGGAAGCGCTCGGCCAGCAAACGCGCAAGGTCCGACCGTCCGTTCCGAGGCGCGTCGACACAGCGAGCGAGATCTTCGATGACCGCTTCTGCGTTCGAGTACCTCTGCGATCGCTCGCGCGCGAGTAGCCGCATCGTGATCGCATCGAGATCAGGCGGCACGCCCGGAGTGACCGCACTCGGCCGCGGGATCGGCTTTAAGAGGACCTGCGCGATGGTCTCCTGGGTCGTGCCATCGAAGAGGCGCCGTCCTGTCAGGATCTCCCAGAGCATCACTCCGGTCGCGAACAGATCGGATCCACCGTCAAGCGCTTCACCGTTGGCTTGCTCCGGTGACATGTAGCCGGGCTTGCCTTTGATCATCGTCGAGGCCGTCGCAGCCGTGGCCTCGCGTGCCTTCGCGATGCCGAAGTCAGAAACCTTCACCGCGCCCTCCCACGACAGCAGCACGTTGTGCGGCGACACGTCGCGGTGGACCACGCCCCGGACGTCGTCTCCGGTTGGCAAGTCGTGCGCGTGGCCGAGGCCGCGTAGCGCTTCGCTGATCACGAAGATCGTGATCGCGTGGGGCAATGGACCGGTCTCGACGAGGTTGGAGAGGTCGCGTCCCTCGACGTACTCCATGACGAGGAACAGCTGTCCTTCGGGATCGCGGTCGAAGTCGAGCACCGACACGATGTTGGGGTGGGAGAGCCGCGATGCGATCTGCGCCTCCTGCACGAACATCGAGGCGAACTGAGGAACCGAGGAAAAGCCGGGCAGCACCCGCTTGACGGCAACCGGGCGGGCAAACCCCTCGGCGCCAACTACCGTTCCGCGAAACACTTCCGCCATGCCTCCGACTCCGAGTCGAATGCCGAGCTGGTAGCGCGACGTCGGCACTGGCATGCCAGCGGGTTTGGGCGCGCGAACTGTCTCCGTCAGGTTGCCGATGTCGAGCAGCTCGCGGGCTTGAGTCCGGACGATGTCCGTTCCGTGCGGTGTGAACGCGTCGCCGGGCGTCGCCTCGGCGAGCATGATCGCGAACGCCCGCGCGGTTTGAGGTCGCCGCGCGGGATCGGGGTTGATCGCGGCGAGGATCGCGTCGGCCCATCGCTCGGGGACGCCGGTGAAGCGCTGCCGCGGATCGACCGGCGGTTGAGACATCTGCCGGTGGTAGAGCTCGGCCGCGGACAGCTCGGTGTATGTGATCGGTGCGTCGTTGCCCTGGTACGGGAGCCATCCGCCGGTGACCATCTGGTACGCGATCAGCCCGAGCGCGTAGACGTCGGTGCGCCGATCGACGACGCGCAGATCCCGCATCTGCTCGGGCGCCATGTACGCGGGCGTGCCCGCCATCATCCCGGTCTTGGTGACGCCAGCACCTTGCTCGCCGAGCTTCGCGATCCCGAAGTCGAGGATGATCGGGTGGTGTGGGTTCTGTTCGAAGTTGATCAGGAAGATGTTGTCAGGCTTCAGATCGCGGTGGACGATGTTTGCGGCGTGCGCGGCCTCGAGGCCGTTCGCGGTCGGCGCGAGGATCTGGAGTGCGAGGTGCGGCGAAAGCGGCCCACCTTGCGACGAGCAGAAACGCGCGAGCGTCCCACCTTCCAGGTAGTCCATGACGATGAACCACGAACCGTCGGGGAGCTGGTTGCAGTCGTGAACCCTGATGATGTTGCGGTGGTGGATCGAGGCCGCAGCACGAGCTTCGTTGACGAAGCGCTGCACGATCATCTCGTTCTGCGTCCACTGCGGGAGCAGGACCTTGATCACGCGCGGTGTGCCAAGCACGTCGTGCTCGGCATAGTAGACGGCACCCATTCCGCCCTCGCCGAGCTTCCGCTTGACCGTGAGCTGGCCGAGCCTCGTGCCGATCATGGCTCGCTCAGAACCTTCCCATGACGAAGATCGTGCCGCTGGTCACGCCGACGCCAAACGCCGCGGTAGCGGTCTGCTCTCGGTCCGAAGGGCTCATCGCGAGCTTGACGACGCCCGTCACTAACACGGCGAGACCGACGCCGCCGATGACCGAGCCGACGACTCGCCGACTCGAAGCTCGATCGCGAAGGCGATCTCGCTCGGCTTGTCCGGGTTGCGCGTTCGCGTCGTCTTCGATGCCCTTCGCGTCGATCAAGAGCCAGCTTCCGGCACCGATTGCGACAACGCCCGCACCTGCGAGACCCCAACCGAGTCGGTCGCGATACCACGGCTCACCGGGGATTCTCACGGTGACGACCTTGGGCGGGGCCGGCGGTTGCACCGGCTTCGCGGGGTCGGCGGGCGGCTCGACCCGTGGCGGCGTTGCGGCCTTCCGCTGCAGCTCCACCTTGAGTTGCGACAGGAACGCCTCGACGGCTGCGCGTACCTCGCCGGTGGGCTTGCCACGGTCGAGGAAACGTTCGTAGTGCCAGATCGCGTCCTCGTATCGATCGAGCTGCCTGTAGCACTGACCGAGGTTGTAGTGAAAGACCGGGACGTCTTCGACGAGGGCGCCGGCCTTGTACTCCTCTGCAGCCTTCTCGAACTCGCGAATCCGGTACAGCTTGTTGGTAAGCGGTGCACGAACCCCGTTCTTTCGGGGCGCGCGGCGTGATGGCACCGTGGATGCGTGACGACAGCCGTGCGATCAGCTCGCCGACGTCTGCTC